>DAOUGY010000062.1:0-6619 GCA_034428975.1 Anaerolineaceae bacterium | reverse complement strand
GAACTGCTGGTTTCCGGTTCTCATTGGGCGGCGGTTCACATGGCAAACCTTCAGACACCTGTCTGGAGGCTTTTTAATTGCACGGAGGGCAACTATGGACGACCTGGATTTTCCGTTTGAGGAGATTGCCAAGCTGGCGCGTGTCATCGATGGCCTGAAAATGCAGATGCCCAGCGTGAAGGTGGAGTGTATCCATGTTCCCGGTACGAGTGCGGTGGAGATATACCTGTGCGGCGCGGATAATGCCGGAAACTACATCGAAAATCATCAGGGTACGCTGCAGCCCGGCGAGACGCGCTTCTTCACTCTGTCGCCTGTCAAAGAAAATACGGAACGCAAGAGTGGCGAAACGTTGATTTTACGCACCAAGGGCGATTCGGCCATCTACAAGATCACCAATCTGGAAGATCACGTTTTCTTCCTGCACACGATGACGCCTGCGGTGTTCCCCTGGTGGAAGGGCACCACGGCAGTCAAATGGGGGCCGGGCACGCCGTACCTGTTGTATCCGGGGCAGGTGGCGTTTGGCTTGTTGTTGAACGCCTGGGAGGATGTGATTTATTCCTGGTTGATTACTTGATGGTTGCCCGCAGACCGTTTACGCTGCGCCAGGAAGATTGCCGGGCGGCAGAGGAATGGTTTCGATTCCTACTCCGCTTCTCATGTGTAGAAAACCTTTCTCTTCGCCGGGGGCGGCGATGGCCGCTGCCGTGCCCGTACGAAGAGACGGGGTCGTGTATTCTTTAATCCGTGTGCATCTGTGGAAGGACTTTCATTCTATTCCAAGATTTTCTTAATACAATCCCCAATTGGCTTTATGCTATAGTGATTCCAGAGCAGAAAACCGCCGGCCGGGTTGGCTCCGCCATAGCCGCCGCCGGACAAGCAGGCACGGGGATACCCTTAACCAAAACGGTCTCACCACCGGGGGAAGCAGGGCAAAACAGCAGGTTGAACGCTCCATCATCCGGATTGCCGCGATGAAATTTGCTGTTTACCGGAGGGACCGTATGAAGAAAGTGATTGTCCTTGTCGTCATGCTCGGACTGGTCGCCGCTACGATCGGATCGGGCGCGCTCAGTGCTGCCAAGCTGTATCATCGCTCGGTGGAAGCCAATGTCCGCATGGACACCGGCTATCCCTACCTCAAATTCACTCCCATTGGGCCCAACGGTGATTATGTTAAAACCGATCCGGCGGGCCGCGTGACCTTCAAAATCGGCGCCAATTCGGCCGGGGGCAAGGGCATCAACCCCGATTCCGAAAACTGGTTTTCGGCCATGTTTATGCTCACCAACCTGGGCACCGGGGATTTGAACGTATGGTTTGAGTCGGACAATTGGCGCTGCAAGTTCTACTGGGGAGGGAACGCGCCGGATGTCGACGGCTTTGCCGATGGCCAGCCCAACAAGCCGCTCATCACCGTGGGCTCCAGTTGGAGCTTTGGCATCTACCTGGATGCGCGCGGCCTGGAAAAGGGCGACTCGATCGACTGCGAAATCACCATACTGGCGGAATAGACGTTTGCATTGCGCCGGCCGGACTGGGGGAAAGCTCCGGCCGGCGCATTCTTTCGAGGCACGGGAAAGCGCCTTTCCAATCATTTTGAAAGCGGGGTATCCAACTCCGGTATGTCCGCGGCCGGCAAGATCCTAAACGCCGTTTGGATTCTATCGCTGGTGCTGGTGTTGAGCACGCTGGCCTTTGGCTCGCTCACCCGGCAGCCGATTCTATTCTCTTATCCCATTACCGACAGCATGCTGCCCACCCTGCGCGTGGGCGATCTGTTTTTCATTGCGCCGCGCTTTTTGGTGAACATTGAGACGGGCGACATCATCGTGTATCACTCGCCGCAGCGCGGCTACCTGGTGCACCGCGTGGTGGCGATGTCACCGGCGGGGCTGACCACGCGGGGTGATAACAGCCCCTTCAGCGACCAGGACGGTGGCGAACCGCCGGTGCAGATGGCGCAGATCAGCGGCGAGGTGGTGACGCTGCAGGGCAGGCCGCTGGTCATCCCGCACGCGGGCGCGGCGCTGAACTGGGTGCAAAACGTGCTGCGCCGCAATCAACTGGCGGTGATCGCCGCGATGGTGCTGCTGGGCACGGCGTCGATCCTGGATGAGCAGCGCAACGCCAAACGCCGCCGGGCGCGCACGCGCCGCGCGGTGCGTGCCCGCCAGATTTTGCTGCCGGCGCTGGCCATTTTCTTTGTGCTGGCCCTGGCCGCAATGATATTGCAGCACGAAACCGTGCAATTTGATTATTGGATTCTGCGTCAGGCGGTGGATAATAATAGTATCGTCTATCCGCAGCGCGTGTTTGGCCGCGTTCTGGAACTGGAAAACCGCGGCTGGCTTCCGCAATATGTGCTCATCGACGCACCGGCAGCCAACCCCGATTCTGTCTTTCGCTGGATGCTGCTGGCATCCGGCGAAACGCGCCAGATTGAGCTGAACTTCACCGCGCCGCGCGCCACCGGCAACTATACCGCCGACATTCACATCTACCGTTACGCACCGCTGCTACCGGCCGCCGTCATGGTTGCACTGTTCAAAGTGCATCCGTTTTTGCCGCTGCCTGTCATCGCGCTGGTCATCCTGCTGCCGTGCCTGCTGTTGTATCGTTTGCTCGGGCCGGATGAGGTCATCGCCTACCAGCGCAAGTAGGCCGCGGAAGGGAAGGCGAACTGTGCGCAAGGTTGTGTTGTTTGTGACTCTCTTTGTGCTGATTGCGTTGCTCATCGCCGGAATCACCGGTTTGAGCAGCGTCAGTTTGAGTCGCAGTTTGGGCGGCAGCGTGTCCGACGACAAATCCGCCTTGCTGGGGTTGAAGATCCACGACGTGCGCGCGGTGGCCGGCGACGCCAAACGCCTGTCGTTGTTCACCTTCACCAATAACAAAAAAGAAAAGCTGCTCAAAGTCGATGTGGAATGCCTGAGCGACTGTGAGACGATTCAAAAGATCCAATCGGGCGGGGGGCTGCGCAGTGGTGATTCGCAAACGGTGGAGCTGACGCTGGTTAGTGCGCCCACGCCGGGCACCTATCACCCGGTTTTTGGCATCACCGCGCGCTGGACGGGGTCGTACCTGGTGACGCAGCGCCAGGTGGAAATGGTGATCCGCGCGCCGACGGCCACCCCCGGGCCGCCGGTGAAGCAGCCGTAACGGCTGCACGTGTGGGGTGGAGCAGGGAGGGGCGTATCAATGAGCACCGATCCTCAAAATGAACATCCAGAGACTGCGCCGCCGGCCGGCAGTGAAAACGCCCCCGGCGGAGCGC
This sequence comes from Anaerolineaceae bacterium, assembly GCA_034428975.1. Taxonomy (GTDB): domain Bacteria; phylum Chloroflexota; class Anaerolineae; order Anaerolineales; family Anaerolineaceae; genus DAOUGY01. The sequence continues at coordinate 3,336 of DAOUGY010000062.1, read as the reverse complement.
CGCCCTGGACGGTGCGCGCGCGCCGTGCGTTGGGCGATTGGCTGGCCGGCGCGGCGGCTTTTTTGCGGGATTTCTCCAGCGCCGAACGCCCCGCGCTGGTGGCCTTGAAGGGCGGCATGTTGCTGCTGGCCCTGGGCGTGTTCCTCTGGGCGTTTCTGACCCCGCTGCAGGAACAGACCACCCGCTCGTTGTACAGTTACCGCCAGAACGGCGACTGGAATTATCGCCTGCACCTGATCCCCAACTCGCTCACATCCAGCACCGAACAGACCGATCAGAGCATTATTTTTGCGCGCCTGGTCGATACGATGATCGTCAGTTACCGCTACCAGTACGAAGGCTCTACGCCCGCCCAGGAAACGATGTTCGTCTACCGCGCTTCGGTGACGATGAACGTGCCGGAGGTGTGGGAACGCAATTTCATCACCGTGCCCGACACGCGCACCGCGCTGGATGACTTCACCGTGGAGATGGCGGTGCCGGTGCGCCAGATGCTGGAATACTTTGACCAGGTGCAGGAGGAAACCGACGCCGACGTGGGCCGCCCGGAGATTCGCATCACGGTGGAGGTGCTGCCGCAGGTGCAATCGGGGTACGGCGCGGTGCGCCAGCCATTCAGCCAGACGATTGTGTTTGACAATGAGAACGGCATCCTCAAGACGGCCTCGGCCCTCTCTGGCAGCAGCGCCGGTGGCATCACCGAGACCGCCGCGCTGGCCCGCCCGCAACTGGCCTACGCGCGATGGGCGTCCAGCGCCCTGCTGCTGGCGGCGCTGTACTTCATGATCAACACCCTGTGGTCGGCGCAGGACCGCCGCCGCGCCTCGCCGGCCTGGCAGCGCGAGCTGACCCGCGCCGAGCGCAAACTGCGCGGCATGCTGGTGCATACACGCGCCATCCCGCCGGAAATGCCCGGCCAGCAAACCATTCAAATGGAAGACCTGGACAGCATGGTCAAGCTGGCGGTGGAAGCCGGCCAACCGCTGATCTATTCACAGGGCGGCGGCGGCGTGCGCGCCATTTTGCCCATCTCCAACGCGCTGCGCTACGAATATTCGTCGGCGCGGCGGCGCGGCGAGGACAGCCGCGACGAGGAAGATTATGCTCGGTGAGCCGCCCGCCCCCGATGACGCCGGGCGCCGCCGCGCGTGGGTGAGCGGGGCGCTGGCGCTGGTGTGCACCGCCGTGCTGCTGGTCCTTACCCTGGCCAATCGCCCGACGGAAAGCCCGCTGCCGGCGCTGGTCACGCCCACATCCGCGTCCGCCGCCGAAGCCCCGCCGGTGGGCAGGATTGTGTTTCGCTCGGACCGCGGCGAGGGGTATTACGTGATGGACGCCGACGGGCAGAGCGTGGGCACGTTGAGCGGCGGCGAGATCTACCGCAACGCCGTGCTGCGCGATGCCGCCTCGCCTGACGGCTGCTGCTCGCTGTACGCGCAAATGCCGGGCAGTCCGGCCTACGGCACTGATCTGGCGCTGCGTCAGATCGCCACCGGCTGGACGGAAAATTTCATCCAAAATTACGGCGAAGATCTGGAACCGGCCTGGTCGCCGGACGGAAAATATGTGGCCTACGCCTCGGTGCTGGGCGACGTGGAGGACATTCACCTGTTCGACGTGCAACGGCGAAGCGATCGCCTGTTGATTCACCACGAGGGCGCGCCCAGCCGTCACCCCAGCTGGTCGCCGGACGGCAGCGAGCTGGTGTACTGGACCAGCGAGCAGGGTCTGCGCCAGTTGTGGGTACTGACCCTTAAAACCGGCGCCGCACGGCGCATCAGCGACGGGCAGCACAACGACTGGGACCCGGTGTGGATTAAGCCGCCGCTGGATGCGAAGGCGGAGCCGACCCCCGGCGGGCCGGAGGACCTGGGCATGGCGCTGGCGGTGCAGGAATGCGGCGGCGACGGGCAGGCCGTGCTGGCCTTTCAGGTGTGGGATTCCACCAACGGGCGCTTCCCGATCAGCCGCGTGCGTTTGGAGGTGGACGGGCGGGCGGTGTACGATTCGGGCACGCTGACCAGCGGCTGGCTGCGCCAGACCTTCTCGTTGGGCAGTACGCGCGCGGTGCCGCGCGTGGCCCTGCTGGCGTGGAACACGGGTGGGTACGCCGGGCAGCCGCGACGGGTGGAGATCCAATCCACCTGTCCGCCGCTGCGCCATTTGCCCGAGGGCTTGAGCGCCTATCTGACGCCCACGCCGGGCGTGCCGCAAAACACGCCCGTGCCGCAGCCCACGCCCACGCCGCTGCCCGCGGCCAACTTCGACGGGATGATTCTGTTCACGTCCAACCGCGACGGCGACGAGGCGCTGTACCTGATGCCGCCGGAGGGCGGCGCGGCGCAGCGCGTGCAGGAGGACCCCAATATCCTCACCCATTACCAGCAGGCGTTGAAACAGCGCGCCGTCTCGCCGGACGGGCAGTGGGTGGCCTACAGCGACTACGCCGCGGGCCGCCAGGCGATCTTCCTGTACAGCGCGGCGGGCGGCTGGATCTGGCAGTTGCAGCATCCGGCGCAGCGCGCGTTGGACCCGGCCTGGGCGCCGGACGGCGCGCACCTGGCGTATACCGCGCAGAACGGCGACCGAAGTGAGATTGCGGTGATGGATTTGCTCACGCAGGAAGAGCGGGTGCTGACCAACAACACCTGGGAGGTGGACGCGCACCCGTCCTTCTCGCCCGACGGCGGGCGGATCGTATTCTGTTCGGACCGCCTGACGGGCAAGCGCCAGATCTGGCGGATGAACGCCGACGGCAGCGGGCTGGTGAACCTGAGCCAGAATGCGTTTGAGGATTGGGACCCGATTTGGATCTGGCAGGCGGCAGAGCCGGCGCCTTAACGCAGCCAGCCTGCCGGGGTGGCAGGCTGGAGGTTGGTGGGGGAGACTACACATCAAATATCATAGTCGCGGCCGAGCCAGGCATCAAACTCCTGGTATTCATTTTCCTCTGGAACTTCAATGATTGGGAGCGGATCGTTGGCAATACCTTTGAGGCGAAAGTCGACAAGGCGTTTATCGTGAACGACAACACGGTCCAGAAGCCTCATGGCAGTCGCCGATGTTTGCTCACGGTCCTCTTCATGGATGGCCAGTTCGACGGTTACGATACAAACTTTTCGCATGAGTGAGTTCTCCTCGATGAGCTCATATCTTGGGCGGTTTAAAATTCGATTATTGACCAGGGTGTTCGTTTTTATCATTCTTTTCCACCGGCAGATTCAACCCTTCAAGCGGCTTCCGCTTCAGATCCATCAAAGGGCCGGTGTGAAACGCATCCAGCAAAACGGCCTTGAGCTTTTCCAGGTCAAGTGGGCAAATCCATTCCTGGCCATC
>DAOUGY010000061.1:0-1557 GCA_034428975.1 Anaerolineaceae bacterium | reverse complement strand
CACCGAAGTGATGGTGAATGGGCCGAAGAAGGTCTATGTTGAGCGGAAGGGCAAGATTACCAAGACTAATGTGACATTTGATGACGACAACGCGGTCATCCGGGTGATTGAGAAGATCATCCTGCCGTTGGGGCGCCGAATTGATGGCGACAGCCCAACCGTGGATGCCCGCCTGCCCGATGGATCGCGCGTGAATGCAGTTATTGCGCCGGTAGCGATTGATGGGCCATCGATTACCATCCGAAAATTCCAAAAGGGCAAGCTTTCGGTTGAGCAATTGATTCAGTTTGGGTCCATCACCCGCCCGATGGCGGATTTTGTGCGGGCATGCGTGGTCTCGCGGTTGAATATTGTCATCTCCGGTGGTACGGGCTCTGGTAAAACAACGCTGCTCAACGTGCTTTCGTCGTTCATTCCGGAAGACGAGCGTATTGTGACAATTGAAGATGCGGCAGAACTGCGGCTGCAGCAGGATCACGTGCTGCGGATGGAGACCAAGCCGCCGAACTCGGAAGGCAAACATGCGGTCACCATTCGCGATTTGGTGCGTAACTCGCTGCGTATGCGCCCTGACCGGATTGTGGTCGGCGAGGTGCGCGGCGGCGAAGCGCTGGATATGCTCCAGGCAATGAACACAGGGCATGATGGTTCGCTGACAACACTGCACGCAAATACCGCGCGCGATGCCATTTCTCGGTTGGAAACGATGTGTATGATGGCCGGGATGGACCTGCCGCTGAAAGTTTTGCGTGAGCAGATTGCCGCGGCGATTGACCTGATTGTTCAACAGTCGCGTCTCAAAGATGGCAGCCGCAAGGTGACTTCGATCACCGAGGTATCGGGGATGGAAGGCGACACGGTTACCATGACGGATATTTTCAAGTTTGAGCAAACCGGGATGAGTTCTGATGGCAAGGTGCTGGGTGAACTGCGCCCGACGGGGATTCGCCCGCTCTTTGGCCCGCGGCTGGAAGCGGCGGGCTTCAAGCTGGGGCCAGAAGTGTTTGGCGCCAATCTCAGCGGAATGATGGGGCGGCGGTAGCCAGGTGCGGCCAAAACTTTGCTATAATAGGTTAACGGAGACGTAAAACCATGAGCGCAAACGACAAAGTCATACAAATCCGAACACGCAAGCTGGGGGTCTTGATCAAGGACGCCCGGATGGCGGCCAAACGCAGCGTGGAAGAATGTGCCCGCGCCATGGGAATCCAGCCAGAAACCCTGCGTCAATACGAAGCTGGCGCCAGACCGCCCTCACTGCCCGACCTGGAGGCGCTGGCGTATTACCTGGATATTCAGTTGGAACATTTTTGGAGTGCGCAGACCCTGTCTGGAGTGGATAATGCGGCAAAGGTGGAGCAGATTCGGCAGTTGAACAAGATCCGCAACCGAATTATTGGCACTACGCTGCGAGCCAACCGCACCCGGCGCAATGTGGCTGTAAAAGACCTGGCTGAGCAAACCGATATTCCGGAGCCCCAACTACGGCGCTATGAAGCCGGGGAAATTCCCATCCCACTGCCGGAGCTGGAAATTCTGGCGGCGGCATTGGATACG
>DAOUGY010000060.1:0-6599 GCA_034428975.1 Anaerolineaceae bacterium | reverse complement strand
CGCGGTGGCACGGCATCCCCCATCAGCATGTCGAAGGTGCGGTCGGCGGCGGCGGCGTCTTCCACCGTCACCAGCAGCAGGGTGCGGTTTTCCGGGTTCATCGTCGTTTCCCACAACTGCGTCGGGTTCATTTCGCCCAGACCTTTGTAGCGGGAGATGCTGGCTTTTTCGGCGCCGGCGCCCAGCTCTTTGAGTACGGTTTCCTTGTCGGCGTCGGTGTAGGCATAGCGCACCTGATTGCGGTAGGCGATGCGGTAGAGCGGCGGCTGGGCGATGTAGAGGTGCCCGTTTTCGATCAGCGGCTGCATGTAGCGGAAGAAGAAGGTCAGCAGCAGGGTGCGGATGTGTGCGCCGTCCACGTCGGCATCCGTCATGATGATGACGCGCCCGTAGCGCAAGTTGGAGACGTCAAAATTGTCGCCGATGCCGGTGCCGAGGGCCGAAATCATGGCCTTGATTTCCTCGTTGGAGAGGATTTTATCCAGGCGGGCGCGCTCGGTGTTGAGGATCTTGCCGCGCAGCGGCAGGATGGCCTGGAAGTGACGATCGCGGCCTTGCTTGGCCGAGCCGCCGGCCGAGTCACCTTCCACAATGTACATTTCCGTCTTGCTCGAGTCGCGCTCCGAGCAGTCGGCCAGTTTACCGGGCAGGGTTAGCGATTCCAATGCAGATTTGCGAATGACCAGATCGCGGGCCTTGCGGGCGGCGTCGCGCGCGCGGGCCGAAGTGAGGCATTTGGAGACGATGGCCTTGGCCGCCTGGGGATTTTCTTCGAGGAAGGCGCCGAAGGCCTCGCCGACCACCTGCTGCACATAGGTCTGCACCTCGGGGTTCATCAGCTTGACCTTCGTCTGCGATTCAAACTGCGGGTCGGGGTGTTTGATGGAGACGATGGCGGTCATGCCTTCGCGCGTGTCGTCGCCGGTGAAGTTGGGGTCGGCGTCTTTTAGCAGGCCGGTGCGGCGCGAGTAATCGTTGAGCACGCGCGTGATGGCCGCGCGCAAACCGGTCAGGTGCGTGCCGCCGTCGATGGTGTTGATGGTGTTGGCGAAGGAATAGACCGACTCAGAGTAGGCATCGGTGTACTGCACGGCAGCTTCGATATTGATGCCTTCCACCTCTTTTTCCGCGGCGAAGACGGGATGCAGCTTGCCACGGTTGCGGTTGAGGAAGCGAACAAAGGAGATGATGCCGCCCTCAAAGTAGAAAGACATTTCGCGCATCGGGGTGCGCTCGTCCACCAGACTGATCATCACCTTGCGGGTGACGAAGGCCATTTCGCGGAAGCGCTGGGCGATGGTCTCAAAGCGATAGTCAATTTCCTCTTTGAAGATTTCCTTATCAAACCGGAAGGTGGTGCGCGTGCCGGTCTCATCGGGCGGGCACTTGCCGATCTCTTTTACCGGCTCCTGGGGGATGCCGCGCAGGTAGCGCTGGAAGTAGACATGCCCGTCGCGGCGCACTTCCACCTCGCACCACTCGGAAAGCGCGTTGACCGCCGAGACGCCCACGCCGTGCAAGCCGCCGGAGACCTTGTAGGAACCGCCGCCGAACTTGCCGCCAGCGTGCAGGATGGTCATGACCACTTCCAGGGCGGATTTTTTCTTTTCGGGATGAATATCCACCGGGATGCCTCGCCCGTTGTCCTGCACGGTCACGGAGCTGTCGGGGTGAATGGTAACGGTAATCTGGTTGCACACCCCGGCCAGGGCTTCGTCAATGGAGTTATCCACCACTTCATAGATGAGGTGGTGCAGGGCTTTCAGGTCGGTGCCGCCGACGTACATGCCGGGGCGGCGGCGAACGGCTTCCAGGCCCTCAAGGACCTGGATATCTTTCGCGCCATAGGAAGCGGGAGCGGGCTGGGTCAAGAATACCTCCTAAACATCAGGCAACGTTCGGAGCGGCGGCGATTTTTTGCAGGTTGTACTGCATCCAGCGCATGCCGTCCCGGTAATAACAGAAACTGGCGGCCAGCAAGGCGGTGCTGATGAAAGCATGCCCGGCCAGACCGATCAACGCCATCCATGAACTGGTTGGCGGGGAGAGCCACAGCAAATTGAGCCCCAGGCTGAGCACGGCGACCATGATGAAGAATGTGCCCGTGCCTGGCATGAAGAAACGCACCAGGCGAATGCTGACCAGAGTGGACGAAACCGCCGTTTGCTGATTGGAAAAAATGCCGTGCGGCGAGAAGAGCAAGGGTACGATCAGCCAGAAAGCCAGCAGCAGAACCAGCAAAATGATGAACTGCGCCAGCCCCGGCGTGAGCGCCAGGAAAAGCGTCAACGCAATGGTGATGGGCACCATCAACAGGATTCCCAGCAGGAGCAGCAGCAATGCGAGCAGGATGGACTGCCCGGTCTGGCGCAGCACCAGGCCCCATTCCAGCGGCGAGCGGGCGGCGTTAACCGTGCGCGCCACCTGACCGTAATACAGCGCGCCGAGGAACATGCCGGATAGCGATAGAGCCACCCACAGTAAAAAGGCCTGTAGGTCGCTGCCGACTTGCAACGGCTGCACGGCTCCGAGCGGGCTGGCTTCCACCGCCCGGCGCACAAACAACCCCGGAATGCCGACCGGCGGGAAGGTGGACAGGGCATCCACCAGATTGAAGCCGGACAGGATGGTGTCGTATGCCTGGCGCGCCTGGTTGATCATATCGGTCATTTCCGGGGCGCCGAACGCGCTCAAGCCCTTCAATGCGCTTTCGATGCGCGGCTGCATCAAGTTTTTGATGCTTAGACGAGGACCCAGCCAGAGCAGCAAGTCGAGCAGCAGCGGCGGCAGGATGAGATGCACGTGACTGGCAACCGTGTTGAACCCCGCAACGAGGGCGGGAATCAGACGCGGAGGAGCGGCGGTGAGGGTTTCGGGGTTGGCATTCATACGAACTCTAATTTTACCATATCGCGCCCCGCGCCGGTTAATCTGCCAGACGCGGCATGCGCTCCCAGACGTAGGAGACCTCGGTCAACTCTGCGCCGCCGATGGTGATGGGCTTGGCGCTAAAGTAGACGCCGCCCAGCGCCTCATAAAAGCGGCGGGCCGGGTCGTTGGCTTGCAACACCCAGACGATCAGGCTGGTATAACCGGAATCTTGCAGACGGTGCATGGCATCATGCACCAGTCGTCCGCCGGTGCCGCCGCCCTGATGGGCTTGCAGCACGTAAATGGCGTACAGCTCGGCGTCAAATTTCTCATCGCCACGGTTGGGTCCGGCTACAGCAAAACCGACGACTTCGCCATCGTCCGTTTCGGCCACCAGGGTAAAGCCCGCCTGGCTCTCATCCGAGAGCAGCTCCTGCCAGCGAGGCAGGCGTGTTTCGACGCTTAATTTCTCCAATACGGCGTCGGGCACAATGCCTTTGTAGGCGGTTTTCCAGGTCTCCACATGGACGCGGGCGATGGCCAGGGCGTCGGCAAGCACAGCAGTGCGGATTTTCATGGTCGGCTCCGAAATATTGAGAGAAGGGTTAATTCCGTAAAGAAGGGGCGGGATAAACCGCCCCTGTGATGATGAAGAATGGGCCAATGGTTCAGGCGGGTTTGGAGGCGCGCAATGTGCGCCACATGAAGGCCAGGCCGCCCAGGATGAGCACCACCGGGCCGATGTATTTGAGCAATGGGCCGCCAAACAGGGTGGCAAACAGGGCAAAGACCACCAGGCTGATGCCCGCCATCCATTTGCCCACCACGCTCACTTCGCTGCCCCAGTCGCCCCAGGTCCCGCCCATCCACAGGCCAAGGCCCACGCCGCCGGGGATGAGTGTCCAGGCGTAAGCCCAGGCCAGGTAATCGCCCGTCCAGGTGGTGTAGGCGAAGATCAGGCCGAGGGCGAGAAAAACCGAACCGGGGATGAAGAGGGCAGCCAGGCCTTTGCGCGCTTCCGGCCAGGCAAAAGCGGGAATGTAGAAGACGGCCGCGATCACCAGAAAAATGACCGGCCAGGCTTGTCCCATGCGCACGCCGATCAGGTTGAGCAACAAAAAGAGAACGCCAAGCACGATAAGCGTGCCGGCGAGGATGATCGTTCCACGTTTATTTGAATCCATCGTATTTCCCTCCAGGAAGCGAGTGCAAATTCATTGTACGTCGAAAGGCGCGCCACGCAAAGGGGGCGTTCAGGCCGCCAGCGAGAGGATTAACGCTTCGTACCCGGCCAATTCCAGAGTGTTGTAGAAGTCAAAGGCTTTCAGGCGGTCATGGCTGGAGAGTACCAACGACCAGCGTGTGCCGCTTAATCCGGTGGGCAGCGTCAGGCGCGCCGGACGGGCCGAGAAATTGAGTGCCACCAGAATATTCTGCTCGCCATCGCGGCGCAAATAGGCCAGGATCTTGCCGGGTTTATGATGGACGGCCATGAACTGCCCGCTGCGCAGCGCAGGCAACTCGCGGCGCAGACGAATCAGACGGCGGTAGAAATTTAACAGCGAATCCGGGTCGCCCTGCTGGGCCTGGACATTGCGGCGTGGATAATCGGGGTGAGTGGGCAGCCAGGGGATGGCGTTGGTAAAACCGGCGTTGCGCGCGGCGTTCCACTGCATGGGGCCGCGGCAGCCGTCGCGCCCTGGATGAAATGGCCAGTAGCGCCGGCCGATGGGGTCCTGAATCATTTCGCGCGGCACGTTCAGGTTGCGCAGGCCAATCTCTTCGCCATAGTAAATGAAAGGTGTTCCGCGCAGGGTGAGCAGCAGGGCGGCGGCCACTTTCAGACGGTCGTCCTCTTTGCCGCAGCGGTAGCGCGTGGCCGAACGCACCTGATCGTGATTGTTGAGCACCTGGGTGGGCCAGCCGGCCGGTCCCAGCGCGGCTTCCCATTCTTCCACGGCGCGCAAGATGCGCGCCGGGTTCCAGGGACACTCCAGCAGCCGAAAATTGAAGGCGGCGTGCAGCCGGTCGGGGCCGGTGTATTGCGCCGCGCTGGTGGGGGTGCTCAGGAAGGTCTCACCGACGGCGTAGCGTTCAGGATAGCTGTCCAGCAGGCCGCGAATCTCGGCCAGCAGCGGGAACAGTTCGGGGCGGTTGGTATCAAAGATGTGCTTCTGACGGTCAAAGGGACGCAGGCCCAGGTAGGGACCGCGCAGCGTGCGCGGGTTGCGGCGCAGTTCGTCATCTTTGAAATACACGTTAAAGACATCTAGTCGGAAACCGTCCACACCGCGGTCCATCCAAAAGCGAAATACATCCAGCATGGCGGCGCGCACTGCCGGGTTGCGCCAATTTACGTCCGGTTGTTGGGCATAAAACATGTGGTAATAATACTGACCGGTTTTGGGGTCCCATTCCCAAGCACTGCCGCCAAAGACGGCCTGCCAGTGGTTGGGAGGACGCCCGCCGGGGGCGGGGTTGCGCCAGATATAGGTATCGCGGTAGGGATTGTCGCGGCTGAGGCGCGATTGTTGGAACCACGGGTGCTGGTTGGAGGTGTGATTGAGCACCAGATCCAGAATGATGCGGATGCCGCGGGTGTGTGCTTCGTTCACCAGGCGGTCAAAATCGGCCATCGTGCCGAAACGCGGATCAATAGCGGTGTAATCGCTGACATCATAGCCAAAATCCACATCGGGGCTCGGATAAATGGGCGACAGCCACAGCGCATCCACCCCCAGATCGGCCAGATAATCCAGGCGCGCCGTGATTCCATTAATGTCGCCGATGCCGTCCTGGTTGCTGTCGGAAAAGGAGCGCGGGTAGATCTGGTAGATCACGCCGTCGCGCCACCAAACGAACGAATCGGACATGTCAACTCCCGGTCTGTGAGATGTATTTATTATATATCGGTTGCGGCGGCGATGATTTAACAACAAACATGCGATCCGCCGCGAATTTATCCCCGGCGTGGTGTACAATTCGTTCATGCAGCCCTGGCCGATTCCCCTGCAATCCGATTTTCGCCTGCCCTTATCCGCCGATGCACGCCATACATCGGTGGATTTCCTCAATGACATTACCTGGGAACTGGCGGTGGGCGGTGGCGGGGTGCCGGCGCTTGTGGTGCAAACTACTGCCGGGCTACGCCTGCGTTCGCTGCGTTTCTTCCCGCGCATCCTCAATGGGCCGGTCACCTGCAGCGACCCGCGCGAATTTCGCACCGCGCCGCGTCTGACGCGCCTGTCTCCCGGAATGGTATCGTTGACGGCGGAAGTGCTGCCCAACCTGGAATGCATGATGGATGTGTGCGTGTGCGCATCGCAGGGGATCAGCGGGCGATTGAGCTGGCGCAACAGCGGCGAGGCCGCGCTTGACTTCACGCTGGAGTGGGTCGGGCTACTTAGCCCGATGGGTGAAGGCGCGCCCATGGCAGCCCAGTCGTTTGGCATGAACACGGCATTGAGTGGGCGCAGCGGTGAGTTGCACCCGGTATGCTTCCTGTCGGGCGGCGTGTACGCCGGGGAAGGCGTTTTCCCGGCGCTGGCGGTGGATGTACATTTGGAAGCGGGCGAGACACAGGCGTTTGCCTGGGCCTGTGCGCTGCTGGGATCGCAGGCCGAATCGTTTGAGCGCGCGCGAGAAGAAACCAATCGTGCCTGGGATGCCCAGATCGCCCGTATTGAAATGGACGATTCCGCTACGTTGTTGGACGTGGACAGCGGTGA
>DAOUGY010000059.1:0-1663 GCA_034428975.1 Anaerolineaceae bacterium | reverse complement strand
GGCCACTCCCCTAACCCTTACGGAAAACATGGGGGGCAGAGTCATCCTGCCCGGTTTGACCGACGCGCACGTTCACCTGCAGATTTACGCCTTTAGCCTGCAAAACGTGGACGCCGAAACGCCCACCCGCGCCGAATGCCTGCGCCGCGTGGCGCAACGCGCCATGACGACCCGTTCCGGTGAATGGATTCGCGGACATGGTTGGAACCAGAATGTCTGGCCGGAAGGTTTTGGCAACCGTCAAGACCTGGATGCCGTAGCGCCCAACAACCCGGTCTACATGACCGACAAATCGGTACATGCCGCCTGGGTCAACACGGCAGCGCTCAAAATTCTGGGCATCACCGCCGCCACGCCCGATCCTGCCGGGGGCATCATTCAACGCGATGTCCGAGGCGAACCGACCGGCATTCTCTTTGAAGCCGCCGCTTTTGACCTGTGGTCGTCGGTGCCGGGACCGTCGCCCGAGCAGATCCGCGCTGCCATCTTCGCTGCGCAGAACAAGCTCTTCTCGCTGGGCCTGACCGGCGTGCATGATTTCGACCGCCGCCCGTGCTTCACCGCCCTGCAGGAGCTGAACCGCGACGACCGGCTGCGCTTGCGCGTGCTGAAAAGCATTCCCCTCGACCATTTGGACGAAGCCGTTGAACTGGGCCTGCAAACGGGCTTCGGCAACGACACACTGCGCATCGGACCGGTAAAACTCTTCGCCGACGGCGCCCTTGGGCCGCAAACCGCCGCCATGTTCCAACCCTACGAGGGCAATCCGCAAAACAGCGGCACGCTCCTGCTGGACAGCGAACAGGTGATGGACTACGGACGCAAAGCCGCGCAAAGCCGCCTCAGCCTGGCCATTCACGCCATCGGCGATCGCACCAATCACGAGATGCTCAACGGCCTCGAGCATCTGCGCGCCTATGAAGCGGAAAACGGGCTGCCCTTCCTGCGCCACCGCATTGAGCACGTGCAATGCATCCACCCGCAGGATGAGCGTCGCCTCTCGCAAATGGGCATCATCGCGTCCATGCAGCCCCAGCACGCCACGTCCGATATGTTCACCGCCGATCATCACTGGGGCAAGCGCGGCGAGCAGGCTTACGTCTTCCGCACCTTGATGGAAAGCGGCGCCACACTGGCCTTTGGATCAGACGCCCCCGTCGAAGTGCCCAACCCCTTCTGGGGCATGCACGCCGCCGTCACCCGTCGCCGCCAGAATGGCGACCCCTCCGACAAAGGTTGGTACCCGCGCCAGCGCCTGAGCATTCTGGACGCGCTGCATGGCTACACCACCGGCCCGGCCTTTGCCGCCGGTCAGGAAAAGCACCTCGGCCGCCTGGCGCCCGGTTTTCTGGCGGATTTAATCGTCCTGGACGAAGACCCGTTTGCGGTGGAACCGCAGCGCATCTTCACACTGGCACCCAAAGCAACCATGGTCGGGAATGAGTGGGTTTGGAGATTATGAGTTCGGCCGTCATTGAGGAACCACAGGATAACGCCTACAATCCGGAATTACCGCTCACTCCGGAGATCCTCGTTTCGCGCCTGGGAGATTACCTGGTCGAAAAAGGGGAGATCACCGAGCAGCAATTGATCGATGCGCTCAATGCCCAGCAGGACATGCGCGCGCGCGGCCAAAACGCGCTGCTTGGCCAGATTCTGTTGC
>DAOUGY010000058.1:0-34348 GCA_034428975.1 Anaerolineaceae bacterium | reverse complement strand
CCGTTGAGCGTCAGGTCAAAATCCGCGCCGCCGGCCAACACCGGGTTGGGTGTTGCGCCCAGCAGGGTGGGGATGGGGTTGGGGGTGACGATTGAGAAGGTGAGTGTGTTGCTGGGGGGAACGGAGGGGTTGACCACCTTGATGGGGGTGTCGCCGGCGGCGGTCAGCAAGCCGGCATGCAGTGGGACGGTCAGACGGTTGTGCGCCAGCAGGGTGGGCGTGATGGTGGTGGATGTGCCCCACACCACGATTGCGCCTTCGGCAAAGTTCTGCCCACTGATCTCCAGCGTCAGCGCGGGACTGCCGGCGGTTGTGGAGGCCGGGTTGAGGGTGGTGATGGATGCTGTTGGGGTGGCGGGCGGATACACCCTGAATTCCAACATGCCGCTGAAGGGTGAATCGCCCCCCGGATTGACCACCCAGACATAGTAAATTTGCGCCTGGTTGATGAACGAACCGTCCGGCACGGTGGCGCGCAATTCGCGCGGGCTGATATACGTGGTGGGGATGGACGCGCCCTGCCAGAAGACTTGCGCCCTGGAGGCAAAATTGCGGCCGTACAGGCTGATCTGGAAGGGCGCCGCCCCCAGCGTGCGCGTGACGGGCGTCATGCGGTCCAGCAGGGGCGTCGCCGGGGAGGCGCCGGTGACGTTGAAAGGCAGCGTGTTGGACAGGCCGCCGCCAGGGCTGGAATCGCGCACGCTGATCAGCGCGTAGGCGGGGTCAGCCAGTTGCGGCGCGGTCAGTTCAACCTGCAGCGCGCCGGAATTCAGGAAGGTGGTGGGTAGGGGCGCATCGTCCCACAGAACCTGCATGCCGTCGACGAAATTGCGTCCGTTGATTTGCAACGTGAAGCCGGGGTCGCCGACCGAGGCATCGGTCTGGCTGAGACTGGTGAGCACTGGCGCGGGGTTGGTGAATTTCTGGGAGTATGCGCCGCTGCCGTTGAGCAAAAACACCAACGACGGGTTGGCGGGTGAGAGGGCGACAAAGTTGGCATTCTGGCTGTTCAAGCTCAGCGGAGTCCAGGTCGCGCCGCCGTCGGTGCTGCGGATGAGATCGATGAAGGTGCCGGCGTAGAGGATGGTGGGACGGGTGGGGTCGATGGCCAGGGAATACACACTCAGCGCGTTGTAGATGTTGCTCCAACTGGCACCGGCGTTGGTGCTTTTGTAAATGCCCTGGTTGGTGGCGGCGTACAGCGTGTTGGAATCGCCGGGGGCGATTTTGATATCGTACACGTAACTGCTCAACCCGACGCTGATGCCCGTCCAGTTCGCTCCGCTGTTGGTGGTTTTATACGCTCCGGAACCGTCCGTTCCAGCGTAGAGGGTGGTGGGCGTCTGCGGGTCGATTTCCAGGCAGCGAATATTCGCGCCCACGCCAGCGTTGGACGGCGCCCAGGTGACGCCGGCGTTAGTGCTGCGGTACACGCCGCTGCCGTAGGTTCCGGCGTACAGCGTGGTCGGAGTCAGCGGGTCGATTTTGAAGGCGTAGATGTTGGTGTTGCCCAGGCCGTTGTTGATGGGCGCCCAGGACGTGCCGCCGTTGATGCTTTTATAGATGGCACTGCCAGCCAGGTACACTGTGTTGGGGCTGGATGGGTCGATGGCGACGGCACGCGCATAAATGCCGTTTCCGATGGGCGTCCAACTGGCGGTGGCGTCGTTGATTTTGAAAGTGAGATTGGACGAAGTAGACAGATACATCGTCGACGGGTCTTGCGGATTGAAAGCCAGCGCCAGGGGGGAATAGCCGGCGGGGGACACCTGCCCCCAGGTGTTTTGGGCGCGGATGGTGAAGATCTGTGTGCCGGAAATGCCGCCGCCGGGGTTGGGGGTGAGCACGCTGATCGATGCCGTACCGGCAGTCAATAGCTTGTCGGCGGGGACGGTGGCGGAGAGCGAGGCGCTGCTGATAAACTGTGTGGTCAGCTCAACGGCGCCCCAGCGGATGACAGACTGGCTGGTGAAATTGCTGCCGGTGATCGTCAGTGTGAAGGCCGGGTCACCGACATAGGTTCGGGTGGGCGTGATGGATGTGAGAACGGGCGCGGGGTTGTCCGCCGGGTGCGGTGCAGCCAGGGCGGGAGTGAGCGCCGCCGGGCAGGCCGCCGCCCAAACACAGGCAAATAAAAACGCCGCCGTCAGAATTGACCGGAATGTGCGATGCATAACCCCTCCAGACCGGGCTGCGATGCGGTGACTCCAACAGCGCGGCGAAAATGACAAAATTCACGGATAGCAGTAGTATCCGGCTTTTTATCGGTGGCGTCAAGCGGGAAATATGGACAATGAATTGCAGAAGATGGGGGTTACCCGGCCAGGTGGGTGATCACCACGCGCAGGCCGATGCCAATTAGGATCAACCCGCCGAGGATCTCCATGCGCTTGCCAAACGTCAGGCCCAGGCGGCAGCCGACCAGCAGCCCACCGATCGACAGGCCGGTGGTGACGACGGCGATGACCAGCGCGGGCAGCACGATGGGCGAGTTGAGCATGGCCATCGACAGGCCGACAGCCAGTGCGTCGATACTGGTGGCCACGCACAGCATCATCAGCGTTTTGCCGCGCGAAGGATCGCACGGGTAGCAATCACAATCGGGGTTGAAGCCCGAGCGCACCATGTTCACGCCGACGTAGCCCAGCAGGCCCAGCGCGATCCAATGGTCGAAGCTGCTGATCCACCCGGCGATGGTGCTGCCCGCCAGCCAGCCAAGCGCGGCCATGCCGCCCTGAAAAACACCGAAATGGAAGGCCAGGCGAAATTTGGCGCGGCGGTTATCGGCCTGACCGGTGGTGCCAATGCCGAGCGATACGGCGAAAGCATCCATGGCGAGACCGACGGCGATCAATAATGTAGGGATAATTTCCATGCGGGGTACCGGACGGCTACAGGGTGGGGTGCGCCCCGATTATACCATTGTCACCTGCAACCCCGCGGGCCGGATTGCGTATATTAAGCAAAAGGAGTAAACCCCATGCGCAAAGTGCTCGCCGTTTTTGTGATTCTCTTGATAGTTGTGCCATTGCTTGTTACTACCCTGTCGACCGTTTCGGTCAGCACCTGGGTGTTTAGCCGTGCATTTTATCAAAATCTGTTTGCCAGCCCCACCCTTTATGAAACCGCGCTGGCCGAGGGCCTGCCGGACCGGCTGGATGATCATGAGACCGCCGCCGACCGCCTGCCGGTGGAAGCCGTGCGCCAGGGTGTGCGCCAGGTGGTTACGCCGGAGTATCTGACGGCTGAAGGCAATCGCCTGGTGAATGAGTGGTTTGACTATCTGGATGGTCGCACCTACCGGTTGGACCTGCAATTTAATATGAAGCCGATCAAGGAAGCGCTGTTGGGTGAAGGCGGCGCGCGCTTTGCCGGCGCGATGGCGGCGGCGCTGCCCGCCTGCCTGCCGGGCGAGGTGAGCGTGCACGCCGAGACCGAATTGCTGCGCTGCCTACCGGAAGGAATGAGCACCGCGGAAGCCACCGGCAAGATCGAAGCGGTCATTCCCGACCTGGTGACCGACACGCCTGATTTTGTGCCGCTGGGCGACGTGACGGTTAATCGCGAGCGCCAGTATGGCTACCGCACGGTATCGTACGGCGCGGTGGGGCGGGCCGGCATGGGCCTGGCGATTGTCACCCTGATGGTGTTGAGCGGGTTGTTCTGGCTGGGCGCCTCGGTGTTG
Organism: Anaerolineaceae bacterium; assembly: GCA_034428975.1. Classification (GTDB taxonomy): domain Bacteria; phylum Chloroflexota; class Anaerolineae; order Anaerolineales; family Anaerolineaceae; genus DAOUGY01. The sequence continues at coordinate 30,663 of DAOUGY010000058.1, read as the reverse complement.
GGCGGCGAGGATGCCCGCGGGCGGCTGCAATGGATGGGATGGTCGGCCCTGGCGCCGGCGCTGATCACAGTGCTGTTTGGCCTGCTGAGCAGCCCGAATTTTGCCAGCGCATGGTTGAGCTTTGGCCTGGCGCAGGCGCGCGCCAACGGCGAGAGCATCAGCCTGACGGCGCAGCAGTTGATCGTCGACTCGACCCGCCTGGCGCTGGGACCGATTTCCAACGGGTTCCTGGTGGTGGGCGGCATCGCCGCGGCGATGGCCCTGGGCCTGCTGGTGTGGGGTTGGTTGACGCCCTCGGGCTTGCACCCGGCAGTGGTTCCCGCCCAGCCGGTCGATACTCCGCCGGCTGCATAACCGCTGTCCTAAAAACATCAGCGCCCGCCGATGTGTTTCGGCGGGCGCTGTTTTTCTTGTGTGCGGGGAAATTACCTGGCGGCGGCGTACAGGCCGGCGACCACATCCCAGTTGACCACACTCCAGAAGGCTTTGATGTAATCGGGGCGGCGGTTCTGGTAGTTGAGGTAATAGGCGTGCTCCCAGACATCCAGACCGAGGATGGGGGTGTGACCGTCCATCAGCGGGCTGTCCTGATTGGCCGTGGAGTAAACCTGCAGCTTCTTGCTGCCGTCCACCACTAGCCAGGCCCAACCGGAGCCAAAGCGCGTGGCCGCGGCGGTGTTGAATTTCTCCTGGAAGGTCTCGAACGAGCCAAAGGTCGCGGCGATTTCGGCCGCCAGGTCGCCGGTGGGGGTTTTGCTGCCGCCGGGAACGAGCAGATCCCAGAACAGCGAGTGATTGGCGTGACCGCCGCCGTTGTTGCGCACCGCGGTGCGGATGCCTTCGGGCACTTCGTGGATGCCGCGCAGGATCGATTCAATCGGGCGGCCGAAGAATTCCGGCGCGCTTTCCAGCGCCTTATTGAGGTTGGCGACGTAAGCGGCGTGGTGCTTGTCGTGATGGATTTCCATGGTGCGGGCGTCAATGGCCGGCTCAAGGGCGTCGAAGGCGAATTTCAGCGCGGGGAGTTCGAAGAGTTGAGTCATTTTGGTTTATCCTTTCGGTTTTTTCTGTAGATGGTTTAATAAGGCCAGGTTTTTATTTAGATTATTAAGGTAATAATAGTACATATAAAATCCAAAGTCAAATTTTTTGTATAAGAGTTGCATAAGAAATCGCCGAAAAACCTGCAATTCATCTGTAATGATTCGTTCCATTTGTTCTATGGACTCCCCCCCGGCGCGATTTATAATAGAAAAGGATGGGGGTGAATGGATGGGATGGAAGCGCCCTCACGCTCTTAATTATTTTGCATCGATGAAATACCTGCACTGAAGCCATGCATCACCGCCAGCGGGGCATTTTGATATGGATGGGCAGGGAGGGGTGGACGAATGAAGCCAATCTACGGGGTGCTGGTGTTGATTTTGCTGCTGTTAAGCGCGGGCTGCGTGCCGATGGTGCAGGGGGCGTCATCGCCGCAGGCGGCGGATTCGCTGCTTCGCTGGAACGATCTGCCCAAGACATTCGTTCAAGTGGCGTCGGGCAAGGCGCTGGAAGCGGACGGAAGCCCGTCGTTTTATGCCACGTTTCGCTCCGAGGGGGGCGCGGCGACCGATAATTTGTGGGTGATGAACAAGATTGTTGTGGCCGAACCGCAGGCATGGCGCCGGTTTTTGCGCACGTTTAACAGCATGGAGACCACGCTGAGCGGCGCGACGATCGGCGAGGAATCGGTCACGTTTCGCGGAAAAATGGCCGGTTCGCCGGCTGTGCTGGTGACTTTTTTGAAGGGCAACGCGTTTGTCGAGGTGCTGGTGCTGGGCAGCAGCAGCGATACGGCGCAATTTATGACCGAGAACCTGGCGCGGCTGGTGGCGGGACGCCTGCCCGGCACGACGAGCGGATCGGTGGCGCTGGACCTGGGCGAAATTCAGCCCAACGGGGACGTGTACGCGCAGTATGTCAGCGAGATGCAGGTGGGCACGCTGACCAATTATATGGCCGGTGAAATCAACGAAGGCGACGAGCTGACCGCGCGCGATTTGCAACCCTGTTTCCGGTTGCGCGCACAATTGCTGCCGCGCAAATTCATCACGGCAGTGTACGACCGCGACAACAAGCGCTTTATTGCACGCAGCGAGTATCTTGCCCCGGCGGATGTGTTCGCCGAGTGCGAGGCGGTGCGCTTGAAGGAAGGCCGTTACACGTTTGTGCTGTGGGAGGACGATCACGGTAGCCAGGTGCTGATCCGCGCGACCGATTTCACGGTGGTGAAAAAGGGCGATTGAGCCGCAGCCGCCGGCAGTTGGACGCAGACAAAGCCATCGGGGTTGGAATCCTTCGACCCCGATGGCTTTATAAATTTGGGCGCGTGGGAATCGCTTCCCGGGGTTTGGACCGGCGGTGGAATTCGCGATTCACCGCAGAGACGCAACGGCGCGGAGAAGAGAATCAAACAGGATGTGGATCCGTGGAAAATCTTCTTCCGCCGCCGGGCGACCTGAGAGTTGATGGATAGCTTTTCGGGGTGGGGATCACTATAATGAAATTGGGGGTATTCGCGGAAGACGGCAATGCTCCTTTCCCCTCAACGGCGCCCACCGGCGCGGTGGGCGGATCGGAGGACGTATGAAAGCGACAGACATCTTAATGGATGAACACCGTGTGATCGAGCGCTTCCTGATAACACTGGAACGCGCCGCGCGCCGCGTGGATAACGGGCAGGTGGTGCCGGCGGCCTTCTTCTTGCAGGCAGCCCGGTTCATTCAGGGCTTTAACGACGGCTGCCACCACAAGAAAGAAGAAGGCGTACTGTTCAAGACCTTGGAGAAGGCCGGACTTTCCAGCCAGAGTGGACCGGTGGCGGTGATGGTCGCCGAGCATGAGATGGCCCGCACGTACATGCGCGGCTTGCGCGAAGCCGGGCTGGCGATGGAAGCCGGGGATGCCGGCGCGGTACGGCTGGCGGCAGAATATCTGCACAGCTACGTCCACCTGCTGCGTCAGCACATCGCACAGGAGAACGAGATGCTCTTCCCGCTGGCCATGCAGGTGATTCCATCGGAGAAGCAGGCACAGCTGGTCGAGGATTTTGACCTCATTGAACTGCAGGAAACCGGCGAAGGCTTGCACGAGCGCTATCTGGCGCTGGCGCAGGAGCTGGAAGACCAGATGGCGCGCTGAGCGAATCGCAGGATCATCCAGCCACGGCGATCCCCCGGTCTCCGGCGACGTTCAACGACAGCCGGAGAGCACGGGGTGTTTGGGGGTTTACTGGCTGGCAGGCGCCAGCACGGCGATGTCACCGGTTAAGTCGGTGCGCACTTCGTATTGCGCGCCCTGGGCTTCGAGCACAATTGCATAGCCGGGGGTGATCACCTCGGCGCACACCTGCCCTTCGACGGGCGCGCCCAGGCAGGAATTGGGCCAATCCGTCGCGCTGCGGCGGACGACACGGATGTCGCCCGGCGCGATGCCCAGCGATTTGGCCAGCACGGCAAGGGCCACGGTTTCGATTCGATCCGATTTAATCACGCCTTCCACAAAGCGCACCACGCTTCCGTTTTCATTGGTATGCGCTTCGTATTCCACACCGTCTGCGTGCAGCCGAACGCTATAGCCGGGGGTGATGACCTGCATGCACGCCTCGGCCGGACCGCCGAGGCCCAGGCACGAATCGGACCAGTCAACGGCGTTGGCGCTGACGATGGTGATGCCGTCAATGGCGATATCCAGCTTCTCGGCCAGCGCGGCGCGCGCGGCGCGCGCCGCTTCGGGCCAGTCTTCCAGGGGGATGCCGGTGGGTTCGGTCGGCACCAGGGGCGGCACAGGCGAAACAGGCGGTGTGGTGCCGCGGGTGGGCGCGGGGGTCTGCGCGGTGGGGGTGGCGGCGGAATCTCCGGCAAGCGGCGCGCCGCAGGCACTGAGCAGCAGCGCGGCCAGAATGAATAACAGGGGGATGTTTCGAGCGAGTTTCATCACGGTCTCCTTATACAATTCAGACGCCTGGTGGCGGCGTTGGGTTCCCGAAATGAAAACACGCCGCGCGAGGCGGCGTGCCGGTCGGTGATGGGAGCGGATCAGGCGGGGCGTGCCTGATTCATTTCCTGGCGCACGGTGTGATACAGATTCTCCGCCTTAAGGTCGGCGATGGCGTAGCACGGCGCTTTAAGATGGTCGGCCAGCGCCTGCGCCAGACCCTGATCAAAGGCGGCGTGTTCCATATTAATCACCACGCTGTGAATGTCTTCCTCGGCGATCAATTCGGACAGGCGGTAGGATTCTTCCAACGGGCTCATGTGTCCCAACGAAACGTTGGCGGCGCCGTCGGTCAACACAATCAACAGCGGGTTGACGTCCGGGTGCAGCATCGATTCGCGGCGCAGCACGCTCGAGGCCATTTGCAGGCCGGCGGCGAGCGGCGTTTTGCCGCCAACCGGGATGCTCGAGAGCATCTTCTGGGCCAACTGCACCGAGTTGGTGGGCGGCAGCACCAGCGTGGCGCGGTCCTTCTGGAAGACGATCAGGCCCACGCGGTCGCGGCGCTGATAGGCATCGGTGAGCAGCGAGAGAATGGCGCCTTTGGTGGCGGCCATGCGCTCGGCCACCGCCATCGACCAGGAAGCGTCCACCAGGAAGAGCACCAGGTTGGCGGCGCGGCGGACGCGCACTTTGTTCATCAGGTCGCTTTTACGGATGACCAGGGCCATGCGGCGCTGCTGTTGGGCGCGGCGCTGGCGTTGGAACGGCGCGGCGGCACGCAGGGTGGCGTCGAAGGCCAGGTCGGTGGGTTTGCCGTTGGCCGGGCGCGACTGTACGTATCGCCCGCGTTTGATGCCGCTGCGCGTGCGCGAACGGCGTCCGCCCATGCGCCGCAGGATTTTATCCAACGGGGTATCCAGCCGGCGCGGCGCAAACTGCTCGCCCGGCTTGACCTTTTGACCTCCATCCCACCAGAAGGCGTTATGCTGATCGAAAATACTTTGAGGGGAAGCCTCGATCTCGCCGGGGTCCGGGGTGGGCTCGCCGGCTTCGCCCTCGGTCACACTTTTTTTGGGGTGGCCTTGTCTTCGTCATCCTGGCGGGGTTGTTCGCTCTCCTCGCCGGTGGACGATGCGCCTTGCAGTTGTTCGATACGCTCCTGCAGCTCTTCCATGCCCATCTCGGTCTGCAGGAAGGGGCCGCGTTTCAGGCGGTGCGGCAGGGCCAGTTCGGCCGCCAGGGCGATGTCGCGGTCGGTGATGCGCGCGCGGCCGTCGAAGGCGGCCTGGGCGCGCGCTGCTTTGAGGATGACCAGATCGGCGCGGTGGCCGTCCACATTAAGGGAAGCCGTCAGCGCGGCGATGGAGAGCAGGTCGCGGCTGGTGTAGGTGACGCGGTCGACCAGCTTGCGGGCCTTGTCGATCTGCTGCGAGAGTTCCTGCTCTTTGGGCAGCCAGGATTCGGCGAAGCGCGCCGCGCTGGCCTCGTAGGCCAGGTTGCGCTCCATGATCTGCACGCGCTCGCGGGCGTCGCGGATGCCGCGGATTTCAACCGAGAGGGCGAAGCGGTCGAGCAATTGCGGGCGCAGGTCGCCTTCTTCGGGGTTCATCGTGCCGACCAGAATGAAGCGGGCCGGGTGGCTGAAGGAGATGCCTTCGCGCTCGACGATGTTCATGCCCATGGCTGCCGAGTCGAGCAGCACATCCACCACATGATCGTCCAGCAGGTTGACCTCGTCGATGTAGAGCAAACCGCGGTTGGCGGCGGCCAGCACGCCCGGCTCAAAGCGGCGTTCACCGTGCTGAATGGCCTTTTCAATATCCAGCGTGCCGACCACGCGGTCTTCGGTGGCCGAAACGGGCAGGTTGATGAAGGGCGTGGTGTGCACGGCCACGGGCAGTTCCTCGCCGCGTTCGCTGCGCTCACGGCATTCGGTGCACCAGGTGGAGGGTGCGTCGGGGTCGCAGGAGAAGCGGCAGTCGGCGACGACGCGCACGTGCGGCAGCAGGGCCGCCAGGGCGCGCGCCGCGGTGGATTTGGCCGTACCGCGTTCGCCGCGGATAAGCACGCCGCCGATACGCGGGTCAACCGCGTTGAGCACCAGGGCGCGACGCATGCGCTCCTGGCCGACGATGGCAGTGAATGGGTAGATTACGGGCATGGCAGGTCGATTCCTTAAAAAGGTTTCAAGAATGGCGAGATAAGTTTACCACTTAAGTATGATACCAAAGGAAGTTGTAGCAGGTGTTAAACATCTGCGGCCTTGCCGGCTCTCCTTCCGGGATGGTTCAGCGAGGAGCTTTTCCACGGATGAAGAGGATGGTGGCGCTTGCAGCGTACCGGCCGAAGCACCCATCACCATACCCTCTCGGTATGGAATTTCTGCGTCCCATCCATTCGCGCCGGCCGTGGATCACCGCTTTACCGGAATAATGCCTTATGCGTACCAACTGGGTGACATTTGGCCAATCGGGCGGCGCGACCCGCCGCGGTATAATGAAAGTGGATGATACCTTCCTTTCAACGGAGTTCAATATGATCGATCGGAAAATTCGCGTGATCATCGCCAAACCCGGCCTGGACGGGCACGACCGCGGCGCCAAAGTGGTGGCGCGCGCCCTGCGCGACGCCGGCATGGAAGTGATCTACACCGGCCTGCGCCAGACCCCCGAGATGATCGCCGAAGCCGCGCTGCAGGAAGACGCCGACGCCGTCGGTCTGTCGATCCTCTCTGGCGCGCACATGGCCCTGGTGCCGCGCGTGGTGGATCTGCTGCGTGCCAACGGGCAGGTGGATGTGCATGTCTTTGTCGGCGGCATTATCCCGGAAAGCGATGTGCCGCGCCTGATCGAAGCCGGCGTGGACGCCGTCTACGGTCCGGGGACTTCGACGGAAGTCATTGCGGACGACATCAAAAAAGCCGTGCTGGGCCAACCGGCCTGACGGTGCCCTGGAGCCGAGCCGTGAAAGACCCCATCCAGGCTGTGCTGGCCGGTGAACGCCTGGCCATTTCGCGCCTGATCACCCAGGTGGAAAACGACACCCCCGTGGGGCGCACCGCGCTCAATGCGCTGTTCCCGCACGCCGGGCGCGCTCACCTGGTGGGGGTGACCGGCTCACCGGGCACGGGCAAATCCTCTCTCGTCAATCAACTGGCACGTGTGTTCCGCCGTCCTCCCGACGGCGCGCCGTCGCTTAAGGTGGGCGTGGTGGCGGTGGACCCGTCCAGCCCGTTCACCGGCGGGGCGCTGCTGGGCGACCGCGTGCGCATGCGCGACCTGGCCGGCGACCCCGGCGTGTTCATTCGCTCGATGGCTTCGCGCGGCGCGCTGGGCGGGCTGGCCCGCACCACCGCCGCCGTGGTGCAGGTGCTGGATGCCGCGGGCTTCGACATCATCCTGATCGAAACGGTTGGGGCCGGGCAATCCGAAGTGGACATTGCCCGCCTGGCGCACACCACCATCGTGGTGGAAGCGCCCGGGCTGGGCGACGATATTCAGGCCATCAAAGCCGGCATTCTGGAGATCGCCGACATTCTGGTGATCAACAAAGGCGACCGAGTGGGCGTGGAAAACACCGAGCGCGCGCTGCGCAGCATGCTGGAGCTGGCGCACCCCGAGCGGGCGCGCTGCGAAAATTGCGGCGACGACGACACGCCCCTGCCGGATGGGCAGAACGGCGAGCCGGAGCTGTGGACCCCGCCGATTTTGCGCACCATTGCCCCGCAAACCCAGGGCATCGCCGAAGTGGTGCAGGCCATATACGACCACGGCGCCTACCTCAAACGCACCGGCCTGTGGCGGCAGCGCGAACGCGAACGCCTGCAAACCGAGATGAATCTGCTGCTGCGCGATACATTGATGACGCGCTGGCGCGAGTCGGTCAGCGAGGGTGAGATTCGCGAAACGTTGGCGGCGTTAAGCAGCCGGCGGATATCGCCTCAGCAGGCCGTGGAAAGGCTGCTCGAAAACCGCGAATCGATGCCGTCATCCGGCTGAAAATCGGTTAAAATCAACGTTTATCGGTGATAAATTTCGCTTCACGGCCCGGTGAAGCCGCCGTATTTTTTTGGGAGAAGGAGATCGTTCAATTATGGAAACGACACCGGTTGCGGGTCTGCGTCAGGCCATTGGCGAGACCGTCAAAATTCAGGGGTGGTTGCAAACCCTGCGCGATCAGAAGAAAATGCAATTTTTGATCATTCGCGACCGCACCGGTTTGGTGCAGGTGGCTCATTGGAAGCAGGGCAACCCCGAGCTGGCCGAATTGATCGGCGGGCTGACGACCGAATCGGCGGTGACGCTGACCGGCAAAGTGGTGGATAATCCGATCGTCAAGCTGAACGGGCTGGAAATCCAGCTTGAATCGTTGAAGATCGAAAACCTGGCGGCTTCTCCCCTGCCGTTTGAACCGTTTGGCGATACGCTGCCCGTGCAGGATTATCGCCTGGACTGGCGCTTTATGGACCTGCGCCGTCCGGAAAACCTGCTGATCTTCAACGTGCAAACCACGGTCGAAATGGCCATGCGCGAGTACTGGCTGAAGCACAACTTCATGGAAATTCACACGCCCAAGCTGATGGGCAGCCCGAGCGAGAGCGGCGCCGAATTGTTTGAGGTGCCCTACTTCGAACGCAAAGCCTACCTGGCGCAGTCGCCGCAGTTCTACAAGCAAATGGCCATGGCCGCCGGCTTCGAGCGCGTCTTTGAAATTGGCCCGGTCTTCCGTGCCGACCCGTCCTTCACCTCGCGCCACATGACCGAGTTTACCGGCGTGGACATGGAAATGTCGTGGATCGACAGCGAAGACGATGTGATGTCCTTCATGGAGCGCTGGCTGCAGTACGTCTACCAGAGCGTCAAGGACAAGCACGGCGAGGCGATCCGCGAGATCCTCAATCACGAGATTGTGGTGCCGACCGTGCCCTTCCCGCGCATTCCCATGCGCCGCGCCCTGGAAATCCTCAAGGGCGAAGGGTATGTGCCGCCCGCCGACAAGAAGGGCGACATTGACCCCGCCGGCGAACGTTTGCTGGCCAAGTACGTCAAGGACAATTTCGACCACGACTTTGTCTACCTGACCGAGTGGCCGATCGGTGTGCGCCCGTTCTACCACATGCGCAAGGCCGACGACCCCACTCTGACGTGCAGCTTTGACCTGATCGCCAACGGGCTGGAGATCACCACCGGCGCGCAGCGCGAGCACCGCTACGATGTGCTCGCCAGCCAGGCGTTGGAAAAGGGCCTGCACCTCGATCTGATCCAGTTCTACCTGGACTTCTTCCGCTATGGCTGCCCGCCGCACGGCGGTTTTGGGTTGGGCCTGTCGCGCCTGTTGATGGTGCTGCTGGGAATTACCAACATCCGCGAGGCGGTTTACCTCTTCCGAGGGCCGACCCGCCTGAACCCGTAAAACAAAAGGGAAACCGGAGAGGGATGCGGCCAATGAGACAGGGGAGTGGAAAGTTGAGTTTTTTCACCACCGGGTGCTCCAGCCCCATCCCTCTTTTTTTGGAGGAACGCGATGATTCTGGGTAAACGCATTCGCCTGCGCGCTGTGGAACGCGGCGACCTGCCGCGCTTCGTGGTCTGGCTGAACGATCCCGAAGTGCGTGAGAACCTGATGTTGAACCTGCCGCTTTCCATGGCGCAGGAGGAACGCTGGTTTGAAGGGATGCTCAACCGCTCGCAGACGGAAATGCCGCTGGCGATTGAAATCCTCACCCCCGAAGGCTGGGTGATGATTGGCAACGTTGGCTTGCATGAGATCAACCTGACCGCCCGCTGGGCGGAAGTGGGCATCTTCATTGGTGAGAAAAAATACTGGAATCAGGGCTATGGACGCGATGCGCTGCGCTTGATGCTGCGCCATGCGTTCAACAACCTGAATCTGCACCGCGTGGAACTGCGCGTCTACGAGAACAATCCGCGCGCGATCAAAGCGTATGAGAATACAGGCTTTGTCCATGAAGGCCGCATGCGGCAAAAGGTCTTCAAGAATGGCCAGTATGTGGATGAGTTGGTGATGGCGGTTTTGCGTTCCGAGTGGACGGATGTTGACGTGTAGAGGAGATGAGAGATGCCTGTAACCATGCATTCGCGCCATGAGCGCATGACTTATGGAGATATCAAGCTGTACGCGGGTACGGCTTGCCCGGACCTGGCGCTGCGCATTGCCCAGTGCCTGGGCGTGACGATGTGCGAACGCGACATCGTGCAGTTCCCCAACGACAATCTGTTCGTCAAGCTGCGCAGCAGCGTGCGCGGGCAGGATTGCTACGTCATCCAGACCACCTCCGTGCCGGTGCACCGCAACCTGATGGAGCTGCTCATCCTGCTGCAAACCCTGCGGCTGGATTCGGCGGCGCGCATCACCGCCGTGGTGCCCTACCTGTGCTATGCCCGTTCGGACAAAAAAGACCAGCCGCGCGTGCCGATCACGGCGCGCCTGGTGGCGGACATGATTGAAGTGGCCGGAGCCGACCGCTACATCACCATGGACCTGCACGCTGGCCAGATTCAGGGCTTCTTCTCCATCCCCGGCGACGTACTGACTGCCTTCCATATTCTGGTGGATTACTTTGAATCGATCAAGAGTTCGCTGCACCGCCCGGTGGTGGTGACCGCCGACCTGGGCTTTGCCAAGAAGGCGCGCAATTACGCCGCCGCGCTGGATGTGCCCATGGCTTTCATTGAAAAACGCCGCACCGGCAACGATTCGAAAGCCGAAGCCGTGTCGCTGATTGGCGATGTGGTGGATCGCGACGTGATCATCGTGGACGACGAAGTGGACACGGGCGGTTCGATGGTGCAGGCCGTCAACATGGTGCGGGAAAAGGGCGCGCGCAATGTGTACATGTCCTTTGTGCACCCGCTGCTCTCTGCCACCGCCGCGCAGCGCCTGGCGGCCCTGCCGGTGACGCAGTTCGTCACCACCGACACGGTGCCGATCCCGCCGGAGAAGGCTGCCTACTTTGGCGAACGCCTGAAGGTGCAGTCGGTCGCTCCGCTATTGAGCGAAGTGATCCGCCGTGCCAATGAAGGCCGCAGCGTGGGCGAGCTGTTCAACGAATAACCGGGCGTATGCCGGAATTACCCGAAGTTGAAACCATCGCGCGTATGCTGCGCGAGGGCGGGCGCACCGGCCCGTCGATCGTTGGCCGCACGATTTGTGCGGCCGATTTGATATGGGCGCGTACCCTGGCCGACCCGCTGCCCGAAGAATTCATCCGCCGCCTGCCCGGTCAACAGATCGAAAACGTGGGACGGCGCGCCAAATACCTGCGCATGACCTTGAGCCGCGATACACTGCTGCTGCACCTGCGCATGAGCGGCGATGTGCGCGTGGAAGGGCAGGACCAACCGCGGCAGCCTCATGACCGTTTGATTTTGAATTTTGAGGACGGTTTTCGCCTGGCTTTCAACGACGCCCGCAAGTTCGGGCGCGCCTGGCTGACCGCCGACCCGCAGACCGTGCTGGGCGGGTTGGGGCCGGAGCCGCTGGACGAGGACTTCACCGCCGGGGAGCTGTACGCCCGCCTGCAAACCCGTCACCGCCGGCTCAAACCGCTGCTGCTGGACCAAACCTTTTTGGCCGGCCTGGGGAATATTTACACCGATGAGGCGCTGCACACCGCCCACCTGCACCCGCTGCGCCTGGCGGACAGCCTGACCGTGTCGGAGGTCGGCGCGTTGTGGTTGGCCATTCGCGCGGTGTTGCGCGAGGGCATCCGGCGCAACGGGGCCAGCATCGATTGGGTGTATCGTGGCGGTGATTTTCAAAACACGTTCCGCGTCTACCAGCGCACCGGACAGTCCTGCCCGGAATGCGGCGCGCCAGTGGAGCGCTTGCAGGTCGGCCAGCGCGGCACGCATATCTGCCCGTGCTGCCAGCCGCTGCCCGAAAAATAAGCGCGTAAGGACGTTTTCGGCAGCCTTTTTGGGAGAATTTACCCAAATAGACGAAATTTGTCCCCGCAAATTCCTAATTTTCCACGCCAGTTTATCAAAACGATATACAATAGTACCAACAGTCGCATGTAGACTGGCGCGGAGGGGGGGCGTATCGGGTTTTGGATGCCTGATTCGTGAGGTGCCGTCATGTCCGGTGAAGTTCTCCTTGTCATTCTCTTTGCATTGTTTGGCTTTTTGCTGGGTGCACTGCTGACCACTCTGCTGATCAACCGCGGCCGAAAAGCCTCGGACACGGAAGGTGATTTCCCGCAAGGTCTGGATGCCGACCATCACCGCTCGCTGGCGCGCCTGTGGCGCGAGAAGGAATCGGGCAGCCTGCTGGTGGAAACGCCCACCCAGATTGCCGGCAGCGAGGCGGAATTGACCGAAAAAGAACGCCAGGAAATGCTGGCGTTGGGCAAGGAATGGCTGCGCTGGCTCTCGGGCCCGCTATCGGCGGTGGAACCCGCCCCGGCGGCGGCTCAACCGGTGCGTGAAGCGGCCCCCGAAATTCCACCGGTTGCGACACAGCCGGCGGTGCTGGGCACCGGCCCGCTGAATCCGCAGCGCGTGGTGCCGGCGAGCGCCCCGCCGCCCCCCGTCCCTGCCGTGACCGGCACCGGACCGTTGAATCCGCAGCGCGTTGTGACTGGCACCGGCCCGCTCAATCCGTCGCGCACGGTCACCGGCACCGGTCCGCTGCGCACCCTGGATGGACTCCCCGGCGACAAGAAAAATACCCCGCTGACGCCTTCGCGCAGCATTGTGCAGCAGGTGGACGATATTTTGCAAGAACGCCTGCGCAACACGTCTTTGAACGAACGCGGCATTCGCCTGACGCAGGACTTGCGCGACGGCGTGGTCATCTGGGTGGGGTTGGAGCGCTTTGTCGGCCTGGACAGCGTGCCCTATCCCGAAGTGACCGAAGCGGTGCGCGGCGCGGTGAAAGAGTGGGAAGAGACCACCGGCCAGTAAATCATTCGATTTGAGGACAACATGACCGATAGACCCTTTTGTTCGCCGGGCGCTGTGCACAGCCACGCGCTGGAGAATTCCACCTGGTTCATTCACGCCGGTGAGGTGACCATTGGCGTGCGGGTGTTGAACCCGCGCGTGGTGCGCATCCGCTACGCGCCGGGCGGCGCTTTTGCCGCGCGGCGCTCGTGGTCGCCTGCGCCGGCGGATGAGGATTTTCCCCCGCTGCCGGTGAGCGTGCGCGAGACGGGTGACGAGCTGGAGCTGGACACCGGCATCTTTCGCGTGGTGGTACAGCGCTCCAGCGCGCTTCTGACGTGCCGGGACGCCGCCGGGCGTGACTTCTTCCGCGACGACCGGCCGCCGCAAATTGGCGCGAACGAGCTGCGCAGTACGCGGCGCATGGAAGCGGGCGAGCATTTCTACGGCTTCGGCGAGCGCACCGGTCCGCTGGAAAAGACCGGCCGCGCCATGACCAACTGGACGACGGACCCGGCACTGGGGCACGGCCCCGGCACCGACCCGATGTACATCGCCATTCCGGTGTATATGGCCGCGCGCCCCGGGCTGGCCTACAGCGTGTATTTCAACAACACATGGCGCAGCGGCTTTGACCTGTCGCAGCCGGGGCAAATCACCACCTGGGCGCAGGGCGGCGAGCTGGATTTTTACGTTGCGTATGGGCCTACCCCGGCCGAAGCGCTGCAGGCGATGAGCGGCGTGCTGGGGCGCATGCCCATGCCGCCACGTTGGGCGTTGGGTTATCACCAGTCGCGCTGGAGCTACATGAGCGCGGACGAGGTGCGCCAGGTGGCGGGCGAGATGCGCGCGCGCGGGCTGCCGCTGGATGCCGTTCACCTCGACATCGACTACATGGACGGCTACCGCGATTTCACCGTCAACCCGCGCACCTTCCCGGATCTGCCGGGGCTGGTGCGCGAACTGGGTGATCAGAATATCCGCGTGGTGCCGATCATCGACGCCGGCGTAAAGGCCGACCTGGACTACTTCGTCTACCGCGAAGGGCTGGAGCGCGGCTATTTCGTGCAGGACGCGCACGGCCAACCGGTGCACGGCTTTGTCTGGCCGGATGATTCGGTGTGGTGCGATCACACCCGAGCCGAGGTGCGCGCGTGGTGGGGCGATTGTCACCGCGGGCTGGCCGAGGCGGGCGTGCCCGGCATTTGGAACGACATGAACGAACCGGCCGTGTTTGAGCTGCCCTTTTCGCAGGGCGGCGGCAAGGTGGGCACACTGCCGCTGGACGCGCGCCAGGGCGGACCGGATGAACCGGCTGCGCATGCCGAGGTACACAACCTGACCGGCCATTTGCTCTCGCGCGCTTCCTATGAAGGGATGCGCCGGCTGATGAACGGGCGGCGCCCGTTCCTGCTCACCCGTTCGGCGTTTGCCGGCATTCAGCGTTGGAGCGCGTGCTGGATGGGCGATAATGACGCGTGGTGGGAACACCTGCAGATGTCGCTGCCGCAGTTGATGAACATGGGCCTTTCGGGCGTGCCGTTTGTGGGGGTGGATATCGGCGGGTTTGGCCATAACGCCACCCCCGAACTGTTCGCGCGCTGGATCGAGCTGGGCGCGCTCTACCCCTTCTGCCGCGGCCATTCGGCCATGGGCACCATTCGCCAGGAGCCGTATGCCTTTGGCCCCGACGTAGAGGCGATTGCCAGACGCTACCTGCACCTGCGCTACCGCCTGATGCCTTACCTCTATACCCTGTTTTGGCAGGCGCACGAGACCGGCGCGCCCGTCTTCCGCCCGCTGCTGTACGAATTTCCTGACGACCCGGCCTTGGCTCATCTGGACGACCAGGTGATGCTGGGCGCGGGACTGATGGCCGCGCCGGTGGTTCAGCCAGGGCGCACGACGCGCGCGGTGTACTTCCCGGCGGGCGAATGGGAGGACTGGTGGAGCGGCGAGCGTATTGTGGGCCCGGCTCACCGCCTGGTGCAGGCCCCGCTGGATGTGCTGCCGCTGTTCGCCCGCGCGGGGATGGTGATCCCTTGCGGGCCGGAGACCGAACACACCGTGGATGGGCTGGCCGCTCGCCTGACGTTGGAGCTGTTTGCCGGCGAGGGCCGCGGCGAATGGGTGGAGGACGACGGCTGGAGCACGGCGTACGAACAGGGCGCTGTGGCGCGCCGCGCCTGGCGGCTGACGGCGATGCCGGGCGGTTGGCGCCTGGAGGTGGGGGCGGCATGGGGCGGACTGGCGATTCCGGCGCGCCCGGTTACGGCGCGCCTGCACCAACCGGACGGCGGTGTGATCGAGCGCACCTGCATCGACAGCGGCGCGCCCTGGACGCTGGATTTTTGAGAATGACGCCAATTTGGGGCGCAATGGGGTGAGTAGTGGCTGGCCGTAGGGGAAGCGTAGGTTTGGCGTCAAGTAACCCCAGGGCGTTTCGTGTAATATAGCTTCAAGGGCGACTTCTCTTCTTCTCCTCCTTAAATTGAGTGCCGGGGTCGGCGTCCCCGGCACTCAAGTATTTCCGGACCTGCTTTCGATCCGCCTTCCCTCCAGGGCGGATCGTTTTGTTTTCGTTATCCGCCCATTTTTGTGATAATATTAATTACTTGGGGCGGGAAACCGCTCCAATCTTCTGTTGAGGGAGTCTGATGACCCAACGAGCCACGTATCCGGTTGATATTGCGGGCGTGCACCGCGAACTGACCCTGTTCCAGATCAAGCCCGGTTTGCGTATCGCCATTCTCAATATTTTGGGCGATACCGAGTTGACCCAGGCTTGCGGCAAAGCTCTGGCCGAGAAGTTGAGCGGCATCGACTATGATGTGATCATCACCGCCGAGACCAAGAGCATCCCGCTGGCGTATTCGCTGTCCATTGAAACGGGCAAACCGTACGCCATCCTGCGCAAGACCTACAAGCCCTACATGGGCGAGGCGCTCTCCGCCGAGACGCTCTCCATCACCACCGGCGCGCCGCAGACGCTCTACCTGGACGAGAAGGACCGTGCACTGGTGGAAGGCAAGCGCGTGGTGATCGTGGATGATGTCATCAGCACCGGCTCGACCCTGCAGGGCATGCGCCTGTTGATGCAAAAAGCCGGGGCCAACCTGGTGGCCGAGGCGGCCATCTTCACCGAGGGTGAGCGCGCCAAGTGGCGTGACATCATCGCGCTGGGCCATTTGCCGGTATTCACCGACTGACTTTTGCGCCGCGCAATGGATTAAGCCAACACCGGCGGCTTGAATCGCATTCCGGCTTTGTTTGCAGGGCGCTCCATTCATGGGGCGCTCTGCGCGTTTAAGCGCGGCCTTCGCCGGGTTGGGGCGTGCCTGACGCCGTTTTTCATGCTATACTGTGCCAAGAACGGCCGCGGGATGCCGCGCGCCGAAGGGAAAGGAAGATCCAATGAGACGATTCGTCATTCTCCTGGCTGCAGCGCTGCTGGCGCTGGCGGTCGGGTGCAACCCAACCCCGGATACCCCCCCATCGCCGGCTCCCACCGAAAGCGCGACCGGCGCTTTGCCGACGGAGGCGACCCCCACCCTACCGCTTGCACCGGTGGACGCGCAGACGACCGGGGAGACCCCCGCCGTACCGGTCGAAGTGGTTGGCGAAGCCCCCACCGAACCGCCGCCCGGCGCCCCCCAGTTTAACGACGCCGAGGCGCTGCAGTCGTTGGGCTCGTTCCGCTCGCGCATTCTCAGCCGCACCGAGGTTCAGGGCAGCCCCGCGCGCGAGTTGTACATGCAGCAGGACGAAACCGGCAATCCCCGCACGCGCTACACATTTGTGCAAGACACCACCACCGATGAGCCCAGCACGCTGGAAATGTACACCATCAACGATTTTGAGTACCTGAATGTGGGCGACGGGTGGATGATCACGCAGATCGACCCGACGGATGAGGAAGGCGGCGATTTCACCGACACGGGCGTGCTCTCGTTTGCGGATATTTCGCAATCCACGCAGGAATCGGCCTATGAATATGTCGGGCAGGAGAATCGCAACGGCATCAACACCAGCCATTACCGCCTGAACATGACCGCCGATCAGGTTCTGGCGCTGGCTGAATCGCTGACCGAGATCAGCGAATACAACGCTGAACTGTGGATCGCCAACCAGCCCGGCCTGCCGGTTTTCACCGTCTTTTTCCTGGTGCAGATCAACGGCAAGGCCAACGATCTGCCGGCCGGCTTCACCATGACGCAGGAGGTGTACGACATCAACCAGCCGTTCAGCCTCAGCGTGCCGCCCGAAGCGCTGGAAAGCGGGCTGCCGGCAGACATCCCCCCGTACCCCGGCATGACGGCCTTTTCGGCGATGGAGGGTTTCGTTTCCTTCAGCGCGCCGGATGACATGGCGGTGGTGCAGGGCTTCTACGAAAACGGCCTGGCGTCCAACGGTTGGACGGCGGGCGAGCGTACCGATCTGGATAATATGATCATCCTGACATGGACCAAGAACAACCGCACGGTGGAAATCTCGCTTTCTGGACGCGAAGGCGGCGGCAGTGAGGTGATGATCATGCTGGGATTGATGGAAGAAGAATAGGCCGCTGGCGGCCTGAGGCGCGGTGAGCAGTCACCGCGCTTTTTTTTATTCCGCCCCGGATACCAGCGCCTTCACCGCCAGGGTGGACGGCTCGTCCGGCGCGTCGCACGCCGGGGTGTTGCGCAGGGCGTTGCCGTTGGGGTCGGTGACGGGCACAAGCAGCTTGCCGGGGTGGCCCGGCAGAGTCACTTCCAGCCGCAAATCGGCGTCGGGGGCATCGCCGCAGGCGTTGCGCCATTCAAAATCGGCGTGAGCACTGGCTCTGGGGGACAGCGATAGGAGCTGCGGCGCGGAGTCGTCGAGCGGGATGACCAGATCCACAGGCAGCGCCTCGCCGTCGCCCGGCAGAATGCGGATGCGCGGGCGACCCTGCAGCGAGCAGCCCGACTCGCCGTACAGCGTCAACGTCAGGCGGCCGCTCAACGCCCCGCCGGCGGCAGCCTGCCAGGTGGCCGCGCCGCCCAGGTCGCTCATGCGGCACGCGCCGCGGGGAATGTCTTCCTCATCACCGGGGCTGGGCGTGGGGTAGAAGGTGGGCGGACGCGTGGGCAGGGTCAGCGCGAAGATGACGAACATCAGCAGCATGAAGAGCATCAACAGCAGGCGCTTTTTCATAATAGCGCCGCCTGAATGTGCGCACCCTGCACGGCGCGGCACAGGTACACCGCGGCCTGCCGGCCGGTGCGTTGGGCGTATTCCTGCCGCAGGACGGGAATGAAGGCCGGAGCGTGCGCTTCCTGCACCAGGTTGACGGTGCAGCCGCCAAAGCCGGCGCCGGTCAGGCGCGCGCCCAGGCAGCCGGGCAGCCCGGCGGCGATCTCGACCAGCGCGTCCAGTTCCGGACAGGACACTTCATACAGATCGCGCAGCGAGGCGTGGCAGTCCAGCATTTCCCGGCCAAAACCGACCGCATCGCCCTGCTGCAGCATTTGCACGGCGCGGGGCACGCGCGCGCACTCATCCACCACGTGACGCGCGCGGCGGGCGGTGGTTTCGGGCAGGCGGCCGGCGAATCGTTCAAATTCGGCGGGGGTGACGTCGCGCAGAGCGCGGATGCCCGGCAGGTGTGGGCTCAGCAGGCGCAGGGCCTGTTCGCAGGCGGCGCGGCGCTCATTGTAGGCCGATTGGGCCAGGCTGCGGCGCACGCCCGAATCGGCAATGACGAGGACCAGGCCGGGTGGCAGCGCCACCGGCTGCCAGGCCAGCGTGCGCGTGTTGAAGTACAGCGCGCAGCCGTTCACGCCGTTGGCCGAGGCAAATTGGTCCATCAGCCCGCAGTGGACGCCGACCGTGTCTTGCTCGGCCTGCCGGCACACCTGCGCCAGGGTCAGGCGGTCCATCAACCAGCCGCCCAACTGCTGCCACAGCACGGCAAAGGCCACTTCCACCGCCGCCGAACTGCTCAGCCCGGCGCCGATGGGGACATCCGAGGTGAACTCGGCTTCAAACGCGGGGGTGAGCAGGCCGCGCTGCTGCAAGGCCAGCGCCACGCCGGCCGGGTAGAGCGCCCAGGCGGGCAGCGGACGGCCGCTGTCATCCTGCAGCGCCGGCAGGCGGTTCAGGTCGAACTCCACGCTTTGCTGCAGGTCGAGCGCGCGCAGAAGTACGCACGTGCCGGGGCGGGGTGCAGCGCGCAGTGTCACGGCGCGGTCGATGGCGGCGGGCAGCACGGCCCCGTCGTTGTAATCGACGTGCTCGCCCAGCAGGTTAACTCGCCCGGGAGCGGTGACGATCCATTGCGGTTTGAAGGGTGGGCGGGACGCCATGCGGTCAGTCTCCGGTGGGGGTGGGGGGCAGGGGGCGGGCGATCAGGTCGGCTTTTTGGCGGTGGTTAAGGGTTTTCAACTGGCGCTCGCGGCGCATGGCGCTGGAGCGGTCGGGCAGGGTTTCCACGTACACCAGGCGCACGGGGCGGTGCTGGCGGGTATAACGCGCGCCGCGCCCGGCGTTGTGCTGTTTGGCGCGGCGCTGCGGATCGGTGGTCCAGCCGGTGTAAAAGCTGCCGTCGGCGCATTCAACGATGTAGCAGTAAAAGCCCGTGGGCACGTTTCAATCTTTCTTGCGGCGGAAGCCGAACAGTTTGCCGAGGATTTCGCTGCGGGCGGGTTGGGCGGTGGTAGGCGCGGTGTCCCAATCGGCCAGGGTGCGCTGCGCCAGCCAGATGCGCCGGCCTTCGAGGGCGGCGTCCAGCGTTTCGGTCAGGCCGTTTTCGTCCCCGGCGGCGATCAACGCGCGCAGGTCTTGCAGGGCCAGCACATACTCGTCCAGCAGGCGGGTGACGTTCTCGCGGTTGAGGAGGGCGGCTTGACCGGCTTTCTTTTCCCCGCGCAGCATGTTGGCCGGCAGCGTGCCGAGGGCGTAGGCACGGCGCGTGATCTTGCGGCTTTCGCGCCAGCCGGTCTGGCCCTGGGTGGTGCGGAGCAGCGCGGCGGCGGCCAGCATGGGCAGGGTTTCATTGGCGGCCATCAGGCCGTCCATTTCATAGGGGTCGGCGAAGAACGGCGCGGCGCCCAGCAGGGTGCACAGGTCCACCGCCAGTTTGAGCGCATCGGGGTCGATGCCCGGCGCGCTGGAAATGGCAAACAGGCCCTTCTCGAAGAGGTCGGCGCGCGCGCTTTCCAGCCCGTTTTCGGTATCGTGCAGGTGAGCCGGGTTGAGGCTGGGCAGGAAGCTGATGTAATGCCGCTCGGCGGGAAGCACTTCGGCGGCGGTTTCGGCCAGGGCCACCGTCACCGGCGAGGTGTCGAGCACCACGCAGCCTTCTTTCAGCACCGGCGCAATGACTTTGAGCGTCTTGCGCACTTCGTCCAGCGGCAGCGACAACACCACAATGTCGGCATTTTCCACGGCCGAGGGCACATTCAATTCCACCTTATCCACAGCGCCAAGTTTCTGCGCCTGGCGGGTGATCTCCAGTTCGCGATCGCAACCGATGCGCAGCATCTGATCTTTCTGCTCGCTGAGCTTAAGACCGATGGAAGCACCGATGGAATCCAGACCAAGCAACGTGATTTGAATGGGGCTCATTAGAACACTCCTAGCAGCAGACCGCTGAGGGCATAGATGGGTGGGGTGATGATCCAGCCGATGACATTCACACCGAGCATGGGCGCCACGAAGAGCAGCGCCATGAGCACAACCGGGCCGTACGGGCGAATGGATTGCAGCACGCGCGCCCAGTTGGGCGGCAGCAGGTAATCGGCGATAGCGTCACCATCCAATGGTGTGATGGGAATCAGGTTGAACAGCATCAGGCCAAGATTGATAAAAATGAAAGTGATCAGAAAACTGGCGGGGGTGGGCAGCCATGCGGCAAGCTGCACGTCGGGCACCAGGTTGAAGCGCAGCGGCAGGGCCGCCAGCGCCGCCAGCAGGAAGTTGGAGGCCGGGCCGGCCAGCGAAACCCACATCAGCCCGGCGGGCGTGCGCCGCCCCAGGGCGTAGGGGTTGACCGGCACCGGTTTGGCCCAGCCAAAACCGGCGATCAGCAGCATCAACGAACCGAACACGTCCAAATGGCGCAGGGGGTTGAGCGACAGCCGCCCGTAGGAGCGCGGGGTGGTGTCACCCAGGCGGTCGGCGCTGAAGGCGTGAGCAAACTCATGAACGGTGAGGGCGATGATCAACGTGAGGACACGTGAGATCAGCGTTGCGGGATCCAGATTCAGCATGAAATACCTCTATTGATTGAACGCGCGCCGCCGAACGGCGGCGTTTCACAGGCTCGATTCGATTATAACATGGGTTATAATTTGCTCGTGCTGCCGGAACTTCATTTGAACGATGTGCTGCGTCTGCGCAAAGCCCACCCGTGCGGGGGCTTTGACTGGAAAGTGGTGCGCCTGGGTGCGGATATCGGATTGGAATGCTGCCAGTGCGGGCGGCGCGTGCTGCTGCCGCGGCGCGACCTGGCGCGGCGCTTCAAGCAGATGCTGCACAGCGCCGAACCTCCTCCGGCTGCCGGAGATGAACCCTCTAAATAGGAAAGGGGTCAGAGCGTGCGGGTGCTTGTCCGCGCTATTTCTCTGACTTATAATTTGGATCATGCCAATTTTGGACGCTCACAGCCTGGAATTTTTCAGCCGCAGCCCCGAGCAAACGCGCCGCATGGGCATGCGCCTGGGCGCGCTGCTGCAACCTGGCGACCTGGTGTGCTTTAGCGGCGATCTGGGCGCGGGCAAGACCACCTTCGTGCAGGGTGTGGCGCACGGCTGGGGCTCGCTGGATGCGGTTTCCAGCCCGACCTTTGTGCTGGCCAATCTGTACCGCCGCCCCGACGGCGCGCGCCTGCATCACCTGGACGCCTACCGCCTGCAAAACGCGCTGGAAGCCGAAGACCTGGACCTGGACGCCATGCTGGAAAGCGGCGCGCTGCTGGTGGAATGGGCCGAGCGGATTAAAGAAGCCCTGCCCGCGGACGCCCTGTGGATCAACATGCGCTGGGTGGCTGACGAGCAGCGCGGCATGACCTTTCAACCGTACGGGAAACGCTACGAAAAACTCCTGGCCGATTTTCGCCGCCGGGTGTTTGGAGGTTAAGCATGCTGCTGGCTGTGGATTCCTCGACGCAATGGATGGGCCTGGCGCTGTATGACGGCAGTCAGGTGCTTTCGGAAGTGGTCTGGCGCACGCGCAATCACCACACCGTGGAACTGGCCCCCGCCATGCAGGGCCTGTTCGAGCGCGCCGGCGCGCGCCCGACGGACGTGCAGGTGCTGGCGGCCGCGCTGGGGCCGGGTTCGTTCACTAGCCTGCGCATTGGCCTGGCGGTGGTCAAGGGCATGGCCATGGCCCAGCATTTGCCGGTGGTGGGCATCCCCACCCTGGATGCGCTGGCCGCCGCCCAACCCCATTCTGGTTTGCCGTTGGCGGCGGTGCTGCAGGCCGGGCGCAATCGCCTGGCGCTGGTGTGGTACGACTGCACCGCGAACGGCTGGCAGGCGCGCGGCGAACCCCAGGTGACCACCGTGGAAGATTTGAGCGCCCAGATCCGCAAACCGACGCTGGTGTGCGGCGAGCTGGATGCCGCGCAGCGCCAGATTCTGGCCCGCAAACGCCGCAATGTGATCCTGTCTTCACCGGCTCTGTCGGTGCGCCGCCCGGCTTACCTGGCCGAGCTGGCCTGGCAGCGTTGGCAGGCGGGCCAAACCGATGATGTGATTTCACTGGCGCCGATTTATTTGCATGTGGCGGAGGCGATCCCTGCGTGAGCACCCCGGTCGGCGGTGATGAGGTGCGCATTCGCCGCATGACGTTGGACGATGTCGCCGAAGTGCACGAAATCGACGTGCTTTCGTTTGCTTTGCCGTGGTCGCAGCGTTCCTATGTGTTCGAATTGACCGAAAACCAGGCCGCGCGCGTGTGGGTGGCCGAGGTGACCGGCGCGGACGGCCGCCGGCGATTGGCGGGCATGCTGGCGCTGTGGCTGATTATTGATGAAGCCCACATTGGCACCATCGCCGTGCACCCCGATTTTCGCCAGCACGGCATTGGCCGCCGCCTGCTGGGCGAGGCGCTGCTGGGCGCCGCCGCCGACGGGGCCGAGATGTCGTTTTTGGAAGTGCGGCGCGGCAATTTGCCGGCGCAGGCTCTCTACCGGCGCTTTGGCTACGAAATGGCCGGCATACGCCCGCATTATTATCGCGACAACGGCGAGGATGCATTCCTGATGAACCTGAATCGAATTGACCCGGACGCGATTCGCGCGCTGCTGGCGCAGCCGCAGGACGGGCCCAACAAGGAGGCGGTATGAGCGAGCCAGCGGAGGTGTTAAAGAGCGTAGCGCAGCAGGTGAGCGCCTGCACCGCCTGCCAGTTGCACGTGTCGCGCAAGCGCAGCGTGCCCGGCGAAGGCCCGGCCAACGCCGACATTCTCTTCATCGGTGAAGGCCCCGGCTTTTATGAAAACGAGCAGGGCCGCCCGTTCGTCGGGCAGGCCGGCAAGCTGCTGGAGGAATTGCTCGCCAAGATCGGGCTGACGCGCGCGCAGGTTTTCATCACCAACGTGGTCAAGTGCCGCCCGCCGGGCAACCGCGATCCGCTGCCCGAGGAATTGGGCGCATGCAGCGGGTATTTGGAAAAACAAATCGAGGCGATTAACCCCAAAGTGATCGTCACACTGGGGCGCTTTTCGATGGCGCGCTTTATGCCGGGCGTGCGCATCAGCGAGGTGCACGGCAAACCGCGCTGGGTGGACGGGCGGCTGATTGTGCCTATGTATCACCCTGCCGCCGCGCTGCACCAGCCTACCTTGCGCCCCGCGCTGGAAAAAGATTTTACCCACCTGCCGGAATGGATTGCCCAGGCTCAGGCAGCCCTTAAACCCAAAATTGTGGAGCGCGTGGAAGAACCGGCCCCCCGGCCGAAGGACGAACCCACGCAGCTCACCTTATTCTAGACAAACCGAGATGAACGCATGACTTCCCTGACTGTTTTAACCGAAGCGCTGAAAAACAAGACCGCCCGCATGATGGTGCTGGGGGCGGGTTATGTTGGCCTGCCGCTGGCGACCGTGTTCGCCGAGGCGGGTTTTCGCGTCACCGCCATCGACCCGATGGCGGAAAAAATTGAAAAGCTCAACCGTGGCGAAAGCTACGTGCTGGATGTGCCCACCGAGCAGTTGACCCGCCTGGTGCGCGAAGGACGCCTGGACGGCACTACCGATTTCTCCGTTCTGCGCGATGCCGATGCGGTCAGCATTTGCGTGCCCACCCCGCTGCGCCAGACCGGCGACCCCGACCTGTCGTACATCATCAGCGCGGCCGAGGAACTGGCCAAATACCTGCACCCCGGCATGGTGATTGTGCTCGAATCGAGCACCTACCCCGGCACCACGCGCGAGCTGGTGCTCAGCCGCTTTGAAGAAACCGGCCTGAAGGTTGGGCAGGACTTTTACCTGGCTTTTTCGCCGGAGCGCGTGGACCCTGGTCGTGACGACTGGACCACGATCAACACCCCCAAGGTGCTGGGTGGCATCACCCCGGCCTGCCTGGAAGCCTCGCAGGCGTGGTACAGCCAGGCGCTGCAGAATGTGGTGCCGGTTTCGTCGGCCGAAGTGGCCGAAATGGCCAAGCTGCTGGAGAACACTTTCCGCATGATCAACATCGGGCTGGTGAACGAACTGGCGCAGATGTGTGAACGCCTGGGCGTGGACGTGTGGGAAGTGATCGACGCCGCCGCCACCAAGCCGTTCGGCTTCATGAAGTTCACCCCCGGCCCCGGGCTGGGCGGGCACTGCATCCCGATCGACCCGCTGTATCTTTCGTGGAAGCTGAAAACGCTCAACTACACGGCGCGCTTCATTGAGTTGGCCTCCGAGATCAACACCGGCATGCCGCGCTACGTGGTGACGCGCATTCAGGACGCGCTCAACGAGCAGGGCAAGGCCCTGAAGGGCAGCCGCGTGCTGGTGCTGGGCGTGGCCTACAAGCCGGACATCGACGACATGCGCGAATCGCCTGCGCTGGACGTGATCGGCCTGCTGCAGGACAAGGGCGCGCTGGTGGAGTATCACGACCCGTATGTGCCGAACTTCCGCCATGACGACTGGTCGATGAGCTGCACGCCCGACCTGATGGCAGCCGTGCGCGCCGCGGATTGCGTGGCGATCATCACCAACCACAAGGTTTATGATTACAGCGCCATTCAACAGGCCGCCCGCCTGATCTTCGACAGCCGCAATGCCCTGGGCAAATTGGGGCGCGAGCTGCCCAACGTAGTGAGGCTCTAATGGCACGTTATCTGGTAACTGGCGCGGCGGGCTTCATCGCCTCGCGCGTGATCGATTTGCTGCTGGGTGATGGCCACAGCGTGCTCGGCGTGGACAATCTCAACGACGCCTACGACGTGCGCATGAAGGAATATCGTCTCTCGCACCTGAACGGGCGCGTGGGTTTCGAGTTCCATCGTCTGGATATCTCCGAGCGCGAGGACATGGATCAGTTGGCCGCCAGCCTGGGCAAGGTGGACGGAGTCATCAACCTGGCGGCGCGCGCCGGCGTGCGCTCCAGCGTGGAGAATCCCTGGGTGTACTACAGCACCAACGTGACCGGCACGCTCAACCTGCTGGAGCTGTGCCGCCGCGCGGACATCCCCAAGTTTGTGCTGGCTTCCTCGTCCAGCGTGTACGGAGCCAACCCGCCGCTGCCCACCCCCGAAGATGCGCCCACCGATCGCCCGCTGCAGCCGTATGCGTCCAGCAAGCAGGCCGCCGAGACGCTGGCCTACACCTACCATTACCTGCACGGCATCGACGTGACCATCTTCCGCTATTTCACCGTTTACGGCCCGGCGGGACGCCCGGATATGTCCATGTTCCGCTTCGCGCAGTGGATCAGCGAAGGGCAGCCGGTGCGCCTGAACGGCGACGGCACGCAATCGCGCGGCTTCACCTACCTGGACGACATCGCGCGCGGCACGATTCTGGGTCTCCGGCCGCTGGGGTATGAGATCATCAACCTGGGCGGGCATGAGATCATCACCATGAATGCGCTGATCGGTATGCTGGAAGAGCGCATCGGCAAGAAGGCGCTGGTGGAATACCTGCCGCGCCACAGCGCCGACGCCATGGCCAACAACGCTAACGTGGAAAAAGCCCGCCGCGTGCTGGGCTGGCAGCCGCAGGTGAATCTGGACGCCGGTGTGACGCACCTGGTGGACTGGTACAAAGCCAATCGATCCTGGGCCAGCGCCATCCTGACAAAATGAACTTCCTGAATCAAGCCTGGCACAACTGGCGCAAAGACCGCCTGCTGCAAAGCGTGGTCCGCAATACGGGCTACCTGTTCAGCAGCAACACCATCGCCATGGGTCTGGGCATGATCCAAAGCATTTTCGCGGCGCGCCTGCTGGGCGTGACCGCTTTTGGCGTGGTTGGCACGATCACCGTCTTTGCCTCCACCGTCAACCGCCTGTTTTCGTTCCGCATGGGCGAGCTGGTGGTGAAATACATGGGCGAAGCGCTGGCCCGCGACCGGCGCGATACTGCCGCGGCGGTGGCGCGCGCCGCGCTGCTGGGCGAGGCGCTCACCTCGGTCCTGGCGTTTGTCGTTCTGGCGCTGCTGGCCCCGCTGGGCGCGCAGATCTTCGCCAAGGACGCCGCGCTGGCCCCGCTGTTCACCTTCTACGGCATCTCCGTGCTGGGTAGCCTGGTGGCCGAAACCTCCACCGGTGTGCTGCAGGTGACCAACCGTTTCCGTAGTCAGGCGGGCATCAACCTGGCGCAGAGCGTTCTCACCGCGCTGATCATCTTCGCCGCTTTTGTGATGAAATCCGGCATGTGGGTGGTGGTGCTGGCCTATCTGGTTGGCAAGCTCATCCTGGGTATCGGCCCGGCGGTGCTGGCCTGGCGCGCGCTGAACGAGACGCTCGGCGCGGGTTGGTGGCGCACGCGAGCCACCCTGCCCGACGGCTGGCGGCCGCTGGCGCGCTTTGCCGTCAGCACCAATTTGAGCGCCACCGTCAACCTGCTGGTGCGCGACAGCGAACTGCTGTGGGTCTCCTTCTTCCTCTCGCCCACCGAGGCGGGCTTTTACAAGGTGGCCCTGGCGATTATTAACCTCGTGCTCATGCCCATCACGCCCTTCATCAGCACCACCTTCCCCGAAATCAGCCGCAGCGTGGCGACCAAAGCCTGGGCGCAACTGCGCACGCTGCTGCGCCGCGTCACCATTCTGGCGGGCGGCTGGACGCTGACAGTGGGGCTCGGGCTGGTGCTGCTTGGGCGCTGGCTGATTTTGCTGTACGGTGCGGAGTATCAGCCGGCCTACCCGGCCATGCTGGTGCTGCTGCTGGGCTTTGGCGCGGCCAACACCTTCTTCTGGAATCGCCCGCTACTGCTGGCGCTGGGCCATCCGGTCTATCCGTTTCAGGTGGTGTTGTGGACCGGCCTGGCCAAGCTGGCGCTGGCTTTTCTGCTGGTGCCGCGCTACGGATATGTAATGGAAGCTGCGCTGCTCTCGGCTTATTTCGTCGTCTCGGTGGCGCTGATTTTGGCGCGCGGCGGGCAATTGCTGCGCCGCGCCGAAGCGCAGCCTGCCGTGGAGGCCGCATGAAAATCGCCTGCATCACCTCCTCGCAAATTCCAGCCACCACCGCCAACAGCGTGCAGGTTATGAAGGTCTGTCAGGCGCTGGCGCAAACCGGCGCGGCGGTGCGCCTGATCATCCCCGGTCCGTCTGCCGAGGGTTGGGATGAGCTGGCCGGTTTGTACGGGTTAACCACGCGTTTTGAGATGGAACGGACGGTCTCGCGCCGTGGATTGCGCCGCTATGACCTGGCCTGGAACGCGCTGGGTCGCGCGCAGGCCTGGGGCGCCGATTTGGTGTACACCTGGCTGCCGCAAGCCGGGCTGCTGGCGTTGATGCGCGGTCTGCCCGCCGTACTGGAAGTGCACGACCGCCCGACCGGACGCCTGGGTCCCTGGCTGCTGCGCCGCTTTTGCGCCCACCCCGGCCGTCACCGCGCGGTGATCATCACGCATGCCCTGCAGCGCGTGTTGGAGCGGGAATACGGCTGTCGCTTTGCCCCCGGCGAGGCGGTCATTGCGCCCAACGGCGTGGAGTCGGAACGGTATACCGGGCTGCCCACCCCCGAAGTGGCGCGCCGCGCGTTGAATCTGCCCGCGGGCTGGACGGCGGCCTACACCGGTCATTTCTACGCCGGGCGCGGCATGGACGTGCTTTTCGGCCTGGCGCAGCGCTTTCCACAGGTGCATTTCCTGTGGGTGGGCGGCAAACCGGAGGCCGTGGCGGACTGGCAGGCGCGCCTGGCGCAGGCCGGGGTGAGCAATGTGACCCTGACCGGTTTTGTGGAAAATCGCCGCCTGCCACTCTATCAGGCCGCCGGCGATCTGCTGTTGATGCCTTACGAGCGCAGCATCGCGGGCTCGAGTGGCGGCAATTCGGCTGAAATTTGCAGTCCGATGAAGATGTTCGAGTACATGGCCGCCGGGCGCGCCATCCTCACCAGCGACCTGCCGGTGATCCGCGAGGTGCTGGACGAGGACAGTGCGGTGTTCTGCCCGCCCGAAGATTTGTCCGCCTGGAGCGCCGCCCTGCAAAGCCTGCTGAACGACCCGCCGCGCATCGCGCGCCTGGGCGAGGCCGCGCAGGCCAAAATCAGCGCGTACACCTGGCGGGCACGCGCCGAACGCGCGCTGGCCGGTCTGGCTTGATCTGTTCCATTTCCTTCGCCGCGAGGTGAACCGTTGAAAACCCTATCCCCTGCCCTGAAATCTGACCTGATCGCGTCCCTGTTGGGCGGCGCGGCGCTGGCGGTCCTGCCGGCGATTTTCAGCCCCGGCCTGTTGGCGCGCAGTTGGCTGGCGTTTGCCGTTTTGAGCATCCCGGCTGTGTTCGGGCTGCTGCGCGCCTGGCGCTGGGGCGGCGGCGGACGCGCGCTGGCGATTATGATCGTGCTGGCCTTTGGGTTGCGCCTGGGGCTGGGCATGTTCCTGTCGGCGGCGCTACCCGCCTGGGGTCATGACGAAGCCGCGCAAAACGCCGGCTACGTCTTTCAGGATGCCTACATGCGCGATACGCAGGCCTGGCAGTTGGCCGTGTCCGGCGATTCGCTCTTGAGCGCGTTCACCACCGAGTTCGCCTCCGACCAGTATGGCGGATTACTCTCGCTGATGGCGCTGCTTTACCGCGCCTTGAGCCCGGATGCGCAGCGCCCGCTGCTGGTGGTGCTGGTGGGGGCGTTCTTCACCGCCGCCGGGACGGCGTTTTTCACCAAAGCCACACAAGCGCGCTGGGGCCGGTCGGTGGCGCTGGCCGCCGGCTGGATTTTTGTGCTCTACCCCGATAGCGTGCTGCTGGGCGCGTCGCAGATGCGCGAACCGTTTTTGATTGGGCTGACCGCGCTGGCCTTCTGGGCTACGTTGGAATGGAGCCGCCTGGGCGCGCGCCGTGCCGCGGTCATTCTGGTCGCCGCGCTGGTCGGCATGGCGCTGTTTTCCTCGCGCGTGGCGCTGCCCGCCGCGGGGGTCAGCGTGCTGTGGCTGTGGGTGGAACAGGCCGCACCGCGCCTGCAGGGCCGCTATCGCGCGCTGGGCTGGTTGGGATTGGTGGTTGCGGCGCTGGTGATGCTGGGGCTGGTGTGGGCCTGGTTGAGTGCGTCGTCGCAGTGGGACTTGCTGCTGACCGAGCGCGGCTCGGGGCGCGTGCAACTGGCGCTGGAAGAACTGGGCGATTCTTTTCGCGTGCCGTTCATCATCGGATACGGCCTGACGCAGCCGGTGCTGCCCGCGGCGGTGGCCGATTCGACTCTGCCGCTGTGGAAGGTGATTTCGATTGTGCGCGCGCTGGGCTGGTATGCACTGGCTCCGCTGCTGCTGGCGTCCCTCGTCATGGTGTGGAAGGTGCGCCCGAGCCGGGAGCGCAATGCGCTGCTGCTGGTGTTGGGCGTCTCGCTGGTGTGGATTTTGATCTCCTCGGCGCGCGCCGGCGGCGACCAGTGGGACAATCCGCGCTACCGCACAATCTTCATCGTCTGGCTGGCGCTGCTGGCCGGTTGGGCGGCGGTGTGGGCGCGCGAACACCGCGATGTGTGGCTGTGGGCATTTGTGGTGGTGGAGCTGATTTTCCTGCGTTACTTTGGCGAATGGTACTTCAGCCGCTATTTCCACATCGGCAAACGTCTGCCCTTCCCGCAGATGGCGGTGCGCATCATCGGTTGGAGCGCGCTGGCGCTGGTGGCGGCGCTGGCGTGGGACGGCACACGCGCCTGGCGGGCCAAAGGAAAGCGCAACAATAAACCGCAGGCATAAGGCTGACCCAATTTAGACACATAAAAACCCCAACGACCGAATGGCGTTGGGGTTTGTGCGGATTCTGGGAAAGGAGTGGTGGATGGGTCAGCGGATGAAATAGATGATGGCCACAACCAGGCCGATGACCACCACCACCTTGCGCAGCGTGGCGGGTTGGATGCGCCCGGCCAACCGCCCGCCCAGCGAACCGCCGATCAGGGCAAAGACGGCCATCACCGCCGCCACCGGCCAGACCACCTGCCCGGAGAAGACGAAGAAAATGGCCGCGGCGGTGTTTACGCTGAACGAAATGGCCTGTTTGAGGGCGTTGAGGCGCGTCAGCGAATCGTTGAGCACCAGGCCCAGCACGGCCAGTACGATAACGCTCAGGCCTGCGCCGAAATAGCCGCCGTAGACGGCCGCCAGCCCGACCGGCAGCACCGCCCAGGCGTCGGGGGCGTGGGTT
>DAOUGY010000057.1:0-5694 GCA_034428975.1 Anaerolineaceae bacterium | reverse complement strand
GATGCAGCGTCCTGACTTGTCTAACCTATCGGCAGAGATTCTTGCCTATATCGAATATCTGGAAAACCAACTGGCCGGACGCAAAGCGCCGGCTCGCACGGTGGTCCACGAATTGAGCGAACCGCTGGTCTCGCAGGCCGAACTGGTGGACGAACAGCCCGGACCGTTTTCAGTGGTCAGCGCCAGCGCCGCCGGCTGGGCCAAGCGGACCCCGCGCCATTTGTACCATCGCCACCATCGTGCCGGCATGGGCGTATTTGACCTGGATGTCGATCTGCCGGATTATCCTGCGGCAGTCGCCAGCGTGGAAAACGATCAGGATATCCTGCTGTTCACATCTCGCGCGCGGGTGTTTCGTGTGCGAAAAGACCGCCTGGAGGAAAGCGCGGTGCGGGCGCGGGGTGAGAATCTGTTTGACCGTTTAACGATCGCTCCCGATGAACGGCTGGTCGGTGTTTTGCCGGTGAAATCGACCGGATATGTCGCGCTGATCAGCCAGACAGGGCGGGTGCGGATATTGCGGCATCACCTGTTTGGTGAGTACATGACACCCGGCACGGCCATGTTCAAATGGGAAGAATTCGGACCATTGGCGGCGGTGTGTTGGACACCGGGGAACGCCGATTTGTTTGTCGCCACCCGCAAAGGCAGCGCCATTCGTTTCCCCGAGAAATTGGTCACTCCCCAGGGCGATGCGGCCATTCGCCTGGCAGCCGGCGATCAAGTCACCGCCATCGCGCCGGTGTATGACGATAGCGATGTATTCATCATTGGCGCGGACGGCCGCGGTGCGCTGCGCCAGATGAGCGGATTTGCCGCCAACAAGTCGATGGGCGGCAGCGGAAAAATAGCGTTGCGCACCGAAAATCTGGTGACTGCTTTTGCCGTGCGGCCGCATGACGAGATCTTCATCTTTTCCCGCCTGGGCAAGATGATCCGCTTCCGAGCCGACGAGGTGCCTTCCACGGAGGGTGTGGTACAAGGCGCGATTTGCATGTCGCTGCGCGGCGACGAGGTGGTGGCGGCAATGGTCAGCGGACTGGCGCCCAATCGCAGTTAGGAGGACCATGCGGATACATCCGATGGTGGAGCGAATCAGCCGGCTGGCGATCAACCAGTACCTGATTTTAGATCCGGATCATTTGACACTGGTGGATACCGGCCTGCCCGGAAATGGCAAGGCTATACTCCTTTCCATGCGCCGGTTGGGGTATGCGCCAGGCGATTTGAAAACCATCCTGATTACGCACGCCGACCCGGACCACACCGGTGCGGTTGCCGAGCTGGTCAGCGCGACCGGCGCGCGCGTGCTGGCCCATGAGATCGAAGCCAACGCCATGCGTACCGGCGGGATGTCGCGGCCTTTAACACCGCGCAACGGTTTCCAGCAGGTAGCCTTTGCCATCAGCAGCGCGATCATGCGAACCGATCCCCTGACCTGTGAGATTCAGACCATCCAGCCGGGCGACGAGTTGCCGGTTTGGGGCGGCCTACGCGTTTTGGACAGCCGCGGACATACACCGGGGCACCTGTCGTTCTATCACCAGGCTTCGGGCACGCTCTTTTGCGGGGATTCCATCTGGAAGAAATCGGGTTCCCCTGCCCCATCCAGCGGGGCCAACTGCTGGGATGAAAGCCTGGCGCGCGAAGCGTTTGATCGCCAGATGGCGCTGGAGCTTCGTACCCTTTGCGCCGGGCACAGGGCTTTTGATCTTGCAGCGTAATGTCAAATTCACCCCCTGAGCTGGATGCTTTGTAACGTTTTGCCTTCCTGTCAATTATTCAGCTATACGCAAACCGTCGATTTGCACTATTCCCAAAATGGCATACAATCAACAGCAGGAGATTGCACCCATGCCCACCTGGACACTGCCGTACGGACGAAGCGAAGTTACCCTGGAAATTCCCGGTACATGGGAGGTGGACGTCATCCAGCCGAGGATCACGGAAGGGGCACCTGACCCCAGACTGGCTTTAGCTCGAGCACTGGATGCACCGCTGGACGGGCTGGGGCTGTCATCCTTCGCCGGTGCACAAAGTGCCGCGATTGCCGTGAACGACAAAACCCGCCCTGCCCCGCACACGGTCATTCTGCCGCCGTTGCTGGAGCGCCTGAACCGGATCGGTATCCCGGATGAACGGATAACGCTGCTGGTGGCAACTGGAACTCACATGCCGCTGACAGAGGATGAAATTCACGCACATCTGCCGGCGGATATCGTCAAGCGATTTCGAGTGGAATCTCATGATTGTGACCAAACCGGCAACCTGATTGCGCTGGGCAGCACGCCGCGCGGCACGCCGGTGTGGGTCAACCGCCGATTTTGCGAAGCTGATTTGAAAATTGTCACCGGAGATATTGAACCGCACCATTTTGCCGGGTTTTCCGGTGGGGTGAAAACCGCCGCGATTGGCCTGACGGCACGCGAGACAATCAACACCAATCACCGCTGGCTGCTGGATGAAAATGCCACCATCGGGATGTACCAGGGTAATCCGCTGCGCCAGGATATCGAAGACATCGGCGCGATGATCGGTGTGGATTTTGCTCTGAATATGATCCTCACCCCGGAGCACGAAGTGATTCATGCGCTGGCCGGCGCGCCGAAACGCGTGATGGAAGCCGGCATTCCCCTGGTGCGACGCGCTGCCGAAACACCGGTGCGTGGACTGTACGATCTGGTGATCGCATCCGCCGGCGGGCATCCCAAAGATATCAATCTATATCAGGCCCAAAAAGCGCTGACCTTTGCCGCGATGATCACCCAACCGGGCGGGACCATTATTCTGGTCGCCGCATGTTCGGAAGGCATCGGCAGTGTGGGATACGAACGGTTTATGGACGGCATCCAGTCGCACAGTGAGGTGCTGGACAAATTCAACCGGGTCGGGTTCCAGGTGGGTCCCCACAAAGCGCTGCAAATTGCCCGGGAGGCGCTGCGCAAGCGGATCATCGTGGTTTCTGATATGCCCCAGGTTTGGACAGACCGATTGCTGCTGGAAAGCGCGCCGGATGTGGCAACCGCGCTTCAGCGGACGCTGGCGAAAATGCCGGAAGGCGCCCGTATCGCGGTCATGCCGCATGCCACCACCACCCTGCCCCATCTGACCGTGGAGTGATGCGTATGTTTGTGCCCCGTGTGAACATCCCCATATATGCCAACGCTGATCTGGACGGTGGCGATTTCTTCTGGCGCGCCGGTCCGATCGGTGTATTGCTGTTGCATGGCTTTACGGCAACCACCACCGAAGTACGGCTGCTGGGCGACGATTTATTCCAGGCAGGTTATACCGTCAGCGCGCCGCTGCTGCCCGGTCACGGCACAACGCCGCTCGATCTGAACAAACAGCGCTGGAGAAATTGGACCGACTGCGTCGAACGCGCGTATCACCGGCTGCGGGAGCAGTGCGGCACGGTATTTGTTGCCGGCGAATCGATGGGCGGTCTGTTGACCTTGCACCTGGCGGCGCATCACCCGGAACTGGCGGGGATTTTGCTGTTCGCCCCCGCCCTATCGGTGGACCGGATTGGCCTGGCTCGTTTGCTGGCGCCGTTTGTAGCCTATTTGCCTAAAAGCAACTGGGGCGGAAGCATGCCCTGGAAGGGGTACAACGTCAAACCCATGCGGGCCGCTGTGGAATTGTCCCGCTTGCAGGCGCTGGTGCGCAGTGAGCTGAAGCAAGTGAAACAACCCACATTGATTTTCCAGGGGAAAAACGATCAGACGATCAACCCACAAAGCGCTCAAATCGTGTTGGATGCGATATCCTCCACGGACAAGGAGTTGGTCTGGTTGGAGGAATCGGGGCATGTGATCGTGCTGGACCGAGATCTGCCCTTTGTGACCCGGCGCTCACGGGCATTTATCGAGCGCTTGAGCGCACCCCAAAGCGAAGCGTTTGGGAAAATAGATAATCGGTTATAATATCTCTATCTATTCACAGTTTTTGCGGAGATCCTATGAGCACCTATTCGAGACCCCCCGGTAAGACGACCATTGCGCCGGAAGTACTGATCTCGATCGCCCGACTGGCTACACTAGGCGTAGAGGGCGTAAGCCAGCTATCTACTGGCGCGCGCGATATGAATCGCCTGTTCAAACGCGGCACGAGTGAGGGAGTGAACATCACGGTGGAAGACAGCGTGGTGTATTGTGATCTGTACGTGATCCTGCGCCGGGACGTGAACGTCCGCGACGTGGCGCGCAATATTCAGCACCAGGTTTCACGGGCCATATCGGAAATGGTTGGCATGGATGTTGGAAAAGTGAATGTCCATATCGACGATATTGATTACGAAGCGAACAAACCGGAAAATCTATGAAATCACGCACCAAGGCGCGCTACGTAGCCTTGCAGGTTCTTTACGAAACCGATATTACCGGCCATCCCGCAGGCATTGTCATTGAAGAGCGCCTGCAGGACGAGCAGCTCGACGATGCGCTTTCGAGCTTTGTTCGCGACATTGTGCAAGGGGTTTTGCCGATTGCGGAGAAGCTGGACGGCATCATCGCCCAGCATGCCCCGGAGTGGCCAATGGATCAGGTGGCTGTGATCGACCGCAATATTTTGCGGATTGCCCTGTGGGAGTTTGCTGTCAAAGAGTGTACCCCCACCAAAGTCGCCATCAACGAGGCGGTGGAATTGGCCAAGTTGCTGGGCTCGGACAGCACCCCACGGTTTGTCAACGGCGTATTGGGCAGCCTGTCGAACCGGCAAAATGATATCAAAACGATTTTGCAGTCCAGTGTAAAAAAAGAATGATGGCAGTGCCGCACAATATGTTGTGCGGCTCACCTGTTTAAAATCAACAACCGAATTCTGCCTTTGGGGAGTGAGAACGATGTCCGAACGGCCTAATCGTCAAACCTCATTCGTTGCCCGGTTGTGCAGCGGGCTACTGGCGCTTGGCCTGCTGGCCGGTTGCGGCATTTTGCAACCTCTCAACCCCACGACGGTTGCGCCAACCAACGCCCCGCCGGCTGCCGAAAGCACGCCGGCGCCGCTGGCTGAAGTTGTTTTTGAAGCCACCGTTCCGGCCGGCACTCCCGAAGAATCTGACATTGCCATAGAAATCTTGGACGAGGTGACTGGTTTGGCGTTTAACGCCACCAAGGTACCGATGCAGCCCAAAGATGCGGGCACCTACTTTGCCAAGGTCACTCTGGCGGTGGGCACCGAGCTTCGCTACCGCTACATCCGGCAAGGCACGCCACCGGCGATTGAATACAACGGACAAAACGAACAGGTCCGTTACCGGCTGTATCATATCGAGACCCCCGCGATTGTTAAAGATATCGTTGCCGGTTGGACGGATGAACCCTATGAGGGGGAAACCGGCCGCATTATTGGCCAGGTGTTGGATAACGCCAATAACGCCCCCTTACCCAACATTTTGGTGGAAGCCGGCGGCATTCATGCCATCACAGCTTCTGACGGCTCGTTTACGATCGAAAACCTGCCACCCGGTACTCACACCCTGTCCGCCTTGAGCCTGGCAGGCGATTATTCCACGTTCCAGCAGGGCGCGCGGATTGATAACGGCGCCTCCACTCCTGCCCCTTTGAGGCTTAATGCAGTTCCACTGGTTCCGGTGACGTTTACGGTTCACCTTCCCGAAGGTGTGGATCTGGGCCAGATGCCTGTGCGAATGGTTGGCAACCTGGCTTCGCTGGGTAACCTGTTCGCCGACCG
>DAOUGY010000056.1:0-2237 GCA_034428975.1 Anaerolineaceae bacterium | reverse complement strand
CTGGAAGTGCCTTACCAGGTGTAATTGAACTGAAATGGAGCCCAAAACGCCCGCGCCGCCGCGCGGGCGTTTGAGTTCGGATGGGATATAATCCATTTGAACCGGATTTCTCCGCACAATGAGGAGGAGACATGGACATGGCAGACCCCCGCATCGAAATGGAACGGCTGCGCCGTGAAATCAACCTGCACAATTATCGCTACCATGTGTTGGACGCGCCGATCATCAGCGACAGCGAATTTGACCAGTTGCTGGGGAAGTTGCGCGCGTTGGAAGCCCAATACCCGGAGTGGATCACGCCGGATTCGCCCACGCAACGCGCCGGCGCGGCGACAAGCGAAAAATTCGCCAAAGTGCGCCATCCGGGAGCGGTGCTCAGCCTGGCCAACGGGTTTAACGTGGAGGATGTGCTGGCATGGCACGAACGCCTGTGTAAATTGGATGAGCGCGTGCGTCCCGCTGATTTTGTGCTGGAACCGAAAATTGACGGTCTGACGGTGGTGCTGCATTATCACAACGGCCTGTTTGTGCAGGGCGCCACGCGCGGCGATGGCGAAATCGGCGAGGACATCACCGCCAATCTGCGCACCATTCGCGCCCTGCCGCTGCGCATACCGGTGGATCCGAAAGGACCTCAACCGCCGAAGACACTGGTGGTGCGCGGCGAAGCGTTTATTATGTTGAAAGATTTCGAGCGCCTGAATGCGCGCCTGGAAGAAGCCGGAGAGAAAACCTATCTCAACCCGCGCAACACAGCGGCCGGCTCTCTGCGGCAGTTGGACCCGGCGCTGACCGCGTCCCGTCCGCTAACGCTGCTGGTATACAACATCGTGGCCGCCGACGGCGCCACGCCTGCCACGCAGTGGGAAACATTGGAGGTTCTGCGAAGACTTGGCTTCCCGGTCAGTGATTTGAGCGAGCACGTGCGAAACATTCACGCTGTGGCCGATGCGCTGCCGCGCTGGCTGGAAACCCGCGACCGCCTGCCTTTTGAGGCGGACGGCGTGGTGATCAAACTGAACGACTTGAATCTGGCGGCCGAACTGGGGGTGGTGGGCAAGGATCCGCGCGGCGCGCTGGCGTTGAAGTACCCGGCCCGCGAAGTGACCACCACGCTGCTGGATATCGGCGTCAACGTCGGACGCACAGGGGTACTGACGCCGTTTGCCATTATGGACGCCGTTGAAGTGGGCGGTGTGGTGGTGCGCAACGCCACGCTGCACAATTTTGATTTTATTCGTGAGAAGGATATTCGCATTGGTGATCGGGTGATGTTGAAGCGTGCCGGGGATGTCATTCCGTATGTGATTGGACCGATCCCGGAAGTGCGCAGCGGTGGCGAGCGGGTGTATGAGCCGCCCAGCACGTGCCCGACCTGCGGACAGGCGGTGGAGCATCTGGAAGGCGAAGTCGCCTGGTATTGCGTCAACGCATCCTGCCCGGCGCAACTGGTGCGCAACCTGGAACATTTCGTTTCGCGCGGGGCAATGGACATCGTCGGCATGGGTATAAAAATTGTGGAGCAACTGGCCGCTGAGCGGCTGGTGGGCGATGTGGCCGATTTGTATGCCTTGAAGCGCGACGATTTGTTGAAGCTGGAAGGTTTTGGTGAAAAGAAAGTGGATAATCTGCTGGCGTCGATCGAGGCCTCTCGCGCGCAGCCGCTGGCGCGTTTGTTGAACGCGCTGGGCATTCGCGGGGTGGGTGAGGTGCTGGCGGCGGATTTGAGCGCGCATTTCAGCGACCTAGATGCTTTACGCAACGCGAGCGCGGCCGAGTTGATGACGATTGAAGGCGTGGGGCCGAACATCGCCGAGGCGATTGTGGACTGGTTTGCGCGCGAAAACAACCAGCGTGTGCTGGTCAAGTTGAAGGCGCTTGGGGTGTGGCCGCAAGCGGCGCGCGCCGTGGTGAGCGGACCGCAGCCGCTGGCGGGCCTGGTGTTTGTGGTCACCGGCACGCTGACGGGCTTCACGCGCGAAGGGATCAAGGAATATATTCAGGCGCACGGCGGTAAAGTGACCGACAGCGTCAGCAAGAAGACGAATTACCTGGTGGTGGGCGAGAACGCCGGGTCGAAACTGGACAAGGCGCGCGAGCTGGGCGTGGCGGTGTTGGATGAAGCCGGGCTGCGCCGGTTGGTGGAAGGACGCTAATATGGCCGAAGCGGCAGTGATCTTAAAACCCGGACGCGAAAAGAGCCTGCGCGCGCGGCACCCGTGGGTTTTTTCAGGCGC
>DAOUGY010000055.1:0-5765 GCA_034428975.1 Anaerolineaceae bacterium | reverse complement strand
CATCACCATGGCCACCGCTTACGGCACAGAGCTGGGCTTTGGCCAGACTACGCTGATCGGCACGCTGCTGATGGTGCAATTCCTGGCGGCGCCGTTTGCCTTCCTTTTCGGCTGGCTTTCGCGCAAATGGGGCACCAAGAAATCCATTTACCTCAGTCTGAGCATCTATTCTCTGATCGCCATCGCCGGATATTTCCTTTACCATGAATGGCAGTTCTGGGCGCTGGGCGCAGCCGTGGCCACCGTGCAAGGCGGCAGCCAGGCCCTCTCTCGCTCGCTGATCGGCAAGATGATGCCGCCCTCCAAATCGGCCGAGTTTTACGGCTTCTTCTCCGTGTTTGAGAAATTCGCCACCATTCTCGGTCCACTAATCTTCGGCGTGGTCTCCACCCTCATGGGCGAGAGCCGCCTGAGCATTGTCTCGCTCATCATCTTCTTCCTGCTGGGCATTTTCATCCTCACTCGCGTCAACGTCGAGCGCGGTATTCAGAACGCGCGCGAAGAAGAGGCCGCGCTGGTCGCCGCCAACGTGGAAGGATAGTCCGCTCCTGTCCAATCAAAAAAGCGGCAGGCGGATCACCCGTCTGCCGCTTCTCTATTCATCCGACCCTATTCGGTCACTTCGTACAGTTCCACCAGCACGCCGCCGGTGCTCTTGGGGTGCACAAACGCCATCTTGCGCCCCGGCAGCACCTGCGCGGTCTCGTTGATCAGGCGCACACCTTTGGCCTTCAAGTCGGCCAGCATGCCTTCAATGTCATCCACCTCAAAGCACAGGTGATGCATGCCGCCGCCGCGTTCGGCCAGGAATTTGGCCACGCCTGTATCCTCGGCCGTTGGTTTCACCAGTTCCACTTCGCTGTCCCCCACCGGCAGGAAGGCCACCATGGCCTTTTGCGAGGGAACATCTTCGACGTGGTGCAGCTCGATTCCCATGGCATCACGCCAGAAGGTCAGGGCCGCATCCACATCTGCAACCGCCACGGCCACATGGTTGATTTTTTTCACTTTCGCCATCGGTTTCTTCTCCTCCAATCCTCAATCAAGCCAGCGAGGGCGCTTCGTATTCGCCCCAGGTGCGGCGCAGCACGCCACAAATTTCACCCAGCGTGGCGTAGCTTTCCACACATTCAATGATCACCGGCATCAAATTCTCGCTGCCACGGGCGGTCGTTTCCAGGCGGCTCAGCAGTTCATGCACGCGGGCATTGTCGCGCCCGGCGCGCAGCTCGGCCAGCCGTTCGCGCGCGTTCGTTTCAATCAAAGGATCCACGCTCAAACTTTCCAGTTCCAGCTCTTCCTTCACCTGGAAGGCACTCACGCCCACCACGATCTGGGCCTTCTTTTCCATGGCCTTCTGGTAGCGGTAAGCCGATTCCTGAATTTCGCCCTGTTGATAGCCGCGCTCGATGGCTTTGAGCGCCCCGCCCATCTCGTCAATCTTGGTAATATACTCCATGGCGCGTTTGGCAATCTCATCCGTCAGGTATTCAATCACATACGATCCCCCCAGCGGATCGATCGTATCGGCCACGCCGGATTCGTAGGCGATGATCTGCTGGGTGCGAAGCGCCACCCGCACCGACTTTTCGGTTGGCAGCCACAGCGCCTCGTCCATGCTGTTGGTATGCAGCGACTGCGTGCCGCCCATCACTGCCGCCAGCGCCTGAATGGCCACGCGCACCACATTGTTTTCGGGCTGCTGGGCGGTGAGCGTCGAGCCGGCCGTTTGAGTGTGGAAACGCAGCATCCACGAGCGCGGGTCCCTGGCGCCAAAGCGATCGCGCATGATTTGCGCCCACAGACGGCGCGCCGCGCGGAACTTGGCGATTTCCTCCAGGAAATCGTTGTGCGCATTGAAGAAGAACGAAAGCTGCGAGGCAAAATCGTCCACCTTCAGCCCGGCGTCGATGGCCGCCTGCACGTAATCGATCGCATCCGCCAGGGTAAAGGCCACTTCCTGCACCGCCGTCGAGCCGGCTTCGCGAATGTGGTAACCCGATATGCTGATCGTGTTCCAGCGCGGTACGTTCGATTCGCAGTATTGGAAGATATCGGTAATCAGGCGCATGGACGGCGTCGGCGGGAAGATGTACGTGCCGCGCGCAACATACTCTTTGAGGATGTCGTTCTGGATGGTACCGCGCAGCAGTTTGGGGTCCACGCCCTGGCGCTTGGCCACGGCAATGTACATCGCCAGCAGCACCGCCGCCGGCGCGTTGATCGTCATGCTGGTGGAAACCTTGTCCAGCGGGATTTCCGAGAACAGCGTCTCCATATCCTTCAGCGAGGAAATGGACACACCCACCTTGCCCACCTCACCGGCGGCCATGGCATCGTCGGCATCGTACCCGATCTGCGTCGGCAGGTCAAACGCCACCGAAAGACCGGTCTGACCTTGCTGCAGCAGGTAGCGGTAGCGGCGGTTGGAATCTTCTGCCGTGGCGTACCCCGCATACTGGCGCATCGTCCAGAAGCGCCCGCGGTACATGGTGGGCTGTACGCCGCGCGTAAAGGGGTATTCACCCGGGAAGCCCAGCGCCTCTTCGTAATTCAGCTCGCCGGGCAGACCAATTCGTGGCAGTGGAATGCCGGAAGGCGTTTCAAACTCCGGCGCGCGTTCCGGTGTTTTATCCAACACCGGTTTAAGGGTTTGTTCTTCCCATCGTTTCAATTCCGATTCAAGGGTCATGAGCTCGCCTCAACTAGTATCCGAGATGATGAGATTAGAAAAGTATACCGTACGCGCCCCCAAAAAGCATGGAAAGAATATATGGTAAACTTTAGACAAATTTCCTGAAAAACGGACGGCGACAAGAAACTCTTCGATGACACCCTTCCTTCAATTGGTTTTTGCTCTTGTTGTCATATTGTTAACCGCCCGGCTGGCCGGCTATTTGAGCACGCGCATCGGCCAACCCTCCGTGTTTGGCGAGCTGCTGGTGGGCCTGCTGCTCGGCCCTTCCTTGCTGGACCTGACTCATCTTTCATTCATCACTGACGGCCACTTGGGTGAAATCATCTACGAGTTGGGTGAGCTGGGCGTGCTGCTGCTCATGTTCCTCGCCGGTCTGGAACTCAACCTGCGCGACCTGGCAAAGTCCTCGCGCGTTTCGGCCCTGGCCGGGTCGCTGGGGGTCGCGCTGCCGGTCGGGCTGGGGCTGCTCATCGGCGTGCTCACCGGCATGGATCTTTCGCACGGCATGTTCCTCGGCCTCACCCTGGGCGCCACCAGCGTCAGCATTTCGGCGCAAACCTTGATAGAGTTGAAAGTGCTGCGCAGCCGGGTGGGCCTCGGCTTGTTGGGCGCGGCGGTGTATGACGATATTCTGGTCATCCTGCTGCTTTCCATTTATGTGGCTCTTTCCTCCGGCGGGAGCTTGCTGCAAATCGTTATAGTAGCGCTGCGCATGCTGCTCTTTTTGGGCCTGTCCGTGGCGTTCGGAATCGGATTGCTTCCGCGCTTGCTGCGTCTCTTCCACCGGCTCAACATCAGCCAGGGCGGTCTCTCATTGGCGCTGGTGGTGCTACTCACCTACGGCCTGGCGGCTGAACTCGTGGGCGGCATGGCGGCCATCACCGGAACGTTCATCGCCGGGCTGATGTTTGCCCGCACACCCGGCAGGGAAGAATTGGAGCACTCACTGCGCCCACTGGCCTACGGCTTCTTTGTGCCCATATTTTTCATCAGCATCGGTCTCAGCGTCAACATCCGCGACCTGAGCCTCGACACCGTGTGGCTGCTGCTGCTGATCAGCGCGGCCGCCATCCTCGGCAAGATCATCGGCGCCGGTGGTGGGGCGCGCCTGGGCCGTTTCAGCTGGCGTGAAAGCCTGCAAGTCGGCATCGGCATGGTCTCACGCGGCGAAGTCGGCCTGATCGTCGCCAAAGTCGGTCTCGACCAGGGTCTGCTTACCCCGGATATTTTTTCCACCATCGTTGGGATGGTGCTCGTCACCACCCTCGTCACTCCGCCCATGCTGCGCGCGGCGTTCCGCAAACCTTCGCCGCCACGCCCCGCCGCGGAAACCGAAGCAATCCCCAATTAACCGATGGAGACGGCGCTATGTATCTAATCCTGTTCGTCCTGCATAATACCGGCGCATTGGATGATGTACTCAATGCCTGGGAAGAAGCCGGCGTGAGCGGCATCACCATCCTGCCCAGCACCGGACTGGCGCGCATGCGCCAGAAAGGCGCGCTGCGTGACGATTTGCCGCTCATCCCCTCGCTGAGTGATCTGCTGGAGCACGTGGAACACATGAACCGCACGCTCTTCACCATTGTGGACGGCGACGAGATGGTCGACCGGGTTGTGGCGGCCACCGAACAGGTGGTCGGCGAGCTCGACCTGCCCGACACCGGCATCCTGACGGTTTTGCCCGTGGCGCGCGCTTACGGTCTGCACCGCCGAAATGGAAACGCCCAATGAAACTACTGGCGGTTGATGTCGGAACGGGCACGCAGGATATCCTGCTGTTTGATTCGCGCCTGGATGTGGAAAACAGCTTTAAACTGGTGCTGCCGGCCCCGACCATGATCGTTCGCCGCCGTCTACGCCGCGCCACCACGCGCGGTGAGGCCGTGCTGCTGACCGGCGTGACCATGGGCGGCGGACCGTCCGGCTGGGCCGCCGAAGCGCACGCCCGCGCCGGCCTGCCCATCTTCGCCACTCCCGATGCGGCGCGCACCTTCAACGACGATCTGGACGCCGTGCGTGCCGGCGGCATTCAGATCGTCAGCGAGGATGAAGCCGTGCCGCTGCGCGCCCGCTGCACGCACATCGAGCTGCGTGATTTCGATTTCCCCGCCATACAAAAAGCGTTTGAGGCGTTCGGCGTTTCTCTGGACGATCTGGA
Source organism: Anaerolineaceae bacterium (assembly GCA_034428975.1). GTDB lineage: Bacteria > Chloroflexota > Anaerolineae > Anaerolineales > Anaerolineaceae > DAOUGY01. Next base: position 906 of record DAOUGY010000055.1, on the reverse strand, counting down.
TGCGCTGGCCGTGGCCGTGTTCGATCACGGCGCAGCCCCGGCGGATGTCTCCGACCGCCAGTTCCGGTTTGATTATCTGGACGCGCGCATACGCGCCGCCAACCGCCTGAGCAGCTTCGCATTCGCCCCCGGGGATATTCCCCCGATCATGACCCGTCTGCAAGCCGTGGCGCGCTGCGCCGCCGACCTGCCCGCCCCGCTGATGGTCATGGACACCGCCCCGGCCGCTGTTCTGGGCGCCACGTTTGACCCAATTGTGGCCGCCCGGCCGCGCCGGCTGATCGCCAACGTGGGCAACTTCCACACCCTGGCTTTTCGTCTGGGGCCGGCGGGCATCGAAGGCGTTTTTGAACATCACACCGGCCTGCTGGATCGCCCACGTCTGGAAGATTTACTGCGCCGTCTGGCAGACGGTTCACTGCGCCATGCCGATGTCTTCGGCGATCACGGTCACGGCGCGCTGCTCCTCGACGCCACGCCCCTGGCGCTAGATGCGAAGGATTTCAATGTCGTGGTCACCGGTCCGCGCCGCGCGCTGCTGGCCGATTCACCGCTGGGCATCTACAATGCCGTGCCGTTTGGCGACATGATGATTGCCGGGTGCTTTGGCTTGCTGGCTGCCGCCGCCGATGTGTTTCCGCAATATGCGCAAGAAATTCAAGACGCGCTGAACCGGAGGGGAGATTCCGGCACACCGCCCTGGGAAGCCGCAGAGTAATCGTCTGCAACCGGTGTGACAAAGCTCCACCCGCGGCCTGACAACCATTCCTTGACTTACCATTTTTCGCGTGCTAAATTCAAGATACACCGGGGCGTTAGTCTGACCCAGTCCCCCGCTTCACAGCTCGCTCAGACATCGCCTTGAATTTTCAGCACAAGAGATGGAGAAAAAGCATGGCAGAGCGT
>DAOUGY010000054.1:0-5988 GCA_034428975.1 Anaerolineaceae bacterium | reverse complement strand
CGCCGTGGTGAAAGAACTGAAAGAGCTGGCACGCGGGGCGGCCGAAATTTACCTGGCGACCGACCCCGACCGCGAAGGCGAAGCCATTGCCTGGCACTTGATGGAGGCGGCGGAGATCGACCCCAAACTCCCCCACCGCGTGGTCTTCCATGAAATCCCCGAACCGGCGATTGCCGAAGCGTTCAGCCCCCCGCGCGCGATTAATGCCGATCTGGTCAACGCGCAGCAGGCGCGCCGCGTGTTGGATCGCCTGGTGGGCTACAGCATCAGCCCGATATTGTGGGAAAAAGTGCGCAGTCGCCTGTCGGCCGGGCGGGTGCAATCGGTGGCGCTGCGCCTGATTGTGGAGCGCGAACGCGAGATTGACGCCTTTGTACCGGTGGAGTATTGGACCATCGCCGCCGAACTGCGCCCCGAAAAAGGACGCAGCAATTACACCGTGCGCCTGGTGCGGGTGGACGAGGCCGAACCGGATCTGCCGGATGAAGCCACCGTGCAGGCGATCCTGGCGGATATGCAGGGCGCGCAGTACGTGATTGAGCGCATCAAACGCAGCGAACGCCGCCGCAAACCCCTGGCGCCGTTCATCACGTCCACCCTGCAGCAGGAAGCCTCGCGGCGATTGGGGTACACGGCGCGGCGCACGATGACACTGGCCCAGCAGTTGTACGAAGGCCTGGATGTGGGCGAGGGCGGCGCAACCGGTTTGATCACCTACATGCGCACGGACTCAACCAACATCTCCGAGCTGGCGGTTAAAGAGACGCGAGATTACATTTTGAAGGTGCACGGGGCGGATTTCCTGCCGGAAACGCCGCCGCAGTACCGCACGCGGGCGGTCGGCGCGCAGGAAGCGCATGAAGCGGTGCGCCCGACGTCGGTCAATCGCACCCCGGAGAGCGTCAAGGCGTATCTGTCGCCAGAACAATTCAAGCTATATCAACTGATCTGGAAGCGGTTTGTCGCCTCGCAGATGGAAGCCGCGGTGTATGACACCGTTTCGGTCGACGTGGCGTCGGCCGGTCCGGCTCATCAATACCTGTGGCGCGCCACCGGTTCTACGGTGAAATTCCCCGGCTTTTTGGTGGTGTACGAAGAAGCGCGGGACGAAGATGTGAAGAGCGAGGACAGCGACGACGTGCGCATCCCACCGGGGCTGGAGGAAGGTCAGCGCCAGCACTTGATTCAACTGCTGCCGGCGCAGCATTTCACCGTGCCACCGCCGCGTTACAGTGAAGCGTCGCTGGTGCAGGTGCTGGAAGAAAATGGCATCGGCCGGCCGTCCACCTACGCGCCGATTTTGTCCACCATTCAAGAGCGCGGGTACGTTCTGCGTGAATCCAAGCGCCTGATTCCCACGGAAACAGGCATTCTGGTCAACGATTTGCTGGTGGAGCACTTCCCGGAAATCATCGATACGTCCTTTACGGCGCGCATGGAAGAAGATCTGGATCAGGTGGCTGCCGGCAGCGATGAGTGGAGCGGCGTGGTGAGGCGCTTCTACGAGCGCTTTGAACCGACGCTGCAAAAGGCCCAGGCGGAAATGCCGGTGGCGAAAGCGGAATTGGAAAAGGTGGGGCGGGCCTGCCCGGAGTGCGGTCACGATCTGGTGATTCGCTGGGGGCGCTTTGGCAAGTTCATTAGTTGCAGCAACTTCCCGGCTTGCCGGTACACCGAGGCATGGCTTGAAAAAATCGGCGTGCGCTGCCCGCAGGACGGTGGCGAAATTGTGCTGCGCAAGACGCGTAAAGGGCGCATCTTCTACGGGTGCGAACATTATCCCACCTGCCAGTTCACCTCCTGGAAGCGCCCGCTGGCCACGCCGTGCCCCAAATGCGGCGGCACACTGGTGGCGGCCAACAAGCGCGAAGCGCAGTGCCTGGCGTGCGAAGAGAGCTTTCTGCTGGAACAAATTGGCGAATCGGCATAAATCTTGCATCAATTCTGCAAAGACGTGCAGAAAAGTGTTGCGTGTATATGAAGTTTGTTCTACAATGAACGCAGAGTAACGCCCAACGCTGGCAACGAAGAGAACGCAGTTCAGTTCAGTAGGAGCAGAGACATGGAAAAAATTCGTGAATACCTCAAGAGACCGCTTATCGCCGGTGTCGTTGGTCTGGTGATCGGCCTGATCATCGGTCTGCCGATTCTGGGCTGGGGCCTGTGGCCGGTGAAATGGTTTGACGCCGCACCCAGCGATCTGCGCGCCGACCTGAAGGTCCAGTACCTGTGCATGGTGGTCGATTCTGCGCTGCGTAACCCGGATGCCAAAGAGCTGGCGCTGGCGCGCCTGGACGCGATGGGCATCCAGCAGGATGAGATCGGCACGACATTCAAGGATATCAAGGCCAGCGACTGCAACTTCAAGGAGGTCGATTCGATCGCCAAGTTTGAGTCGCTGGTGCTGGCGGTGAAGCCGACAGAAAGCGTGGAAAAACCGCCTTCTCCGCTGGCCACCACGGAGGCGACCGAAGCGGCTGCCGCCGAAGAAAAAGAGGGCGGGTCATCGCCGGTTGTCTTGCTGGTCTTCCTGTGCGTGGGCCTGCTGATTGTGGGCGGCGTACTGGTCTACATTTTCGTTCTGCGCCCGCGCGGCATGGTCGGCGGTAATGAAGCCCCGTCCGTGGTGAGCGAAGCGCAGTCGGTGAGCCGCTCGGCGGAACGCACGGATTACTCCGCGCAGGGTCAGGAAACACCGCTGGCACAGTTCGTAACCACTTACATGATGGGCGACGATCTGTATGACGACTCGTTCAGCATTGAGACGCCCTCTGGTGAGTTCCTGGGCGAGTGCGGCGTGGGCATTTCCGAAACGATCGGCGTGGGTGAGCCCAAGAAGGTGACTGCCTTTGAGGTGTGGCTATTTGACAAGAACGACATTCAGACCATCACCAAGGTACTGATGTCCAGCTACGCCTACAACGACGAGACCACTCGCCAGAAGCTGTCCTCGAAGGGTGAGCCCGTGCTGCTGGAACCCGGCAAGCAGGTGCTGCTGGAAACGGCCACACTGCAGCTTGAGGCGCGCGTGGTGGAAAGCGTGTACGGTCAGGGCGCTTTGCCGGCCGGCAGCTTTATGAAGCAGTTAACTCTCGAACTGGCCGTCTGGCCCAAAGTCGCCTGATCGCATTCAGGAACAACAAAACGAACAGCCCGGTGATAAGCCGGGCTGTTTTTGTTGGGTGAATCCGAGTAATCAGTTTTTGCCGTATTCGATGGTCAAAATCTTCAACTTGACCGTACCACCGGGCGTATCCACGCTGACTGCATCGCCCACGCGGTGGCCGATGAGCGCCTTGCCGATGGGCGATTCATGCGAGATGCGCCCGTTCATGGGATCGGCTTCTTTGGGGCCAACCAAAAAGTAGGTATCTTCGAAGCCGCCATCCATTACGGTGACAGTTGCGCCGATGTTGACTTCGTCTTTGCGAATCTCGTGCTCACCGATAATGATGACATTGCGCAGGATGGCTTCCAGCTCCTGGATGCGGCCTTCCAAAAAGCCCTGTTCTTCCTTGGCCTGGATGTAGTCGGCGTTTTCGGACAGATCGCCCTGTTGAATGGCAAACCGCAGGCGAGCCGCCAACGCCTCGCGCGCGGGGCCTTTTAATTCGTCTAGTTCGCGGCGCAGGCGCTCCGCGCCATCCGCCGTCAGATATGAAACGTCAGCCATGATGCTATACCCTTCCTCGTGAACTGTAGACCTGTATTGTACTAGGGAAGCAGCACGGGGTCAAATATCTTCTGGTGCTCCTCGATGGCAAAGCGGTCGGTCATGCCGGCGATGTAATCACAAATGGTGCGTTCCAGCCCGCGCTCGCTGATCAGCTTTTGCACGTGGCGTGGCAGCATGGTGGGTTCTTTGTGATAGGCGTTGAACAGGTCGGTGATGATGCGTTCGGCTTTAACCTGCATACGTATGACGCGGTAGTGGCGGTAGAGATTGGCGTACAGAAAATCTTTGAGCTGGCGGTTGCGGCGGCGCATATCCTCGCCAAAGCCGACCACGTTGTAAGGCAGGCGCTGCAGTTCCTCAACGGAACGCACGCCGGTGTCGTCCAGCTTTTTGGAGGTGCTGTTGACCAGTTCGGTAACCATGATGCCAATCAGGCGGCGGATCAGACGGTGGCGGGTCATTTCATCCAGCGCGCCGCCGGACCATCCGACATTTTCGACCAGGATTTCCCACAATTCCATGCCAGAGAGCATGTCCGCGCTGATCATGCCTGAGCGCAGGCCGTCGTCCAGGTCGTGAGCGGTGTAGGCCATTTCATCGGCCACGTTGGTGATCTGGGCTTCCAGATGGCCGCGCAGCTCGGGGTTGAAATCGCGCGCATCCGAGATATCGTATTCGGTTTCGTGCTTGACGATGCCTTCCAGCACTTCCCAGGTCAGGTTGAGACCCGGAAAATCGGGGTAGCGGCGTTCCAGCTCGGTGACGATGCGGAAGGAGTGTTTGTTGTGGTCGAAGCCACCGTGATCGGCCATCAGGCGCGAGAGAATCGTTTCGCCGGAATGGCCGAAGGCGGGGTGGCCGAGATCGTGGGCCAGGCAAATGGTTTCCACCAGATCCTCATTGGCGCCCAGCGCTCGGGCAATGGTACGGCCGATCTGGGCGACTTCCAGCGTGTGCGTCAGACGCGTGCGGTAGTAGTCGCCTTCGTGGGTGATGAAGACCTGGGTTTTGTGTTCCAGGCGGCGAAAGGCGGTGGTGTGCAGAATGCGGTCGCGGTCGCGCTGAAAACAGGTGCGGTAATCCGGCTCGCTGTCGGGGTACAGGCGGCCTTTGGAATCTTTGCTGCGAATGCCGTACGGCGCCAGGCAGGCGACTTCGTTCTCTTCGAGAATATCACGGGTGTGGATCATAACCTATCCTCCTCTGGTCAATCATCCGGCGCGATTAGCGTTCCGGGGAAAGCGCCGAGCAAGGCCTGGCGCACGGCGCCCGGCACAAGCCCGGAAAAGATGGTCACACGCAGACCGCGGTCGAGCGCGGTGAGCGCAAGCATTTGTTCCACTTTTTCACGCATGCCGCCGGTGACGTCGACCGCGGCGGAGCCGTGCAGACTGCCGGCTGTGTCGGTAAAACGACGCGGAGTGATGCGGTCGGTGATATGCGTGTTATGGGGGTAGTCCGCCCACACGCCGGGTTCGATGCCGGCGATGTGGATGCGCGCCGGGTGCAACGCGCGGGCAAGGTGATTGAACAGATCCTCGGTGGAGAGGATGGTGCCGCCGCGCTGCGTATCAAACACCACATCGCCAAAGACCAGCGGAATCAGGCCGGCTTGCAGCGCGCTGCGCAGTGGGGTGAGATCCCAGGCTTGCACGGCGCCATCGGCGGCAGTGATGGTTGCAGACGGGGGGAAGGCGATCACGGGCAGGCCGGCAGCGCTCAACGCCTGCGCGACCAGCTCATTAAGCGCGCGCGCCTCGCGCCATACTTCCACAAATCCCAGCCATTGAGCGGCATCGTGCACACCGTGGCGGGTGCCGTAGCGGTGGGCCGGCACATGCCCGAACGAGCCGGAGCCGTGCCCCAGCAGCAGGCGCAGGTGCGGGTCTGCCTGGCGCGCCGCGGCGATTTCCCCGGCCAGGCGGGCCAGAACATCGGGCCGCGCGGTGTGCGTGTTGTTTTTATCGGTGATGAGCGAGCCGCCCAGTTTGAGGAATTGCAGATCAGTCACGGGGAGGCTCCACAGTGGTTTGAATCACGCGCACCGCGCCGGCAGATTGCAGGGCGGCGGCAATGGGCGGCGCGCTTTGCGGGCTGCACAGGGCCAGCATATTGCCGCCGCGCCCGCCGCCGGAGAGCTTGGCGCCCAATGCGCCGGCGGCGCGAGCGGTTTGCACCAGCGTGTCCAATTCGGGGCAGGAGATATCCAATTCCTGCAGCAGGGCATGGTTGGCGTCCAGCAAGCCGCCCAGGTCGTCGAGCGGCCCGTGTTCGATGCAGCGGCGGGCCTGTTCCACCAGCCCGCCAATGGC
>DAOUGY010000053.1:0-2301 GCA_034428975.1 Anaerolineaceae bacterium | reverse complement strand
GGCGCGCACTCACCTGCTGGAGGCGGTGCGGATGTGGGTGGACGAATTTGAGATTGACGGGCTGCGCCTGGACGTGGCCGACTGCCTGGACGCCGATTTCATGCGCGCCTTGCGCACATTCACCGACCGGCTGCGGCCCGATTTCTGGCTGATGGGCGAAGTGGTGCACGGCGACTACCGCCATTGGGCCAACCCGGCCATGCTGCACTCGGTCACCAACTACGAAGCCTACAAAGGGCTGTATTCCAGCCTGGCCGACCGTAATTATTTCGAAATCGCCTACACGCTCAACCGCCAGTTCGGGCCGGGCGGGCTGTACACCGGGCTGCCGCTCTACAACTTCGCCGACAATCACGACGTGGATCGCGTGGCCAGCCGCCTGCCCGATTCCGGTCTGCTCTTCCCGCTGTATTTTCTCCTCTTCACCATGCCAGGCGTGCCGTCCATCTATTACGGCAGCGAATTTGGCATCACGGGCCGGCGCACGTCCGGCAGCGATTCCGCGCTGCGCCCGGCGCTTGATTTGGACGCGCTGCAGCAAGCCGCGCCCATCCCCGGCCTGGCGGGTGACCTGGCGCGACTGTCAGCCGTGAGGCAGGCGTTGCCCGCCCTGCGCTACGGCAATTACACCCCACTGCACGTCGCCGCGCAGCAATTGGCTTTTCTCCGTCAATGGGAACAGGATAGTGTGGTGGTCGTGCTCAACGCCGCGCGCGAACCGGTCAACCTGGACGTGCGCGTACCCTCCGAGTTCAGCGCCGCGGTGGACGTGCTCAACGGCGGCGAACGCTTCACCGTGTCTGCGGGCCGCCTGTGCGTCGACGGGTTGTACCCCGGTTGGGGGCGCGTGCTGCGCCTGGAGCGCAGCTAGCCGGTAGTGAATTCCGTATGATCCGACGCCGCCAACGCAAGGTTGGTTAATTGAATAATCTCGATGCGGGCGGTGCGCAAGAAGTCCAGCGCATTTTCATCCACGCGGTACGCCTGATGGTATACCAGGCGGGTGATGCCGGCGTTGATCAGCGCCTTGGCGCAGTTGATGCACGGGAAATGCGTGACGTAACAGGTGCACCCGCGAGTCGAAACGCCGTGCAGCGCCGCCTGGATGATGGCGTTGGTTTCAGCGTGGATAGTGCGCACGCAGTGTCCCTCCACCAGCAGATGGCCTTTCTCGTCGCAGTGCGGCTGCCCCGAGGGTGAGCCGTTGAACCCGGTGGTGAGGATGCGCTTGTCCAGCACCAGCACGCAGCCCACAAACGCGCGGTCGCACGTGCTGCGCTCCGACACCGCATAAGCGATTTTCATAAAGTATGAATCCCAATCCGGCCGCATGGTGGTTCCTCCTGGAAAAAATGATAGCATAACACGGCGGGAAGGGGGGAAAACGGGGCCTTCCCACCCCGGTCGTCGCTTTTCTCCAATTCCGGGTTACAACCCCCAGAAGATCTTCAGCCCGAGCAGCAGGGCCAGGAAACAAAGGATGGTGAGCATCCAACCGGCGCGGAAAAAGTCACTGAACTTGTAGTTGGCCGGCGCAATCATCAAGATGTTGACCGGATGCGCCATCGGGGTTAAAAACGACGCCGAGCAGCCAATGGCGGTGGCTACCGCCACAGCTTGCGGATTGGCCCCGATGCTGATGGCGGCGCTGATCACCACCGGCCCGGTCACCAGCGCCGAGACCTGCCCGCCCATGAACTGGGTGAGCAGCGCGGTGAGCAAGTAGGCCCCGCCGGCCACGCCCAACGCGCCAAACGGCGCGACCAGTGTCAACAGGGCATGGCCCATGCGAGCCGCCAGGCCGGTCTGCACCATCGCCAAACTGACCGCGTACATCCCGGCAATCAAAAACACCGCCTGCCACTCGATGGAACGGTACGCCTCTTCCAGATTGAGCACGTTGAGCAGCAGCATGACGATAGCCCCGGCAAATACGCTCAGGTAAACAGGCGCGCCGGCAATGGATGCGCCAATGGCCGCCAGAGTGATGACCACCGTGAGGGCTGCTTGCCGGCGGTTGAGCGGCTGGTCGCCCGGATCGGGTTCGAAGATCAGCATATCCAGACTCTTGTGCAAAGAGCGGATGCGTTGCAGCGGCCCAAGGATCAACAACGTATCTCCCATCGACAACGGCATGTCGCCGATATCGGTGCGATAGCTGCGCGTAAGGTGCTTGAGCGCCAGAGCGGTCACGCCGAACTGCCGGCGCAAATCGATTTCCTTGAGTGTCTTGCCCTCCAGCGAGGAATGCGGCGCCAGAATCGCCTCGGCCAGATACAACCCATGCCCGCTCAGGTGGCT
>DAOUGY010000052.1:0-11447 GCA_034428975.1 Anaerolineaceae bacterium | reverse complement strand
CGGCACATGGAAGGGAGAAAGCCCCTACAGCGCGGCGGCGCAGGTTGATTTGTTGTTTGGATTGATGGACCGCCTGGGGGTGGATCGGGCGGTGCTGGTGGGCAATTCGGCCGGCGGCGCGGTGGCCATTCTGGCTGCGCTGCAACAGCCACAGCGTGTGACGGCTCTGGTGCTGGTGGACGCGGCAGTCTACTCCGGCAGCCCGATTCCCAATTGGATCCGACCGGTGCTGACACTGCCGCAGTTCACCCGCCTGGGGCCGCTGTTTGTGCGCCGTATTCAGACGAGCGGCGAGGAGTTTCTCACCAGTGCCTGGCACGACCCGGCGCGCGTGACCCCGGCCGTGCGTGATGGCTATCGTAAACCGCTGCAGGTGGAAGGATGGGATGCGGCTTTGTGGCAGTTTTCGATTGCGCCGGGCGCGACGAACTTGCCCGATCGCCTGGATGATTTGAAAGTGCCGGTGCTGGTGGTCAGCGGAGACGACGACCGGATCGTTCCGCTGGCGAATAGCCAACGCCTGGCAAAAGCGATCCCCGGCGCGCAGCTGGTTGTTTTTCGAATGTGCGGGCATGTGCCGCAGGAAGAATGCCCGCAGGCGTTCCTGAATGCCGTATCCGACTTTATGCAAACGATCCAATAGGAAATATGATGAAGCGGCTTGAAAAACCAACCATTGCCCCTGAACGGAAGCGCAGCCTCCCACGCGGCGAAGAGGCCGTGCACGCGAAATGAACGCCGCGACGGATATTCGCCGATTTCAACGCTTGTTGGCGGCGCGCCTGCTGATCTGGAGCGGGTTGAGTGTGTTTGCGGGCGGCTGGTTGCTTTTACTGGGCGGGGCGTGGCTGCAGGGCATGGGCGTTCAGGCCATGGTGTGGGGTGTGGTGGATGCCGCGATCGCCCTGTTCGCGCTGCGCTCATTGGGGCGGCAAACCGCCACCGACCCGGCCCTGGAAGCGGCGCGCTTGCGGCGCATTCTGCAGTGGAACACCGCGCTGGATGTGTTGTATGTCGCGGCGGGAGCGGGAATTGTGATGGCGTTGGGGGCCGGTGATGCTTTTTGGGCCGGCACCGGCTGGGGCGTGATCGTGCAGGGCGGATTTCTGTTCGTCTTTGACCTGATCCACGCGGCCAAAATTCCGCGCCAGTAGCCCATTGGAGAAACGAAAAAGCAGCGGCCGTACGGCCGCTGCTTGATTTCCAGAGCAAAGGTTGAGATCAGGCGCGCTTGCCGGCGACGAGCGCATTCCAACCGGCGTAGGCCGAGGTGTCGCCCAGTTCGGCTTCGATGCGCAGCAGCTGGTTGTACTTGGCCACGCGGTCGGAGCGGGCGGGGGCACCGGTCTTGATCTGGCCCATGTTGAGCGCAACGGCCAGGTCGGCGATGGTCGAATCTTCGGTTTCGCCGGAGCGGTGCGAAGTGACGGCGCGCCAACCGTTGCGGTGGGCGGCTTCGACGGTTTCGAGGGTCTCGGTCAGCGTGCCGATCTGGTTGAGCTTGATGAGCACAGCGTTGCAGGCCTTTTCGGCAATGGCGCGGCGCACGCGTTCGGGGTTGGTGACCAGCAGGTCGTCGCCGACGATTTGAAGGCGATGGCCAAGCTCGGCGGTCATCAGCTTCCAGCTCTCCCAGTCGTCCTGGGCCAGACCGTCTTCAATCGAGACGATCGGGAATTGGTCGACCCAGTTCTTCCAGAAGGCCACCATCTGCTCGCCGGTGAGTTTCTTGCCTTCCTTGCGCAGATTGTAGAGCTTGGTCTCTTCGTCGTACAGTTCCGAAGCCGCCGGATCGAGGGCGATGCAGACCTGCTCGCCGGGTTTGTACCCAGCCTTGGTGATGGCCTCGAGGATGACTTCCACGGCTTCCACATTGGCTTTGAGGGCCGGAGCGTAACCGCCTTCGTCACCGACCAGGGTGGCGTAACCGCGGGCCTTGAGCACCGATTTGAGCGCGTGGTAGATCTCGGCGCCCCAACGCAGACCTTCGGCAAAGGAGGGAGCGGCCAGCGGCATGACCATGAATTCCTGCGCGTCGGTCGACTGCCAGGCGGTGTGCGCGCCGCCGTTGAGGATGTTCATCATCGGGACGGGCAGCACATGAGCGTACACGCCGCCGATGTAGCGGTACAGCGGCATTCCCAGGGCGTTAGCAGCGGCTTTGGCCACAGCCAGCGAGGTGCCCAGAATGGCATTGGCGCCCAGCTTGGACTTGTTGTGGGTGCCGTCCAGCTCGAGCATGGTCATATCGATGGCTTTCTGTTCGAAGGCGTCAAAGCCCTCGAGGGCTTCGGCGATTTCGGTGTTGACGTTTTCAACAGCTTTGAGCACGCCCTTGCCCAGGAAGCGCGACTTGTCACCGTCGCGCATTTCAAGGGCTTCGTGGATGCCGGTGGAAGCTCCGGAGGGAACGGCGGCGCGGCCCCAATTGCCGTCGGCGAGGATGACTTCCACTTCCACGGTCGGGTTGCCGCGGGAATCGAGAATTTCCTGTGCGGAGATTGATTCAATCGTTGTGTCCATGAAATCCAACCTTTCTCTACAAAATGGTTTCAGGCATGCGCCTGTGAGATACACAGCATTCGGTTAAGTATAATACGAAATGCGCCGGACGGGAGCATTTGCGTAATATTTCACAAGTATTGGCCTATACATCCAGGCCGGCGTTGCGCGCGGCGGCGCGCACGAACGCGACAAACAGCGGGTGCGGGCGGTTGGGGCGCGAGAGAAATTCCGGGTGGAATTGCGTGCCGAGCATGAAGGGATGGTCGGCCAGTTCGGCGATCTCCACCAGGCGGCCGTCGGGGGAGAGGCCCGAGAAAACCATGCCGGCGGCTTCGAACTGCTCGCGGTATTTGTTGTTGAATTCAAAGCGGTGGCGGTGGCGTTCTTGCACTTCCGCGGCGCCGTACGCCTGGCCGGCGATGCTGCCGGGTTTCAGCTCACAGGGGTACAAGCCCAGGCGCATGGTTCCGCCCATGTCGGTGACCTTGGTTTGATCGGGCATCAGGTCGATGACGGGGTGCGGGGTGGCGCGGTCAAATTCGGAGGAGTTGGCGGCTTCGTTTTGAAGCACATGGCGACCGAATTCCACCACCATGAGCTGCATGCCCAGGCACAGGCCGAAGTAGGGCACGCGGTGGGTGCGGGCGTAGCGCGCCGCCAGGATTTTGCCCTCAATGCCGCGCGATCCAAACCCGCCGGGCACGATGATGCCGTCCGACCCGGCCAAAATGTCCTCGCCACGACCTTTTTCCAATTCCGAAGAATGCAGCCAGTTGATCTCCAGTTCCAGGCCCAGGGAGAGGGCGGCGTGGCGCAGCGCTTCGCTGACACTCATGTAGGCGTCGTGCAGTTCCACGTATTTTCCGACCAGCGAGATGGTCACTTTGGGCTTGTCACGGCGAACTTCGTCCACCAGATGACGCCATTCCGACCAATCGGGTGTCTGACGGGCCTGCAACCCGAGGCGCTGCAACAGATAATCAGCCACCCCGGCGTCTTCCAGCATCATGGGAACTTCGTACAGCACGGCCGATGTGACCATGGGGATGACGGCGCGCTTGTCCACATCGCAGAACAGGGCAACTTTGTCGCGCAGGCTGGAATCGACCGGATAATCCGAGCGCAACACGATCATGTCCGGCGAAATACCGATGGAGCGCAGGGCGCTGACCGAGTGTTGGGTGGGTTTGGTTTTCAGCTCGTTGGTGGCGCCGATGTGCGGCAGCCAGGTGACGTGCACCGAGGCGGTGTTCTCGCGCCCGATGTCACTGCGCATCTGTCTCAGGGCTTCGAGGAAAGGTTGGCTTTCGATGTCGCCGACCGTGCCGCCGACTTCGATCAGCACGATCTCGGCGCCGGTGGTCTTGGAGACGAGTTGAATGCGGCGTTTGATCTCGTTGGTGATGTGGGGAATGACCTGAATGGTGCCGCCCAGGTAATCGCCGCGGCGTTCGGCGGCGATGACTTCGGCATAAACCTGCCCGGTGGTGATGTTGCACACGCGGTTCAGGCGCACGTCGATGAAGCGCTCATAATGGCCGAGGTCCAGATCGGTTTCGGCGCCGTCATCCAGCACGAAGACCTCGCCGTGCTGGTAGGGGCTCATCGTGCCGGGGTCGACATTGATATACGGATCGAGTTTCTGCACGGCCACTTTGAAGCCGCGCTCTTTCAGCAGTCGCCCGATGGCCGCGGCGGTGACGCCCTTGCCAACCGAGCTGACCACGCCGCCAGTGAAGAAGATGTATTTAGTGGGCATTGGTTCTCCTTGAATTCAAAATACAATGGCACATGTTGGGAACGGTTCCCTCAATAAAGAAGTGGGGAGGGCCGTCGAACCGGCACCTCCCCACCGTTGGAGCGAGGCTTTGGCATGTGGGTTGGGATACGACTTGCGTTTCTCCGCCATGCTCACCTGCAATCATAAAAAAAACCTGGCAACTCGATTTAAGTCTCGGCCAGGCCGGGCGCGAAGCGCTCACTTGCTGGCATTAGTGTACCACACCTGCCGGCCAATTGCAAAACCCGATCGGCGCACGTGGCTCCCCAAAAAAAGCCCCGTCGGGAAGACGGGGCCAGGGATTGTCACGGTGCTGAAAACTTGAGAGGATCAGACTGACTGAACTTTGTTGGTCAGGGTGCGGCTGAGGATGTCTTCCTGCTCGGCAGAGACGGCCTTGGCCTTTTTCTTCTCATCCAGCTGCTTCTTGCGCAGTTTGGCGTTTTCCATCGCGGCGCGCATGGCAATTTCCATGGCGGTGGGTTCGGCTTCCACGGCAGGCTCATTCACCTTGTCGAGCAGAACGCCCAACTCTTCACCGGTCACTTCATCGTAACCCTTGCGCGTGGTCTTCTTGCGGCGAACAGGCTTGTCGCGTTTTTCGCCGAACGGCTGCTGCGGAGCGAAGCGGGGAGAGGGTTCTTCCACCTTCTCGGGTTCGGGCTGCAGGGCCTTCATGCTCAGTTTGATCTGCTTCTTCTTGCGGTTGAAGTCGATCACCTGGGCTTCAATTTCATCGCCTTCCTTGACCACATCGCCGGGAGTGCGCACATAACCATGCGCCATCTCGCTGATGTGCACCAGGCCGGGGCGTTCGGCGCCGATTTCAACAAATGCGCCAAATTTCTCGAGGCGAACGACGCTGCCCTTGACAGACATGCCGGTTTTGATGTCTTTCCAATCCAGGTCCAATGGCTTAATCATGGTCAGTTCGATGCGCTCTTCGCCATCTTTCTTGACCACTTTCTTGACCCAGACCTCGATTTCCTGACCTTCCGAGAGAACATCTTCCACCCGCTTGATGGGCTGATCGGCGGGGGCTACGATCTGTGCGATATGAAGCAAGCCTTTCTTGCCATTGCCCAAATCGATGGCAGCTCCGGCGAGCGCGATTTTCACCACCTTACCGGTAAAGTGCGTTTTAGGCTTGATTTCGTTGATGTCCGAACCAACGCTTTGTTCCATAGCGTTTCACTCCCAAGTTATTTTTTCAGCGACGGAAAATTATACCCCCCCAAGCCGGTTCTGTCAAACAAATATGGATGATTGACAGACAATTGCTCAAAACCGGTTGGGGGTGAGGACTTATTTCGCCGACGGGTTGAGCAGCAAATCCACGGCTTTATCGAGCTGCGGATCGCGCCCGGCTTTGATATCCTCTTCCGTCAATTCGACGACATAATCCGGCGTCAGGCCCACTTTGTGAATCAGCCGCTCCTTGGGCGTCAACCAGTGGGCGATGGTCACGCGCACGGCGCCCTGATCGTCCTTGAGGGCAATCCAGTTCTGTACCGATCCCTTGCCGTAGGTTTTGGTGCCCACCAGCGGGGCGCGGCCTTTATCCTGAATGGCTCCGGCGGTGATTTCGGAGGCCGAGGCAGTGCCTTCATTTACCAGTACGACCAGCGGGATCTTGGTGGCCAGGCCGTTGGGCAGCGCCTCAAACACCTGGCGGCGGCTGTCGCCGTACTCCTCGATCATGACCACGCCGTCATCGACGAACTGTGAGACGACCTGAATGGCGGTGTCGAGGTAGCCGCCGCCGTTGTTACGCAGATCCAGCACCAGACCGGCGGGTTTTTTTGCCAGCATGTCTTTCAGCGCGGCTTTCAGCTCCTCGGTGGATTTATCGCCAAAGGTGGTCAGGGCCACGTAGGCGATGTTGTTGTCAAGCATCTTGCTTTCCACGCTGCGCATAACGATCTTTTCGCGTACGATATTCACATCCAGGGGGCCTTCACTGCCCTCGCGCGCGATGGTCAATTTGACGTTCTTTCCGGCCGGGCCAAGCACTTTGCGCAGCACCAGCTCGGGCGAGACGCCGGTCATGTCCTCACCGTCCACGGCGATGATTTTATCGCCGGGCTTCAAACCGGCGCGCTCGGCGGGCGTGCCGGCCATGGGGCTGATGATGGTCAGCCACTCGCCGGTGGTGTCCACCCAGGCGCCGATGCCGTCATACTCACCCTGCAGCGGAGAATTGGCCTGCTGGTAGTCCATCGGGTCCATGTACGAAGTGTGCTCGTCGCCCAGGGATTGCAGCATGCCGCTGATCGCGCCGCGCATCAGGGCGGTATCGTCCACCGGTTGTTCCACATATTGTTGGTGGACGATGTCCCAGGCTTCCCAGAAAGGGGAAAACAGGGTATTCAGGTCGCCGCTGGAGGCTTCGGCAGACGGCGTGGGTTGCGCGATGACCGATGCGCCGGCGGAAGTGACCCGCCCGGCCAGGAAACCACCCGAAAACGCGCCGGCGACGAGTACCAACGCGATAAAACCGATCAGGAGGACACGGATGCTTTTGTTTTCCATAAACTCTCTACTCCTAAAGATCCATTCGCAACAAACGTAAGCTTAGCATACTCAGATTAATGGCGGGTTAGATGGCGGGGGCTCGTCCGCGGGGTCGTTGCTGGCTGGGGACGGGTTTTGCAGCGCGTTCACACGGCGCTTGAGCTCGTTGATTTGGTCGTCCTCGTTCTTCCAGGGGTGCAGCACGCCGTTTTTTACGCGAATAAACGGCTCAAAGGGATGGCGCATTTGCCGCTTACCGCTCAGCGCGGCGATCAGACCGAAATTAAAAATCAGGATGATGCCGACCAGGCAAATCAGCACGATCCAACCGGTGGTGCTCATTCCGTCGGTCATGAGTGAACCTCCCCGTTGAACAGGCGCGGCAGCAACGTTTCCAGTTCGAGGATACTGCCAATGTTAAGGGCAAATTCGGCCGTGCGCTGCGGGTGAACCAGAACGGTCTGGATGCCCATCTCAGCGGCCGGACGTAAGTTGGCCGGGCTGTCGTCAATCATCACCACGTGGGCCGGGTCGGTTTCGCCGATCAGGTCAAGGGCGATGGGGTACGCTTGCGGCATGGGCTTGCAGTAGGGCGAAATGTCGAGAATGTCGATGACGCGCTCAAAACAGCCGTCCAATCCCAGCGCGGCGGTCACGCGCGCCGCGTGCAGCGCGTCGGCATTGGTGAAGATAATCTTGCGCACGGGCAGGGATTCGATCAGGCGGCGCAATCGCGGGGCAGGCTGCAGGAGCCGGTCCACCTGAACGTCGTGCACGTAGGCCAGATAGTCGTGTTCATCGATGTGATACGTCTGCTGCAGTCCGCGCATGGTAGTGCCGTAGGTGCGAAAGAGGTGTTCGCGCAACTCGGGTACTTCTTCTTGCGGGATGCCCAGACGCAAAACCATGTAATCGTTCATCCGGTCGGCAATGCGGCCCCAGATGCCGGAATCGGGCGAATACAGGGTATCGTCCAGGTCAAACAGAAAGGTTGAAAAGCGCATAGGCGAAGTATACCTGAGAGGGGGGCGGCGGACAATGGCATTGTATCGCCTATCGCGAGGCGCGGCCGGGGCGGCTAAGGTATAATTTCAGTACGAGGTGATGGATGGCGATTCGGGTTCTGGCAGATGAAGTGGCATCGCAAATTGCCGCCGGCGAGGTGATTGAACGGCCGGCGTCGGTGATTAAAGAGCTGGTGGAGAATGCGCTGGACGCGCGCGCCACGCAAATTACGGTGCGGGTGGAAGGAGCGGGCAAGCGCCTGATGGAAGTGGCCGATAACGGCGCAGGCATCCCCGGCGAGGAGATCCCACTGGCTGTCGGGCGGCACGCCACCAGCAAGTTGCGCTCCGCCGAGGATCTGTTTCACATTACCACGCTGGGTTTTCGCGGCGAGGCGCTGGCGTCCATCGGCTCGGTCGCGCGGCTGACGCTGCTTTCACGCCCGGCGGACAGCGCGGTAGGCAGCCGCCTGCAGGTGGAAGGCGGGCGCGCGGGGGCGCTGCAAGCCGCCGGTGCGCCGGAAGGCACGCTGGTGCGGGTGGAAGACCTGTTTTACAACGTGCCGGCGCGTTTGAAATTCCTGAAGCAGGACGCCACCGAACGGCAGCAGATCGACGGACTGGTGACGCGCTACGCACTGGCCTACCCGCACACGCGCTTTGCGCTGTTTCAGGATGGCAAGCCGGTGCTGCAAACCAGCGGCAGCGGCAACCGCCGCGAGATTCTGGCGCAATTGTACGGGGTGGAAACGGCGCGCCAGATGCTGGAAGTGGACTTTAACGACGAAAGCATCGAAGTCAGCGGTTTTATCAGCCCGGTGGCGCTGACGCGCTCCAACCGGCGCGAAATCACCTTCTTTATCAACGGGCGTTGGGTGCAGGATGTGCCGCTGACGCAAGCCCTGCTGCAAGCCTATCACACGCTGTTGATGGTGGGACGCTACCCGCTGGCGGCCCTGTTTATCACGATTGACCCCGAAGCGGTGGATGTGAATGTACACCCGGCCAAGGCGGAAGTGCGCTTCCGCAGCCCGGACCGGGTGTTCAGCAGCGTGCAGCGCGCCGCCAGGCGCGCCCTGCTGGCGTTTTCGCCGGTGCCGCAGGTGGCCAACCGCAGCTGGCAAAGCGAGGCCCAGGCCTATCCGCTGCAAATTGACCCCGCCTGGCAAATGGCGGCGGATGCACAAAATATCGCTGCTGTGGATGCGGCCGGTGCGCCGTCCAACCCACACCCGCCCACCCCGACGGACCTGCCTTCCGGTCAGATGCCCTTGCTGCGATTGGTGGGGCAGGTGGGCGCGGCGTATCTGGTGGCCGAAGGGCCGGACGGCCTGTATTTAATTGATCAGCACGCCGCCCATGAGCGCGTGTTGTTCGAAAAGCTGATGCGCATGCACGGACCCAATTTGCCGATGCAGACTCTGCTGGAACCAACGCTTGTACAGCTCCCACCGCAGGGCGCGGCCCAGATTCACACGCAACTGCCGGTGCTGGCGGAGTTCGGCTTTGATGTGGAGCCGTTTGGCCCGAACACCTTCCGCGTGCGCGCCATTCCGGCCCTGCTGTCCGGCATCGACCCGGCCGCAGCGCTGCGCGTGTTGGTGGAGGATTTTGAGGAAGACGAAACGCCGCTGCAAAGTGAGGTGGAGGAGCGCGTCATTGCGCGGGTATGTAAGCGCGTGGCGGTCAAAGCCGGGCAAACCCTTTCGTCGGATGAACAGCGCGCTCTGCTGCGCGATTTGGAGACCTGCCAGTCGCCGCGAACCTGTCCGCACGGCCGCCCGACGATGATTCACCTGTCGGTGGATTTGTTGGAACGGCAGTTTGGCAGGCGGGGAAGTCGATAGTGGTACAATTAAATCAGCATAGTGGCCCAAAATGGCCTAAAAGGTCAAACCCTGAAACAAGGAGGATGGACATGCAGATTGTGACGGATCGTGGGGCGGACCTGGCGCCCGAACAACTGGCCGGGTTGGACATCCATTTTGCGCCGCTCAAGATTACCCTGGACGGCGTGACCTACCGCAGCGGCGAGGATATTCAGCCGGATGAGTTTTACCGGAAATTGGCCGCGACGGAGGGCTTTCCGACCACCACATTGCCATCCACGGGCGAATTCATCGAGCTGTACAGCCGGTTGTTAAAAAAAGATCCTGAAATTCTGTCCATTCATATTTCCTCGGGGTTAAGCGGCACAATGAACAGCGCGTTGAATGCGGCTTCCATGCTGCCGCACGCCAAAATTACCGTGTGGGACACCAAAACGCTCTCCTGCCCCGAAGGCTGGCAGGTGCAAGCGGCGGCGCTGGCTCTGCGCGCCGGTTGGGCCTTAAAAGACGTGCTGGAGTTGCTGAAAGAGATCAGCTTGAAGGCCGAAGGGCTGTACACGCTGCCGACATTGAAATATCTGGTGCACGGCGGGCGCATCAGTCACATGAAGGGCTTGCTGGCATCCCTGCTGAACATTAAACCGATCATTGGCGTGGGCAAAGAAGACGGCAAGTACGTCAATTATCGCCAGGAGCGCAGCTTGAACCGCGCGATTATTCGCATGGCTGAGCTGGTGACGCAATGGCAACCGGAAGGCAGCCGTCTGCGCGTTCAACCGCTGCACTCTGAAAACCTGGACGGCGTGGCGATGCTGAAAGAGCGCTTGAGCCAGTTGTTCGATGTCGTGTGGGAACCGACGACGTCGATTGCGCCGGTACTGGGCGCGCACACCGGCGCCGGGTTGGTGGGCATGGCCATGGCACCGATGAGTGTGTTTGCCGGATTGGTTTAGGCGGCCGAAACGAAACAAAAACAGCGAGGTGAACGCCTCGCTGTTTCATTTATACACATCCCGATTATTACCCCAGCGCCACGTCCAGGAACATCATCACCGCAAAACCGATCATGGTGCCAAATGTGGCGGTGTGGGTGTTCTTTTCCAATTGGGATTCCGGGATGAGTTCTTCCACCACGACGTAAATCATGGCGCCGGCGGCAAAAGCCAGGGCATACGGCAGGATGGGGCGCATGAGCAGTACCAAAGCCGCGCCGGCTACACCCGCGATCGGTTCGACCAGACCGGACGCTTGACCATACATGAAGCTCTTGAAGCGGCTCATGCCTTCGCGGCGCAGCGGAATGGACACGGCGGCGCCTTCGGGGAAGTTTTGCAGGCCGATGCCCATGGCCAGAGCCATCGCGCCGGCGATGTTGGCGGAGGGCAACCCGGCGGCGGCGGCGCCAAAGGCTACGCCCACGGCCAGACCTTCAGGGATGTTGTGCAAGGTGATGGCCAGCACCAGCAATACGCTGCGCTGCCAGGTGGTCTTCAAGCCTTCGGCCTCTTCCATCGGGTAGCCGAGGTGCAGGTGCGGCATAAGGTGGTCCACCACCCACAGGAAGCCGCCGCCCAGCAGGAAGCCGACCACGGCGGGCAGCCAGGCGGGGCCGCCATTTTCGGCGCCCATGGCAATGGCCGGGGCCAGCAACGACCAGTAACTGGCCGCGATCATCACGCCGGCGGCGAAGCCAAGCATGCCGTCGAGCAGCTTGCGATTGACGCTCTTAAAGAAGAAAACTACGCCTGCGCCAAGTGCTGTGACAAAGTAGGTGAAAAGGGTGCCTGTCAGGGCCTGAAGAACCGGGGGAATACT
>DAOUGY010000051.1:0-6698 GCA_034428975.1 Anaerolineaceae bacterium | reverse complement strand
TCCCAGATGGCTTTGGCGGTGGCCAGTGAGTGGTTGCCGTCGCCGGCGGCAAAGAGCAGCACGCCCTTGTCGGACCCGACGCCATAACGCGCCTGGAAAGCCTGCGGATCGGCTAGTTTTTCCAGTGCGGACATCACCCGCGCTTCCAATGCGGGGTCGTTGACGAAGTACCCGGTCAGGTGGCCGGAGCCGAGCATCAGCTCAAAATCGTAGGCTTTTTCCAGTTTGGCGGTCTGCTGCGCCACAGGTTCGATGACGGTGCGTTCGGGATCGTCGATCAGCATCAGAATGTGGGGCAGTTCCAGCGGCGCACCTTCGCGGATGCGCATGCGCGGGGGCAGGCGGTCGAGGATGGTGCCTTCGGTGGCGCGGATGGAGGTTTGCGAACCCTTGTTGTAATCGTAGGTTTCCAGGTCGAGGGCCAGCATCAGACCGCGGCGCGTGCGCCCTTCGACGGTGCGCTCAACGTAGATCAGGCCTTCACGGGCGATGAGCCGGTTTTCGTCCAGGTAGCGGCGCATTTCGGCCTGGGTGGTCTGCACGCGCGCGCTTTCTTCGGGTGTGTTGAGATAGACTTCGGGCAGGATCAGTTTGAAGGTGGAAGGCTGATCGCCGACCCAATCGGCCACGCTTTGCCAGTATTCGGGCTGCGAGGTGAACTGATCGCAGGCGATGACGGCCCAGCGGGTCAGGTCGGTGCCGGGTTTGGGCAGCAGGATGTCGGCGACTTGCACGCCAATTTTCGGGTAATTGCGCATGGGAATACCCCTTCGAGGTGATGGGATGATAAATTGATTGTACCAGAGAGGCCGGCGGCGGGTTCAAGGTGAGGAAACCTGTCATAAGAAGAGAGGAGGGTTCGCGCGGAAGCGGCGGCGGTTGGAGGATTGTGTTTTTCATCGGTCTTTACGTTGTGGAGCAATTTGTAAGGTTTCCTTAAGAGACTGCCGCTTGCAATTTGTATATATTAGATATATTATGTCTAAATAAAATTAAGCGGTGTCCCATGAAATGGTTATCGGTGTTGGTCCTTGTAGTGACCCTGGCGGCATGCAGCCCCCAGTCCGCTTCGTCCCCGCTCGCTTCATCGCTCGCTCCATTACCGTCCGCGACATCTTCCCCGCAAGTGCCTGTTCAACCCACACCACAACCCCCTGTGGTGCAAGATCCCACGACTGCGCCGCCCCCTGACATTCCAGCCACTCCGACAGAGGCGCCGGTTGCGCCGGTGGTTGCCAAACCGACCGCGGCGCCGGTCATTCCGCCGACCGGGCCGGAGGAAGCGTGTATCAACAAGGCCGGCTTTTTCGGCGACGTGACCATCCCGGACAATACGCCTTTTACCCAGGGGGTGGAGTTTGTTAAAACGTGGAAGGTGCGCAACGAAGGCACTTGCACGTGGGGAGAAGGTTATGCGGTGGTGTTTGCCTATGGCGAACAAATGAACGCGCCTTTGTCCGCTCCGCTGCCTTCGGCGGCGCCGGGCGACATTATTGAGGTGTCGGTGCCGATGGTTTCGCCCCGGCGTGACGGTGTGTTCACCGGCAACTGGCAGTTTCAGGATGCACAAGGCAATCGCTTTGGGTTGAACAGCGCCGGTCAGGATTATATGTGGGTGATGATCGCGGTGGGTACGAAGATGGACGCTCCGCCGCCGCCCGCCCCGGTGGTGACGACCTGCGATGCCGCCCCCAATTCCGATTATGTCAGCCAGTTGTTGGGGATGATCAACCAGGCGCGCGCCGATAACGGCCAACCGGTGCTGGCGTTGAGCAGTACGCTTTCGGCGGCGGCACAGATTCACAGCACCGATATGGCCTGTCACAGCCTGCTCAGTCATGTCGGTTCGGATGGCAGCTCATGGCGTGAGCGAATTGCCGCCTCGGGCTACAACGCCGCGGACGCCAGCGAGAATATCTACGCCGGAGATCCGCAGTACGGCGGGGATGCGGCGGGCGCGATGGACTGGTGGCTGAACAGCACGGTTCACCGCAACAATATTCTCAGCAGCAAGGTGACGGAGATTGGGATTGGTTATGCCTATGTGAGCGGAAGCGAATACGGCGGGTACTTCACGTTGAATTTTGGGCGACCGAAGTAACAAAAGCGGGTGGTCTCACGCTAAGCCGCAACGGCTGAAAGATATTTATCGTCACGGATGGGATAGTATAAAGAAAGGTGCGGTCGATTGCGACCGCACCGAATGGGTTATCGGGTAGCCCGTGGGCTGGATTACATGCCAGCCATGAAGGCCAGGCCGACGCAGCCGGGACCGGCATGCGTGCCGAGCACCGGGGAGACGTCGGTAATCAGGGCGTCTTCCACGTCGGCGAGGCTGAAGCGTTCACGGGCGCGGGCGAGGAGCTGTTGGGCGTCTTCCGGCGCATTGGAATGCAGCGCGGCCAGGCGCACGGGGGTGCGGCGCTGAATGCGCGCTTCAAACAGGTCCAGCAGTCGATCGATGGCCTTGGAGGTGGTGCGCACGCGTTCGATCGCTTCAATGCGCCCGCCGGTGATTTCCAAAATGGGTTTGAGGTTGAGCGCGGTGCCGAGGAAGGCCGCGGCGCCGCCGATGCGTCCACCGCGGTGCAGAAATTCCAGCGTTTTCAGCGCGAAAAGCACGCCGGTATGGTCGCGAGCGTGTTCGGCCAGTTTCTGGCACTCTTCCAGCGTGGCGCCCTGTGCGGCGGCGCGCGCCACAGTGGCCACCTGGAAGCCCATCGCCATCGAGGTGGTCTCGGAATCGACGATGGCAATGCGCGGGCCGGGCAGCATGGCGCGGGCCTGCACCGCGGAATCCATCGTGCCGCTCAGTTTGGAGGAGATGACGATGTTTAAGATGTCGTAGCCTTCTTCAAGCAGTCGCAGGTAGAGGGCGTGAAAATCGGCCGGGGTGGGCTGCGAGGTGGTCGGCATGGTTTTCGAGGTGCTCAGACGCTCGTAAAATTCTTTGGGTTGAATATCCACGCTGTCGCGATAGGATTTGCCATCCCAGATGACCTGCAGCGGAACGGTGTAAACCGGGTAATTCTTGAGCAAATTTTCTGGAAGGGTGGCGGTGCTATCGGTGATAATGGCAACTTTCGACATGAGACTCTCCTCAGTGAATTAAATACGGATAGAGGTGGATGACACCATACCTTATAACCCGCCGGATGGCGAAAAGTTGCGCGGCGGCTGAAAAGCCCTGCCCAAGACGCGCCCTTGACCATTTGTGCCTTACCGTATAAAATCCTACAGTCCGCCCACCGAAACGTGGGTATACTGTCTGTTGTGTTAACCTAACCGTGTTTGAAACGTTAAGCGAACGACTCAACCAGGTATTCCAAAACCTCAAACGCCGCGGAAAGCTTTCCGAGGCGGATGTGGATGCCGCCATGCGCGAAGTGCGCCTGGCGCTTTTGGAAGCGGATGTTCATTACAGCGTGGTGAAAAGCTTTGTGGCGCGCGTGCGCGAACGTGCCATTGGTGCTGAGGTTTCGAAAGCGTTAAACCCCGGACAGCAGGTCATCAAGATCGTCCATCAGGAATTGATCGCCACGCTGGGCGAACCGGCGCGGCTGAATTTGAGCGGCCCCAGGCCGCATGTGTTGATGATGGTCGGCCTGCAGGGTTCCGGCAAGACCACGGCGGCCGGCAAATTGGCGCGCATCCTGCGATCGCAGGGCGAGCGCGTGCTGTTGGTGGCGGCCGACCCGTACCGCCCGGCGGCCATCAAGCAATTGCAAACCCTGGGCGAACGCGTGGGCGTGGATGTCTTCACGCAGGACGGCATCAAGCCGCCCGAACTGGTCAAACGCGCCTTTGAGCAGGCTCAAAAAGGCGGCGTGACGGTGATGATCATCGACACCGCCGGCCGTTCGCAGTTGGATCAGCAATTGATGGACGAACTGAAGGCCATCACGGCCCGCGTGCCCGCCAACGAAACCCTGCTGGTGGTGGACGCGATGATTGGTCAGGAAGCGCTACATATCGCCGAGGGTTTCCGCGACGCGGTGACGCTGACCGGCCTGGTCTTGAGCAAGATGGACGGTGACGCCCGCGGCGGCGCGGCGATTTCCATTCGCAGCGTGACGGGCGTGCCGATCAAATACCTGAGCGTGGGCGAAGGATTGGACGCGTTGGAAGCCTACGATCCGGGCCGATTATCCTCGCGGATTCTCGGCATGGGTGATATGATTGGATTGATCGAGCGCGCCGAAGCGGCTTTTGACGAGAAAGAAGCGCAAAAGCAGGCTCAGCGCATGGTGTCTGGCTCGTTCAATTTGGAAGACTTTGCCAGCCAGCTCAAGCAGATTCGCAAAATGGGGCCGTTCTCGCAATTGTTGGAGATGATGCCTGGTAATCTGGGGCAGGTGGCGCGCAATGTCGATCCGCAGGACGCGGAAAAGCAGTTCAAGCGCACCGAAGCGATCTTGAACTCGATGACGGCGGAGGAACGGCGTAATCCGGATGTCCTCAACGCCAGTCGCCGCCGCCGCATTGCACGCGGCTCGGGCACCGAAGTGCAGGACGTCAACCGGCTGATCAAGCAGTTCCGTGAATCGCAGCGGTTGATGAAGACTTTGCAGAAATCAGGCGGGCGCGGTTTGCCACGCTTGTTCGGCTAGCCAGGGTCAACCGGGGAGGTCCGCACCCCTTCAGCGGCCTCACCTTCCCGATGGATCACGGCAGCGGTACTCTGAAAATTGGTTGTCTTTTAGAACAAAACAGGAGAGAAATTTCGATGGTTCGTATTCGTTTGCGCCGCACTGGTTTGAAGGCTCAGGCTAGCTACCGTATCATCGCTGCGGATAAAGAAAGCCCGCGCGACGGACGCTTCCTGGAGATTCTGGGTTCGTACAATCCCCGCACCGAACCCTCCACGGTGGAAGTTAATGAAGAGCGCGTCTATCACTGGATGAGCAACGGCGCGCAGCCGAGCGAATCGGTGAACATGATCTTCAAGAGCATTGGCCTGCTGGACCGTTTTGCCCGCTTTAAGGCCGGCGAAGCGCTGGAAACCCTGCTGGCCGAAGCCCAGAAAGTCAACGAATCGCGCAAGTAATGCGGTGAGGTAACCCCGGCAGCGCAGAAGGCGATGAGCTCTCTGCGCTGCTGACCCATCCCCGCACCGGTAAAGGAGCAACCGTGAAAGAGTTAATCGAATATATCGCCCGTTCCCTGGTGGATGACCCCACGCAGGTGCAGGTCCGGCAGGACCGCGGCGGCGGCAAAATTCGCCTGGAGCTGCGCGTGGCCAAAGAGGATATGGGCCGCGTGATTGGCAAAAGTGGGCGGGTGGCCAATGCCATGCGGATTTTGCTGCGTGTGGCGGCTGCCAATGAAAACAAACAGGTCTCCCTGGATGTTGTTGAGCCCCGATGAGTCGAGAGAATCCGGTTTCTCCACGCCAATCCAACGACAGCACAGGCTCGCCCGTGACGGGTGAGCCTGTCTTTTTGGCTGTCGGACAGTTTCGCCGGACGCACGGCATTAAAGGCGAGATTGTCTTCGAAGTCATCACGGATTTCCCCGAGCGACTGAAACGCAACAAGGTCATTTACGTCGGCGAGTCGCATGAGCCGATGCGCATCATCGCGGCGCGCAATCACGGGCGCAACCTGTTGTTGACGATTGAGGGTTACGACACGGTGGAAAAAGTGGCCGAGCTGCGCAACCGCATGGTGTTCTCGCGCGTCGATGAACTGCCGCGCCTGCCCAAGGGGCAGTATTACCACCATGAATTGCTGGGGTTGACAGTGCAAACGAGCGACGGTGCGCTGTTGGGAAAACTGACGGATATTTTGGAAACGCGCGCCAATGACGTGTACGTGATCACCGCTGAAGACGGCAGTGAGACTCTGCTGCCGGTGATTGAGGATGTGATTCTCGAAGTGGACACAGACAAGAAGGTCATGGTCGTCAACCCGCCTGAATGGGGATAGAGGGGACGATTGCGTGGATCCCAGAGCCTACTGGATTGGTTTTAACCTGGTTAAAGGAATTGGAGCCGTGCGCCTGCGTGCACTGCTCGATGCATTTGGCAGCCTGGACGCCGCATGGCAGGCCACGCCGATTGAACTGGCGTCGGCTGGTCTGACGGCGCGCATTATCGAAAATTTCCTGCAAGTGCGCGACAAAATTGACCTGGAGCAGGTGCTGGCGCGCATGGCGCAGCTTAACATCACGGCGCTGACCTGGGAAGATGAATCCTATCCGCGGCGCTTGCGCCAGATTGACCAGCCACCGCCGGTGCTGTATGTGCGCGGCGAATTGACCCCGCAGGACGATTTCGCGGTGGCCATTGTGGGCACGCGACGCATGACCGTGTACGGTCGGCAGGTGGCCGAAGAGGCCGCGGCGTTTCTGGCCTCCAACGGTGTGACGGTGGTGAGCGGGCTGGCGCGCGGCGTGGACGGCGCGGCGCACGAGGCGGCTCTGGCCGCCGGCGGGCGTACACTGGCAGTGTTGGGCTGCGGCGTGGATACCATTTACCCGCCGGAACACCGCCGCCTGGCGGAAAAGATGATGGAAAACGGGGCACTGGTCAGCGATTACGCCCCCGGCACGCCGCCCGACAGCGCCAATTTTCCGCCGCGCAACCGCATCATTTCTGGCTTATCGGCGGCGACGATTGTGGTGGAAGCCAGCGAAAAGAGCGGCGCCTTGATCACCGCGACCTTTGCCGTGGAACAGGGGCGCGAAGTGTTTGCCGT
>DAOUGY010000050.1:0-2215 GCA_034428975.1 Anaerolineaceae bacterium | reverse complement strand
GGTGACCATTCTCTTTGAAACCTAATTTCTTCTGAAAACCATCGCGGCCGCCTTCCGGCTGCCGCATTTTTATTCTTCCCAACCACGCCAAAGCACGCCGTCCAGCGCCACCGCCCAGGCGCCAGCCTGGAGCAAAGCTTCGCCCTGCCCGCGGGTATAAACGCCCGCTGAGGCGATCAACGGCAGCCGCGACCGGCGCGCCGCGCGCACGGCGGCCAGCACCTGCGGGAACAACCCTGGACCAACCAGGTGCCCGCCGACGATCTCGCCGCCGGAATTGGGCAAAGCCCCTCGCGGTGCGCCCAGGCTGAGCGCGGCGACCCCCAGGCCTGCCAGACGGCCGACCCAGCCGTCGCCGGCGGCCGTTAGCGGGACTTCCACCACCAGCGGACGTTCGCCGCCGGCCGCGGCCACCAGGCTCAACACCTGCTCGCCATACGCGCGCGGTGGAACACCCAGCACGATAGCCGCCACGCCGTCCAGCCCCTCCAACGCCGCCGCCATCTGGGCAACGTTTTCCGGCGTATCGGCCAGCAGGTGAACCCACACCGGCAGCGGCGAGCGCGCCCAGCGCGCTGCGAATCGCTTGACCACCTCCCCCAGCCCGGGGTTGGCCACACCGGTGTGCAGCAGGAAGCCGCCGGGATATTCGATCAGAGTTCGATCCTCAGCCGGGATGCGCTGCCGCAGGCTGACCGGGTTGGTCACAAACGCGCCCTGCGCCATGGGAACCGGCCAGTCAACTCCCGGCGCGAAACCCAGGCTGCCGGCAGCGTTGATCCACGGCGAGGCCAGGGTTAATTCTTCCCGCCGCATGAAGGCCATCCCTCACCCTTCCAATTCTGCCAGGTCATACACCGGGCCTTCTTTGCAAGTCAGCGACCAGCCACTATGCGTCCGCACGGCGCATACGCCGCACTCGCCCTGCCCGCCGCAGGCTACTGGCGTACGCACCAACGCCTGGCCAATAAACGGCAACCTTTGTCCTTCGCGCAGCCCGACTGCGTTTTGCCAACGCGCCAGCCAGTCCGGCGCCAGATCCAACGCCAGGTAGTCGGCCCACTCCAGCGCGTCTGGCAATTGTTCTGGAGGGGCAATTTCCACCGCCGAGGGCAATCCATCCGGGATGGACGCCGAAAACAACGCGACTGCGGCATCCTGTGCCAGCGCCAGGTAAGCCAGCGGCAGCAGGCGTTCGGGGCCGCAATCCAGCGGCGCCAGGGCAACGCGCCGAGCACCAGATGGCAACCGAAAACCATTGCCCAACGGGCCACGCACCTGCAACTGCATTCCGGCCGCCCAACTGGCCGGAAGCGGCGGCGCCACGCGCAACAAATCGCCGGCCGGCCCGGCTGGAAATAGCGGCACCGCCAGGGCTTCGGATTGGCCCAATGCAAACGCAAACAGGTATTGGCCCGGCAGTGGGCGGAGGTTGGCTGGTAAAGCCAGCGTTCCTTCCAGACCGGAAATCCCAAGGCGCAACTCAATCAGTTCGCACTTTGTTATCGGCATGAAAAGATTGTAGCCTGAAACAAAAATGCGCACAATTCGTAAATATAGTGAAGATCTGGTGAAACTGAAGAACCTTTTTAAGTCCTTGGGGATAGAAAATCCCAGGGAAAACCCTTATACTTGTTCTTTCCGCATCTTTCACAGGAGTGTCCAAATGAACATCGCCAGTATTTTTTCAGCACTTGCCGGCCTGTCCTGGGTGATTGGCATCGGCGTTGCCATTCTTGTTGGTATTCGCGCCGGACAGGGCCGCCCCATGCGCGGCGGCGGCCGGATCATTCTCGCCGTTGCCGTTTTGGCCATCGTTTTCACCGTACTTGGCGCGGGCATGGTATTCATCGAACCGCAGGAACGCGGTGTGGTCATCTCCGCGCTCTCGCCCACCGGCTACCGCGACCAGGCGCTGACTCCTGGTTTGCGCTGGGTGATCCCGTTCTTTGAATCGGTCATCCGCTACCCCATCTCTAATCAGAACTACACCATGTCGATCGCCGGGACGGAAGGAAATAACCAGGGCGATGATTCAATCGCCGCCCGTACCTCGGATGGGCAGGAAATTTACGTGGATGCTTCAGTGATCTTTGCCATCGATCCCAATAAAGTGATCGATGTACACATCAAATGGCAAAACCGATATTCTGAAGATCTCGTACGCTCTCAGGCGCGTGGCATCGTGCGCGACGCGGTTTCACAGTTTGGCGTC
>DAOUGY010000049.1:0-14921 GCA_034428975.1 Anaerolineaceae bacterium | reverse complement strand
GCCGATCGTACCGTCCGTCCAGATTTCGAGGATGAGCTTGTCATAATTCGTGCTTTGACCCACACGCGAATTGCCCACCGTGTAGTTCACGCGGCGCACCGGCGTGTAAATCGCGTCCACCGGTAGCTCCCCAATCGGCAGCTTGCCGCTGCGATCGGCCGAGGGTGAGTAGCCGCGCCCGCGTTCGACGGTCATGTCGATCTCGAGGCGAGTGTGGCTGTCATCCACGGTGAAAAGATACAGGTCGGGGTTGACGATTTCCACCTCGGCCGGCGCCTGAATATCCGCAGCGGTGACCACGCCTTCGCCGCGCACATCCAGATGCAGGTGCGAAGTATCCACGTCGTGCAGTTTCAGGCGCAGTTGTTTAATCTGCAGCTGCACCTGCACCACATCTTCGCGCACGCCCGGAATGTCGGCAAACTCGTGCAGAACATCCGAGATCCGTACAGATGTCACCGCCGCGCCTTCCAGCGAGGACAGCAGAACCCGGCGCAAAGCATTGCCCAGAGTGACGCCATACCCTCGTTCCAGGGGGCTGATGACAAATTTCCCATAGTCGCGGATCACTTGATCGCGGTCGACTTTTGGCGTTACCATGTTACTGAGAGCACACACGCTGCACCCCTTTCCGATGCAATAGTCCGCGCATCTGGTTGATTAGCGCGAGTAGTACTCAACGATCAATTGCTCGTTAAGGTTGCCGTCGATTTCGGCGCGCTCGGGTAGGCGCAGAACACGGCCGTTGAGACCCTTCAGGTCGCGGTCCAGCCAGATGGCGCAGGGGCGCTTCTCGGCCAGGTCGGGCATTTCCTTGAAGTAGGTCAGGTGCCGCGCAGATTCCTTCACAGCCACCACATCACCGGGGCGCAGCAGCAGCGATGCCACATCCGCCCGGATGCCGTTGACCGTAAAGTGACCATGGTTGACCAGCTGGCGCGCCTGAGCGCGATTCTCAGCCAGACCCATGCGGAAGACAACATTGTCCAGGCGCAGTTCCAGCGTCTGTAACAGGTTCAAGCCGGTCAAACCGCGCTTGCGCTGCGACAGAGCATAGAAACGGCGGAACTGGCGTTCCAACACACCGTAAACACGGCGCGCCTTCTGCTTGGCGCGCAGCTGGCGGGCGTAGTCGGATTCGCGTTCACCGCGACCCTGCTGACCGCCCTTGCCATGCTGTCCGGGTGCGAAGCCGCGGCGCTCGAAAGCGCACTTCTGCGAGAAGCAACGCGCACCCTTCAAAAACAGTTTTTCACCTTCACGCCGGCAAAGTCTGCATGCCGGCCCTGTATACCTCGCCATAGTTTCCCTCTCTTCTAATTACACGCGGCGTTTCTTCGGAGGCCGGCAGCCGTTGTGCGGAACCGGCGTGATATCGGAGATGGAGCGAACACGCAGCCCCATCGACTGCACAGCCCGGATGGCCGATTCGCGACCCGGACCCGGCCCTTTGACAATCAGGTCAACTTCCTGAATGCCCATGGACATGGCAGCCTTGACCGCCTGCTCAGCCGCCAGACGCGCGGCAAAGGGCGTGCTCTTGCGCGAGCCCTTGAACCCCGCCGATCCGGCGCTGCCCCAGCAGACCGTGTTGCCCTGCTGGTCGGTGATCGTGATGATCGTATTATTGAAAGAGGCGAAGACATGCACCTGCCCGGAGGACAGTGTGCGCTTCACTTTGCGAGTGACAGTTGTGCGACGCGTTTGGCGTACGTTCTGTGCCATAGTACCTCGTTCGTTCCTTTATTCTTACGGATCGAGCTTCATCAGCCCATTCCAACCGCAGCAGGGCAGCCGCGGGGAGAGGAAGGCCCCAAACCCTGCTGCAGCGGATGGCCTGATTACTACTTCTTACCGCCACGACGGCGACCGCGACCGGCCACAGTCTTCTTGGGACCCTTGCGCGTGCGCGCATTGGTGCGAGTCCGCTGCCCACGCAGGGGCAGATTACGGCGATGGCGCAGGCCGCGATAGCAGCCAATTTCAATCAGGCGCTTGATGTTCAGTTGAACTTCTCGCCGCAGATCGCCTTCGACCTTGAAATTCTTGGAAATGAACTCACGCAGCGAATTGGTTTCCGCTTCGGTGAGGTCCTTCACCCGAATGTCAGGATTCACATTGGTCGCCGTCAAGATATGACGAGCGCGAGTCGGGCCAATACCAAAAATGTAGGTAAGGGCCGTTTCAATCCGCTTGTTGCGCGGCAGATCAACACCTTCAATACGAGCCATGTTTCCTTACCCCTGTCGCTGCTTGTGTTTAGGGTTTTCGCAAATCACGAACAAGATACCACGCCGCTTGACGATTTTGCATTTGGCGCAGCGTTTGCGAATGGATGGTGAAACTCTCATGTCCGAACTCCTTTAGATGATTCCGTTCAACCCAGCCAAAAACGCAATTATACCGTCTGTTGGCTTTCCCGTCCAGATATAGCGGTCATTTCACAATTGAGTCAGAATCACCGGACCCGATTCTGTGATGGCGACCGTGTGTTCAAAGTGGGCGGTCAACGACCCATCGGCTGAAACGACGGTCCACTGGTCGGGCATGACGCGCGTGCGCGGCGTGCCCAGCAGCACCATCGGCTCCAGCGCGATGGTCATGCCGTTGCGCAGCAGCATGCCGCGCCCCGGAAAACCGTAGTTCGGCACCTGGGGGCCTTCGTGCATCTGCCGCCCCACGCCGTGCCCGGTGTATTCCCGGGTGACGTGCATGGCGCAGCTTTCCACATAGGCCTGTACTGCGGCCGAAACATCGCCCACATGATTCCCGGCAACCATCTTTTCGATGCCGATATAGAGCGCCTTCTCGGTGACTTCCAGCAAGCGCTGCGCCTCGGGGCGGATCTCGCCAACCCCGGCGGTGAACGCCGCATCACCCACAAAGCCCTCAAACATCGCACCACAATCAACGGAAACGATATCCCCTTCCTTCAGCTTGCGCTTACCCGGAATACCGTGCACCAGCTCTTCGTTGATCGAAATGGTGGTGCTGGCCGGGTAGGGATACGGGCCGGGATAGTTTTTAAAGGGGCTGTAGGCTCCGTGCTTCTTCAGCACTTCTTCTGCAGCCGCATTCAAATCAGCCGTCGTCACCCCCGGCTGGATGGCGGCGCGCGCCGCGGCCAACGCCATCGCGTTGATCCGTCCGGCTTCGCGCATGATCGCCAGTTCCTGCGGAGATTTGATGGTGATTTGTCGATCCCAGGACATTGTGATTACAACCCTTTCTGGATCGCCGCCAGCAGGTCCTTGGTGACCGCTTCGATGGGCTGAGTACCGTCCACTTCCGCCAGCAAACCGCGCTCGCGGTAGTATTCGATCAGCGGAGACGTCTGCGCCATATAGACGCGGATGCGATTTTCCACCGTGGCGGGTTTGTCGTCCTCGCGCTGGTACAGTTCCGAGCCGTCCTCATCACACACGCCCGGCTGGGCCGGCGGGTTGAAGATCGCGTGATAGACGTGTCCCTGCGCGCGGCAGGTCCAGCGTCCGCTCAGGCGCTCCACCAGCACGTCGGCCGGCACGGCAATGTACGGCACGCAGCTCACCGAGCCGCTCGTTTCCGCCAGCATGGCGGCGAGCGCATCGGCCTGCACCGGCGTGCGCGGGAAGCCGTCCAACAGCGCTCCCTGCGCACAATCCGGTCGCGAAAGGCGATCTTTGATCATCGCAATCGTAACATCATCCGGCACAAGGTCTCCGCGGTTCATGTATTCCTGAGCCTTTTTCCCCAGTTCGGTTTGTGCCTTCAGATTCTCGCGGAAGATGTCGCCCGACGAGATGTGAGCCAGACCCTGAGTTTCGGAGATGATCTCGGCCTGTGTACCTTTACCGGCCCCAGGCGGACCCAGCAGGACAATGTACTTAGCCATGTTGATTATCCTTTGATCAAGCTTTCATCGTAACCGTGCAGTTTCAGCTCGGTATCGATGATGTTGAACGTATCACGCACCACGCCCACCACGATCAGCAGACCTGCCGCGGAGATCAGGCCCAGGCCCGATTGCGCCGCCACAGGCAGCACCGCGCTCAGCAGGTACGGCAGCACCGCCACAAAGCCCAGGAAAACCGCGCCGGGCAGGGTGATGCGCCGCTGCACCTTGGACAGGTACTTCTGCGTCGGGCCGCCGCGCACCACGCCGGGAATCTGCGCGCCCTGCTTCTTCAGGTTCTCACCGTAGTTCTGCTGTGTGAAGAGCACATCGGTGTAGAAGAAAGTGAACAACACCACCATGAAGAAGAAGATTACAGAGTACCAGGCGTTGCCGCCGCCGAACGTGCGCTGAATGCCGCCGGCCAGGCTGGCCACCCACGCGGTGCTGCTGTTAACAAAGTAACTGGCAACAATAGCGGGGAAAGCCAGAATGGACTGGGCAAAGATCAGCGGGATCATACCGGCCATGTTAACCATGAGCGGCAGGTTGCTGCGCACCGGCATGGACATGCGATTGCCAATGCGGCGGCCGGGGAACAGCACCGGCACATTGCGGCGTCCCTGCTGCACAAAGACGATCGCGAAGATGGTCAGCAGCAGGATGGCCAGGATGAGCAGCATCAGCCACCAGCCATTCTGCTTGTCGGCGAGAATGGAGGTGAGGTTGGCCGGAATGCGCGACACGATACCCGCAAAGATGATCAGCGAGAGACCCTGATTCGGAATACCATATTCCGAAATCAGCTGCCCCAGCCAGATGCCAAACATCGTGCCCGCCACCATGCTGAACAGCGTGGTGAGCGTGGGCAGCAGCGACTCGCCGGTGAACCCGAACGGTACCAGCAGCGCCTGCATGTTGGCACGCGCCGCCATCGAGCTGAAGATGTTGACCTGGCCGATCGCCGACAGGATCGCCATCGGCACCGTCATGATCACGGTCCACTTTTCCATCCACTTCTGGCCGCCGCGCGGGTCTTCCTTCAGCTTGCGTTCCAGCGCCGGAATGATCGGCACCAGCAGCTGCAGGATAATCTGCGCCGTGATGTAGGGGTACACGCCCATCGCCAGGATGGAGAAGTTGGATACCGTACCGCCCGAAAGCAGGTCCAGCAGGTTGATCAGGTTCCCTTCTGCGCCACCCAGCGAGGTGAAGGTTTGGATCACATTGCGGTCCACTCCCGGAACGGGAATGTTGGCCGCAAGGCGATAGATGACCAGCAAAAGGATCGTGATCAGCAGTTTCTTTCGAATGTCTTCCGATTTCCACAAGTAACGCCAGGCTGACCGCTTCATTCGTGGTTCTCCTTATCGAGAGAGTGAGATCAGGCGATCAGTTCGACGGTACCACCGGCGGCTTCGATCTTGGCGCGCGCGCTCTTGGTGATGCGCTGCACGCGCACTTTGAGAGCCACAGAAACCTCGCCATTTCCCAAAATCGCCACGGGGTCCGAATTGCGATGCAGCAAACCGGCCTCGGCCAGCAGTTCCGGGGTAATCTCGGTGCCGGCAGGGTAATCGGAGATCTGATCCAGGTTGACTTCGTTGAAGGTCACCCGGTTGGGGGGCGTAAAGCCTTCACCACGAATGAACGGCAGGCGGCGGTAGAACGGCAGGTTGCCGCCCTGGCGGTACAGATGACCGCCCTCGCCCTTGCGCGAGTTCTGGCCCTTGGTGCCGCGGCCGGAGGTTTTACCCTGACCGGCCGAAATGCCGTGGCCCACGCGCTTGCGTTCTTTTTTGGAGCCAGGATTGGGGAAGAGATCGTTTAATTTCATTTCTCCACCTGCTCTTCCACCACCACAAGGTGGTTGACTTTCAGCAGCATGCCGCGCAGCGCGGGGGTGTCGGCATGCACGACGGTTTCGTGCATGCGGCGCAGGCCCAGGGCGCGCAGCGTATCTTTATGCTTCTGGGAATAACCGATCGCGCTTTTCACCAGCGTGATCTTGACCATCTTCTCAGCCGACGATTTCTCAGCCATTCTTCCTCCGTTCCCAGTAAGGCACCAGGTCTTTCACCGCCTTACCACGCCGGGCAGCTTCCTGCTCGGGGGATTTGAGCTGAGCCAGAGCATCCACCGTGGCTTTCACGATGTTCAGCAGGTTCGCGCTTCCCAGCGATTTGGTCAAAATGTCGCGCACGCCCACCGTTTCGAGCACCGCGCGAACACCACCCGCCGCGATAACGCCCGTACCCGCCGAAGCCGGCTTGAGCAGTACCACCGCGCCGCCCACCTTGGCAACCACCTCATGCGGGATGGTCGATCCGGCCAGAGCGTAAGAGCGGATGTTCTTGTGCGCGCGCTCGGTTGCCTTGCGCATCGCATCGGGCACCGCATTGGCCTTGCCAATGCCAATGCCCACTTTGCCATTGCCATCACCCGCAACAACCGTCACACGGAACTGGAAGCGGCGGCCGCCCTTGACCACTTTGGCCACACGAGCGATCTCCACCACTTTTTCCACAAACTGTTGTTCGGTTGCGTCGAATTCCATCATGTCCATAGTCAGGCCCTTTATCCTTCCGTGATCGCCTTAGAAATCCAGACCGGCTTCGCGGGCTGCATCGGCCAGCACCTTCACGCGGCCAATATAGCGGAAACCACCGCGGTCGAAAACAACCTGGCCGATTCCTTTTTCCTTGGCGCGCTCAGCCACAGCCTTCCCCACCAGAGCAGCCTGCTCGGTTTTGGTCAGGCCCTTGGCCTGTTCACGAAGAACATGGTCAACCGTCGAAGCCGAGACGAGCGTCTGGCCCTTCTCATCATCGATCACCTGGGCATAAATTTCCGCCAGGCTGCGGAACACGCACAAACGCGGCCGTGCAGCAGTGCCGGAGAGATTCTTGCGCACACGCTGGTGGCGGCGAATTCTTGCTTGAGTACGATTCAGTTTAGCCATACGTTCTCACCTACTTCTTTCCGCCTTTACCCTTACCAGCCTTGCCAGCCTTGCGGCGCACGCGTTCGCCCTGATAGCGCAGGCCCTTGCCCTTGTACGGCTCGGGCGGGCGAATCTTGCGGATATCGGCCGCCACCTGACCCAACAGCTCCTTGTCGAAGCTGAGGATCTTGATCTGGCGCGTTTTGGTATCCACTTCAAAGCTCACACCGGCAGGCGGTTCCACCGGGACAGGATGCGAGTAGCCCACGTTCAGGACCAGCGTTTTGCCGTCCATTTCCGCGCGATACCCCACACCTTCCACTTCCAACACCTTGGTGAAGCCGGCCGAAACGCCGGTCACCATGTTGTTCAACAACGCACGCGTCGTTCCATGCAGCGAGCGGATCTTCGGTTCTTCAGAGCCGCGCGACACCACAATCTGCCCGTTTTCCATCTCAATGGAGATGGAAGGCGAGAAGAGGCGCTTCAGCTCACCCTTGGGGCCTTTGACGGCCACTTCGGAGCCCGAAATCTCCACCTGCACGCCGGCTGGAACTGCGATGGGTAAACGTCCAATTCGAGACACTGTATTACCTCCTTCGTTCCAACCGTTACCACACCTTGCACAGCACTTCGCCACCAACACCAAGTTGGCGGGCGCGCTGGCCGGTCATGATACCTTTGGGGGTGGACAGGATGGCAACACCCATGCCTGAGAGGACCCAGGGAATGTCCATCTTGCGCGTGTACACGCGGCGGCCGGGGCGGCTGACGCGCTGGATGCCGGTGATGACCGACTCACGCTTGCGGCGTTCGCCCACATACTTCAGGCGCACGCGCAAAACGCGCTGCCCGGGCAGTTCGCTATCCACCTGCTCGAAACCATCAATGAAGCCTTCCTCTTTCAAGATGCGGGCGATTTCCACCTTAATCTTGGAGTCGGGCATCGCGACCACGGATTGGCCAGACAGGGCCCCATTCCGGATGCGAGTCAACATATCTGCAATAGGATCATTAACACTCATGCTCCCTACCTCCGGATGGCGCTACCAGGATGACTTGGTCACGCCGGGAATCTGCCCCTGCAACGCAAGTTCGCGGAAGCAAATACGGCACAAACCAAAGCGGCGCATAAACCCACGCGGTCTGCCACAACGCCGGCAGCGATTCCGGACCTGGACCGCATACTTGCGTCGCTGTTCACGATATTCCATGCATTTCTTTGCCATACTATCCCTTCCTGAAAGGCATGCCAAGCTTCTGCAGCAGCAAAGCTGACTGTTCGTCCGTGTCGGCGGTGGTCACAACCGTGATCTCCATGCCGCGGACCTTGTCCACTTTGTCATACTCGATTTCGGGGAAGATGATCTGTTCCCGAAGGCCGAGTGTGTAGTTGCCGCGACCGTCGAACGCTTCGTCCGAAACGCCGCGGAAGTCGCGCACGCGCGGAAGAACGATGTTCATCAGGCGGTCGAGGAAGGACCACATGCGGTCACCCCGCAGGGTCACCATCACACCGATGGCGCGTCCTTCGCGCAGTTTGAAGTTGGCGATGCTCTTGCGGGCCTTGGTGATGACGGGCTTCTGCCCGGCAATGGCGGTCAGATCGGCAACCGCGGCGTCCATGGCCTTGCTGTTATCCATGGCCTCGCCCATGCCGATGTTGATCACCACCTTCTTGACGCGCGGAATCTGCATCACGTTCGACAGATTCAGATCTTTCATCAAGGCAGGGGCCACTTCATTTACGTACTTTTCTCTCAGAATGTTCATAATAACGCTCTCCAGGCGGCCTATTCGTCGATGAGGGACCCGCACTCTTTGCAGATGCGCTGGGCTTTTTCACCATCGCGTTGGATGCCAACCCGTGTGGGCTTGTTGCACTTCTTGCAAACCAGCATCACATTCGAGATGTGAATGGGCGCCTCGAAGCGAACCCGACCGGGGGTCAGGGTGCGCCCCTGCGACTGGACCTGGCGCTGGTGCTTGGTGCGCATGTTCGCGCTCTGCACCACCACTTTGTTGTCGTCCGGCAGCACCTTGATCACCTCACCGCGCTTGCCTTTGTCCTCCAGGCGACCGCTGATGACTTCAACCAGATCACCTTTGCGAATCTTCAGTTTCATGTTCTCGCTCCTGCTCACCTTTCCCTAGATCACTTCGGGAGCCAGTGAGATGATCTTCATAAAGCCCTTTTCACGCAGTTCGCGGGCCACCGGACCAAAGATGCGCGTGCCTTTAGGGTTCTGACCATCCGAATCGAGGATGACGGCAGCGTTGTCGTCAAAGCGGATGGTGGAACCATCTTCGCGGCGCCATTCTTTCGAGCAGCGCACGATCACCGCTTTAACCACTTCGCTCTTCTTCACCGAGCCCTGCGGGGCCGACGACTTGACCGTCGCCACCACCACATCGCCCACATGCGCATAACGGCGAGTAGAACCGCCCATCACATGTATCACCAGCAGTTCACGAGCTCCGGTATTATCCGCAACTTTGATACGAGATTCCTGCTGAATCATGGTTAGGCTCCTTGCAGCTCATCCGCCGCGGCTTCGTCGTGCTTGATGATCATTTCGACCACCCAGCTCTTTTCGCGCGACAACGGGCGAGTTTCGACAATCTGAACCTGGTCGCCAATCTGGCAGCCCAGTTCATCATGCGCCTTCACACGCTTGCGGGTGTGAACCACCTTGCCGTACAGCGGGTGGCGATAGGTGCGGCTGATCTCGACCACGACGGTCTTCATCATTTTGTTACTGGTCACAACACCAGTCATACGACGGCGTTCGTTCATTTTCCACCTTCCTGCGCTGCCGTATTCTCGCGTTCGCTCAAGATCGTCTCATAGCGGGCGATCAACCGGCGGGTAACCTTCAGCCGACTGGTGTCGGTCTGCTGCCCGGTGACGATCTGGAACCGCAGGTTCATCAGCTCTTCGCGGGCGTCGGCCAGCTTGTTTTTCAATTCTTCAGTGGACAACAGACGAATTTCTGCGGTTTTCATGCCTGTTCTCCTACCAACTCATGGCGCGCGACCACTTTGGTTTTGATCGAGAATTTGTAAGAAGCCTGGTGCAGCGCTTTCTGCGCCGTTTCGGCATCCAGACCACCCACTTCGAACATCATGCGGCCCGGGCGAACCACAGCCACCCAGTATTCCACGTTGCCTTTACCCTTGCCCATGCGGGTCTCGGGGGGTTTCTGGGTGTAGGGTTTGTCGGGGAAGATGCGAATCCACACCTTACCGCGGCGTTTCATTTCGCGCACGATGGCACGGCGAGCGGCTTCGATCTGGCGGGCAGAGATCCAGCCCGGTTCCATGGCCTGCAGGCCAAATTCACCAAAGCTGATCTGCGCACCGCGGATTGCCCTACCGCGCATTCGGCCGCGCATCTGCTTGCGCCATTTAATACGTTTTGGCATCAACATAGCAGCTACCTCTTTCGTTTCAACTGGACTTGCGCCCAGCCAATGGTTTACTCACTGACGTACACGCCTTCAGTGGATTCGGCTTTTTCTTCCAGGCCGGGCATCACTTCGCCCTTATAAACCCACACTTTGACGCCGATGCGGCCGTAGGTGGTCAACGCTTCGGCGCGCGCAAAATCAATGTTGGCCCGCAGAGTCTGCAGCGGAACGCGGCCTTCGCGCGAGGTCACGCTGCGCGCCATTTCGGCGCCGCTCAGGCGGCCGGCCACTTCGATCTTCACGCCTTTGGCGCTCTGGCGCATGGCCTGTTGGATGGCGCGTTTCATCGCGCGGCGGTAGCTCACGCGGCGCTCAATCTGTCCGGCGATGTTCAGCGCAACCAGATAGGCATCGCAATCCGGGGCTTTGATCTCTTTGATCTCGAGATCAATTTTCTTACCGGTCAGGGCTTCCAGGTTCTGGCGAATCTTTTTCACCGTGTCGCCCTTGCGACCGATCAGGATGCCGGGCTTGGCGGTGTGCACCACCACCTTCACCTTGCCGGGGAAGCGTTCCACTTCCACAGTGGAAACGCCGGCTTTGTCGGCTTCCTTATGGATCAGCGTGCGGATTTTGATATCCTGATGCAGTTGATCGGCATATTCGGCACTCTCGGCGTACCAACGCCCCATCCAGGGCTGATTTACGCCCAGACGAAAACCAATGGGATGAACTTTACGACCCATATTCTCTCCTGGTGTCTCTCTTCATAAAGAGCAGAGCTTTCGCTGCCACTCTTCTACTCCTTCTCGCGCAGCACAACGGTGATGTGCGAGGAGCGCCGCAGCAACGGCTTGAAGCGGCCGCGAGCGCCAAACCGGCGCCATTTGCGGGTGGGAGCCTCATCCGCGGTGATCTTGTACACGTACAAGTCTTCGCGCGCCACGCCGAAGTTCTCTTCGGCATTGGCCACGGCCGAGGACAGCAGTTTGCCCACGTGGGTAGCGGCCACTTTAGGCGTGTACTTCATCAGCGTGATGGCTTGCACAGCCGGTTTCCCGCGAACGAGATCGATCACCAGGCGAACCTTCTGGGCCGAAACTCCGCAATTTTTCAATTCAGCACGAATATCGGTTGCCATGGCTTACTTACCCTTCCCAGAGGCCTTTTCAGAAACGTGACCGCGGAAATGGCGAGTCGGGGCAAATTCGCCCAGACGGTGCCCAACCATGTTCTCCGTGATGTAGATCGGCACATGGCGGCGGCCATCATGCACGGCAATGGTATGTCCAACCATCTGAGGGAAGATCGTGCTGTCCCGGCTCCAGGTGCGCAGCACCTTCTTCTCGCCGCGGGTATTCATCGCTTCAATCTTCTTCAACAATTTCGGGGCAATAAACGGCCCTTTTTTCAAAGAACGTGACATATCTTCGTCCCTCTTTCTCGGTATCTTCGGTTGCTTCTACGCGAGCTACCGATTTCCAGCATTGCGACGACGCACGATATACTTGTCGGTCTGCTTGTTGCGGCGGGTCTTGTAACCGCGCGTGGGCTTGCCCCACGGGCTCTTCGGACCCGGCATACCGGCAGGCTGGCGGCCTTCACCACCACCATGCGGATGGTCGCGCGGGCTCATCGCCGTACCGCGCACGGTCGGGCGGATGCCCATCTTAATCTTGCGGCCGGCTTTGCCCAGCTTGATGTTGCTGTGATCGAGATTGCCCACCTGCCCGACGGTCGCGTAACACTTCTGGCGAACCAGACGAACCTCGCCCGAGGGCAGACGAATCTGCGCGAAGTCGCCTTCTTTGGCCAGCAGCTGCGCTGCCGTGCCGGCGGAGCGGACCATTTGGCCGCCGCGACCTTCGTACAGTTCGATGTTGTGGATCATCGTACCAACCGGAATGTTGGCGATCGGCAGGCAGTTGCCGGGGCGGATTTCCGCCTGCGGGCCGGAGACGACCGTATCGCCCACCTTCAAGCCCTGCGGGGCCAGAATGTAGCGTTTTTCACCATCCGCATAGACCAGCAGCGCCAGGCGCGCGGTGCGGTTGGGATCGTACTCGATCGCTGAAACGCGAGCGGGGACGTTCATTTTATTGCGGCGGAAATCCACCAGGCGGATGTACTGGCGCACACCACCACCCTGATGGCGCACGGTCACCTTGCCGTAATTGTTGCGGCCGGCATGGGCCTTGCGAATGACAACCAGCGAGCGTTCGGGGCGGTCCTTGGTGATCTCGTCAAACGAGTAACCGGTCATCCCGCGCTGGCCAGGGGTAATTGGCTTATAGACCTTGATAGCCATTATTCAACTCCTTCAAAGAGCGGAATGCGGTCTTCCGAAGCCAGCGTCACCACAGCCTTCTTGTAACCGGAACTCCGCACGGCAACGCGGCGGCTACGAGCGCGGCGCGTGCGCTTGGCAGGCATGTTGAGCACATTCACCCGAACCACGGTAACTTTAAACAGTTTCTCTACCGCATCCTTCACCAGCGTGCGGGTGGCGTCTTCCGTCACTTCAAACACGTACTGGTGCAGTTTGCTCACCTGGTAGTTCGACTTTTCGGTCACCAGCGGGCGGCGGAGCACATCATAAATCGTAGACATTGTTTCCTCCTACCTAGCCCAGGTTGGCCTTGATCACATCCAGCGCCGCCACCGGCAAGACCAGCTTGTCGAAGGTCAGCAGATCGCGGATGTTCAGATACGAAGCCAGCAGGATCTTGGCATCCGGAATATTGCCGGCCGAACGGATCACGCCTTCGTAATCGGCCGTTTTTTCCGGGATGAGGATCAGAGCGCTGGAATCACCCACCAGAGCGTTGAGGGCCTGCACCATCCATTTGGTCTTCGGCTCGGCCAGTTTCAGCTCGTCCACCACCACAATCGACGCCTCGGCCAATTTGACCGACAGCGCGGAGCAAACCGCGGCGCGGCGCATCTTGCGCGGCATGCGCAGGGTGTACGCGTGGGGATGGGGAGTATGCACACGACCGCCGCCTTTCCACTGCGTAGCGCGCGTGGAACCCTGGCGGGCGCGACCCGTGCCCTTCTGGCGGAATGGCTTGCGACCGCCGCCGGTCACTTCGCTGCGGGTCTGAGTGTCGTGCGTGCCCAGGCGCGCGTTCGTCATCTGGCGAACATAAGCCTGGTGCATCAAATCCACATTAATCGGAGCATCAAAGATTGTTTCGGGCAATTCCACCGAACCAACCTTCTTGCCTTCCATGTTCAAGACATCGTATTCCATAGTTACTTCGCTCCCTCAGATTAACGGTTACCAGGGCACCCGCTACTGCTTACGGGCCTCCCTAATCAGCACCAGGCTACCGCGTCCACCGGGAACGGAGCCGCGAACACCCAGGAGATTGCGTTCGGGATCGACCAGCACAACTTTCAAGCTCTGCGCCGTCACACGGTCATTGCCCATATGACCCGGACCACGCGCCCCTTTGTACACACGACCCGGGGTCGTCGTCGAGCTGCGCGAGCCAGGCGCGCGCAGGCGGTCGGACTGACCGTGGGTCTTGGGGCCACCGCGGAAATGGTAGCGCTTCACGCCGCCCGCAAACCCCTTACCTTTACTGGTGCCAATGACATCCACACGTTCACCGGTGCTGAAAACAGCCACATCCACCTTGTCACCGGCTTCCACCTGAGGATCTTTCACACGGAACTCACGCAAAAAGCGCAGCGGGGGCAGATTGCTGCGCTTAAGATGCCCGAGTTCACCCTGAGTCAAACGCTTCGGTTTGACCTCATCGTAACCCAACTGCACGGCCGAATAACCTTCTTTTTCGGGCGTGCAAATCTGGGTAACGAAGCATGGCCCAGCTTCGATCAGCGTCACGGGCACAGCCGCGCCGGCTTCATCGAAAATCTGGGTCATGCCGATTTTCTTCCCAATTAGCCCCTTGAACATCTTCGGTTTTCTCCTTCGAAAAGATATTGACGAGACTGTCAGCCTGGGCTCGGCTGCATCATCTCCGGGCGCGGTGCAGTCAGTTCCCTGGTCGCGATTGGCCGTCTCTGGACTGTCGCTCGCAGGACACTCTTACACCGCCTGATTTTAACGGGCATTTATAGCCCGAAAACCACGCAATTATATCGCATTATTAATAATCTGACCAGACTCCGCGGCAGGAACATTGGGGGGCCGCCCATTGCGACCGCCCAATGTTACCGCGCAGTTTGTTCGCCGGGAGGGCCGGAGCTCTCCATTTTCGCGTTCTGTCCGGTTCTTAAACCAGCTTGATCTCGATATCGACACCAGCGGGCAAGTTCAACCGCATCAGCATATCAATCGTCTTCGAATCCGGGTCCACCACGTCGATCAGACGATTGTGGGTGCGGATTTCAAAGTGCTCGTGCGAATCCTTATCAATAAAGCTCGAGCGGCGCACGGTGAAGCGTTCGGTGCGGGTGGGCAGCGGCACGGGGCCGGTCACATGAGCACCACTGCGTTCGGCCGTTTCGACAATGCGTTTGGCCGACTGGTCCAGCACACGATGATCGTATGCCTTGAGGCGAATGCGAATCCTCTGCTTTGCCATGTCTCACCTAGTCCAGAATCTTGGTAATGATACCAGCGCCGACGGTCAGACCGCCTTCGCGGATCGCGAACTTCGAGCCTTGCTCCAGCGCCACCGGCACGATCAGCTCCACGCCCATCAGCACGTTGTCGCCCGGC
>DAOUGY010000048.1:0-24522 GCA_034428975.1 Anaerolineaceae bacterium | reverse complement strand
CCGCACATTTT
Organism: Anaerolineaceae bacterium; assembly: GCA_034428975.1. Classification (GTDB taxonomy): domain Bacteria; phylum Chloroflexota; class Anaerolineae; order Anaerolineales; family Anaerolineaceae; genus DAOUGY01. The sequence continues at coordinate 24,511 of DAOUGY010000048.1, read as the reverse complement.
GGAGAGCATCGGCAGCCTGCCGGAGGGCGTGCTGCCCGAAGCGCTCTTTGGGCAGCGCAATCCGCTGCGCCAGATGCTGGCGGACGGCGTCATGCCGCTGGTGGCCGACCTGACCGGCAACAGCGAATGGAGCGGCAACCCGCTGCTCACTGCGCTGGATGCCCGCAGCCTGATCGGCCTGCACCTGCCCATTTCGCCGGCGCGGTCGCTGGGCATTCTGGCGCTCGGCACGCGCACCCTGCCGGGCGATACCACAGACGACCGGCTGCTGTTTGAACAGTTGGCCCGTCAGGTATCCGCCATTTTGCAAAACCTGGATTTGATTTTCGAAACCCGCCGCCACCTGCAGGAAATGGACGAGATGCTGGCTTTCAGCCGCAAACTGGGCAGCCTGGATCCCTCCAGCATTTTGCAGACACTGGTGGAGAGCGCCGTGGAAGCGGTGGACGGCGCGCAGTGCGGTTGGGTGGCGATGTGGGGCGAGCGCGCCGGCGGCCTGAATGCCTCTGCCGCGATGGGCTACCCCGATACGGAATCGCTGCTGCAAATTCAACTGACCGTGGCCGAATCGGTCAACGGCGCGCCGCTGCCGCTGCGCGCTTACCAGGCCGGCCAGCCGATTCTGGTTTCGGATGTGGATTTCGCCCGCGATTACACGCTGACCCCCGACGACCTGCTGCTGTATCGCCACGCCACCAACGGGCGGGCGCCGCTGACCAGCCTGGCGGTGCCGCTGGCGGTGGGCGACACGCCGTTGGGCGTGCTGGTGCTGGATAACTTTGCCACTAACGGCGCGATGGGCGCGGAGAGCGTTTCGCTGGCGTTTTCGCTGGCGCGACAGGCAGCCCTGGCGCTGGAAAACGCGCGCCTGTTTGTTTCTTCCGAAGACCGCGCCCGCCAACTACACTCGCTGACGCAGGTATCCGGGGCGCTGACCGCCAGTTTGCACAGCCGCGAACTGCTCGGCTCGCTGCTGCAGTTGCTTGGCTCGGTGGTGCCGTTCGCCACCGCCACGCTCTGGCTGCGCGCCGGGCAGCAGGTGACAGTCGCTGATGCGCTCGGATTCAGCGACAGCGAAAGCCGCATCGGCTTGAGCGTCTCGCTGGAGGACAGCGCCTTGTTCCAGGCCATGCTGCAAAGCCGCGCTCCGGAACGCGTGCCGGATGTGCGCGCCGACGCGCGCTTCCCCGCGTTGATTGAACCGGACCATCTCTCCTGGTTGGGCGTGCCGCTGATTGCCAAGGGCGAGCTGGTGGGCGTGATTGCCCTGGAAAAGACGGAAGCCGATTTTTACACCGCCGACCATGTGCAGGCTGCGATGACATTTGCCAGCCAGGCGGCTGTGGCGTTGGAAAACGCGCGCCTGTTTGAAGAAAGCCAGAGCCGCGCCGCCGAATTGGACCAGCGTTCGCAACGTCTGGCCTTGCTCAACCGCCTGTCGTCCGAGCTGGGCGCATCGCTGGATGGGAACACCATTCTGGCCGTCACCGCCCGGCAATTGATCAACGCGCTGGGCCTCAACCGGGTGGCGGCTTTGATGCTGGATGAGCAGGGCGGGCTGCTGCTGCAAAGTGAAACACCGGCGCAAGCCGATGAGACACTGCCGCGATCCCTGCCCTTTAGCGATCTGCTTGAGCATCTGCGCGAATCACAGGGTATTTTCAGCAGCGCGGATGTGAGCGCCGAACCGGATTTGGCCGGACTGCGCGAAGGCTACCTGGCGCAACGCCCTACCCGTTCATTGTGCATCGTGCCGCTGATCAGCGCCGGCAGCCTGCACGGCTGGCTGCTGCTGCAAAACGACGGCGAATACCGCTTCTCGCTGCCGGAAATTGAACTGGCGCGCACGATGTGCAACCAGGCGGCTGTGGCGGTGCAAAACGCGCGCCTGTTCGCCGAAACGCGGCGGTTGACCGCCGACCTGGAGCAGCGTGTGACCGACCGCACGGCCGAATTGCGGCTCGAGCATCGCAATTCGCAGGCACTTCTGCGCATCCTCACCGAATTGTCCGCCAGCCTGGACATGGACCAGGTACTCAACCGTACACTGGCGGTGCTCAACGAGACCTTTGGCGCCGAGCAAAGCCTGATCTTGTTGGCGCAAGACATCAATACGAACTATCAGGCCGGCGGTGGGTTGGTGTCGTTGGAAAACGGCCGCAAAGCGCCGGTCTGGCTGGAAAAAGAAGTGATGAATCGGGTGATCAAAGAACGCAGCGGGACGCTGGTGGAGGATATGCACGCCGACGTGCGCTGGATGATTGCGCCCGACCAGCGGCCCGAATATCGCAGCCTGATGGCCTTGCCGTTGGTGCTGGGCGAGGATGTGCTGGGCGCGCTGATGCTCTTCCACCGCGCGCCGGGCACCTTTGTTGCCGAACAGGTTAATTTGCTGGAAGCCGCGTCGCGCCAGATTGCCGTGGCATTGAACAACGCCGAGCTGTTCAAACTGATCCGCGATCAGGCCGAGCGCCTGGGCGGTATGCTGCGCGAGCAGCAAATTGACGCCAGCCGATCGCGCGCCATTTTGGAAGCGGTGGCCGACGGTGTGCTGGTGACCAACCCGCAAAATCGCATTGACCTGTTCAATGCCTCGGCTGGAGATATTCTTGGGCTGGAGCCGCACAAGGTGCCGGGCCAACCGCTGGACGCCTTCTCCGGCCTGTTTGGCAAGGCCGGTCTGGTCTGGCTGAACACCATCCGGCGTTGGAGCGAGGCGAAATCGGCCGCGCCCAGCGGCGAGAAGTATACCGAGCAATTGGAATTGGAAAACGGGCGCATTGTGCAGGTCAGCCTGGCGCCGGTTTTTTGGCGGTCATCGTTCCTGGGCACCGTTTCCATCTTCCGCGATGTAACCCGCGAAGTGGAAGTGGACCGCATGAAATCTGAATTTGTGGCCAATGTCAGCCACGAATTGCGTACGCCGCTCACATCCATCAAGGGCTATGTGGAAGTGATGCTGATGGGCGCGACCGGAGCGATTACCGCGCAGCAGGAGCATTTTCTGCAAGTGGTGCGGGAGAATGCGCTGCGCCTGGGTGTGCTGGTGGAAGACTTGCTGGATATCTCGCGGGTGGAAACCGGGAATGTGCGCCTGACGATGGAGCGTTTGGAGCTTCGCCCGGTGATTGAATCGGTGGCCGCGGAATTCTGCAAGCGTGGCGCGCAGGAGAAGAAGCCGCTGGAGCTGCAATTGGACGTGCCGGACAATTTGCCGGCCGTGTTGGGCGATGCCGAGCGCGTGCGTCAGGTGATCTACAACCTGCTGATGAACGGCTATAATTACACGCCGGCAGGTGGGCAGGTGGTGTTACGCGCCGCGCAGGTGGGGCAGGACGTTCAGGTGGATGTGGTGGATAACGGCGTGGGGATTGCGCCGGAGGTGCAGGGACGCATCTTCGAGCGGTTCTACCGCGGCGAGGATCCGCTGGTGCTGGCTACGGCGGGCACGGGTTTGGGACTGTCGATGGCCCGCGTGCTGGTGGAGATGCACAAAGGGCGCATCTGGTTCACCAGCGAAGGTATTCCCGGGCGAGGAAGCGTCTTCTCCTTCACTTTGCCCGTGTATTCCAAGGAGGAGTAACCTGAAATGGCAAAAATTTTGGTAGCGGAAGACGAACGAGATATTCGAGATTTGATCGGTTTTACCTTGCGGTTTGCCGGGCACGAGGTGGTGACGGCAACCAATGGGGAAGAGGCCGTTCAGGCGGCGCTGCAGGAAATCCCCGACCTGATTTTGATGGATGTGCGCATGCCGCGCATGACCGGATATGAGGCTTGCCAGAAGATGAAGGCTGAACCCAGTATTCAGCACATTCCGGTGGTGTTCCTGTCGGCCAAAGGGCAGGAATCGGAAATTCGCTCCGGGCTGGAAGCGGGCGCGGATGAATATTTGTTGAAACCCTTTGCGCCGGATGAGCTGGTGCAGCGCGTGCGCGAGCTTTTGACGCAGCACGGAAAGGCGTAATTCACCCTAGCGATGAGCGCGATTCTGCTGGAGCAGGAAATTGTCCATTACGAGGTCCTCGGGCGCGGCCGCCCGTTGATCTTCCTGCATGGCTGGGTGGGTTCCTGGCGATACTGGGTGCCTGCCATGCAGGCCGCTGCTTCGGGCTATCGCGCGTACGCGCTGGATTTTTGGGGATTTGGCGATACCGCCAAAAACACGCGCCACTATTCGTTGGATCAGCAGGTGGCGTTGTTGAATCAGTTCTTGGAGCAAATGGGTATCGCCCGCACGGCGTTGATCGGTCACGGCCTGGGCGCGGTGGTGGCTACGCTCTACGCCGCGCAGCACCCGGATTACGTGGATCGCGTTATGGCTGTGTCGCTGCCGTTGAGCGAGCAGGGCATTCACCCGCGCCTGCGCAGCGCGCTGCCGGCGGAACTATCGGATTGGCTACTGGCGCGCCGCACAGAGCTGGAGCCAGTGCGCGGCGAGACGGGTAAAACCGACCCGGCGGCGCTGGCGACTTCGTTTGCGGCGATGAGCGCCTTCAGCGCGCAGGAAACCTGGCGCACCACCGCCGGTGCGGTGCTGCTGGTGCATGGACAGACGGACCCGCTCATCCCTGCGCCGAGCGCCGAACAGTTGGGCAATTTACCCGAACATACCCATGCCGTGCTCTTTGATCCGTCGGGGCATTTTCCGATGCTGGAGGAGAGCAGCAAATTTAACCGCTTGCTGGCTGATTTCCTCAGCCTGCCTTCCGGTGAATCCCCGCGTACCTTGCAGTTGAAAGAAGAGTGGAAGCGCCGCATGCGCTGATTGGTTTATCATCTGGCTCTGTGGAGGAAACCCCCATGTTCTGTTCCAATTGTGGTCAATCGTTGGCCGAAAATGCGCGCTTCTGCGCGCGCTGTGGTGCACCCGTTGGTGGCGTGCAGAGTACGCCGGTAGGTGGCGCGCAGAGCGGCCCGGTCGCGCCGCAGGGTGCGCAGCCGGCTTACCCGCCCCCGTATCCGACCTATGCGCCTTACGCCTCCCAACCCGCTGCGAAACGGATCCTGCCCAAATGGACCTGGATCGCGGGGGTTGCCGGGCTGGTGGCACTGGTGATGGCGATTCTGGCCATTGCTGGGGTGTTTAACCCGAACAACGTCCTGTACGGGACATGGTATAGCGAAGACGAAGGGCTGACCTTGCAGTTCAAGCGAGGGGGCACCGTGGTGGTATATGAGAGAGATGAACCGTATGTGGCGACATTTGAATTCACGGACAAAGGGCGCATGGTGCTGACTCCGCCTGCGGATATGGGCGGAGAGCCGATTGCGTTTACCTTTCAGGTTGAAGACGATGTGTTGACCTTGGTCAACGAGCAATGGAATGATACCCTGATCTTATCCCGGGTGAAGTGAAGTTGGATTGGATTGCCGGGCGCGCTCGCAACCGCGGGCGCGCTTTTTTTTTAGCAGCCTTCACGGATGGGCGGGGGCTGTGTTACAATCGATTATTCTTATCATTAATGCCTGAATCGGGCGAGGGTGCTTGTGAAATATTTCTCACCAACCTGTTGCTCGAATCTCACAATCTTTTAATCATCCGGTGGCACAATACGACAGGGCTGTTTGCGTTTACCTGCAACCGAGATGGAGCTTTCAGGAGGAGCTGGATGAAGTTCAACAAGTTTGTTCTTGGCGGTATCCTCATCATCGCCGCGGTGGGCCTGCTCGTCTTTACCAGTTTACAGGCCAATGCTCAGTATTTCCTTACTGTTGACGAATTGAACGCGAAGGGCAAAGAGGTGGTTGGGCGTGACGTGCGTATTTCCGGCGCAGTGCTGGGGGATACCATCCAGTACGACGCCAAAACCCTCCAGCTGAGCTTCACCATCGCGCACATCCCTGGCGATAACAAGGAACTGGAGACGGAAGGCGGTCTGGCGCAGGCGCTGCACGAAGCTGTGATGGACCCCACGCGCGAGCGGCTGGTGGTTCATTACGAAGGCGTTCGCCCGGATCTGCTGAAGAACGAAGCCCAGGCCATCCTGACCGGAAAACTGGGCGAAGATGGCATTTTCTATGCCAGCGACCTGCTGCTGAAATGCCCCAGCCGCTATGAAGAAGCGGTCCCTGAACAAAGCAACTAAATATCCTTAGCGGTATCACCCCGCAATCCCCGCCGCGTGGCAATTTATCGCCCGCGGCGTGTGCCTTGCCTGTAGGAGAACATTCATGGTAGCGAATTTCGGTTACGGCGCTCTCTTATTGAGTTTGATTGTGTCGTTGTACGGGATTGTCGTCTCCCTCTTGGGCGTATCCCGAAAAAACGTCGCGCTGATTGAATCGGCGCGGCGTGCCATGCTGCTGATCTTCCCGCTGATCACGCTGGTCGCGTTCAGCATTATTTACCTGCTGGTCAGCGGCCATTACGAAGTGGCGTACGTCTACAACGTCACCAGCGACAGCATGCCGTTGTACCTCAAGGTCACGGCGTTGTGGGGCGGGCAGGCCGGCTCGCTGATCTTCTGGTCATGGCTGATGGCGGCCTTCGCTTCGGCGGTGACGCTGCGCAAATGGGACCGCGACCACGAGTTCCTGCCGTGGGTCATTCTGGTTTCGCTGGTCACGCTGGCTTTCTTCCTCGCGCTGAGCGTGTTCTTTGAGAATCCATTTGAGACGATGTGGCTGAAGCCGGACGGTTCGGTGGTGCAGGCCATGTTCCAACCGGCCGGCACCATGGCGGCGACTCCGGTGGACGGGCGCGGCTTGAACCCGCTGCTGCGCCATCCGGGCATGGTCATTCACCCGCCGATGCTGTACCTCGGCTTTGTGTCCTTCGTCATCCCGTTTGCCTTTGCCGTGGCGGCGCTGGTCACCGGGCGCACCGACGACCGCTGGATTCGTCTGACGCGCCGTTGGACGCTGGTGGCCTGGCTGTTCCTCTCGCTGGGGTTGGTGCTGGGCAGCCGCTGGGCCTATGACGTGCTGGGCTGGGGCGGCTACTGGGCCTGGGATCCGGTGGAAATCGCGGCCTTCATGCCGTGGTTGAGCGGCACGGCCTTCCTGCACTCGGTGATGATCCAGGAAAAACGCGGTCTGTTCAAACGCTGGAACATGATTCTGGTGGTGTTGACCTACGCGCTGGTCATCTTCGGCACGTTCCTGACGCGCTCAGGTGTGCTGTCCTCGGTGCATTCCTTCTCGCAAAGCGCCATTGGCCCGATGTTCTTCGGTTTCATTGCGCTCACCTTTGTGATTTCCGTGGCGCTGCTGATCTGGCGCTGGGGCGATCTGCGCGCCGAAGGCGAGATGAAATCGCTGCTCTCGCGCGAATCGCTCTTCCTGGTGAATAACTTGCTCTTTATGAGCATTTTGGTGATTTGCTTCACCGGTGTGGTGTACCCGATCATTTCGGAAGTCTTCACCGGCCAAAAAGTGACCGTCGGCCCGTCGTTCTACGAATCGGCCACCGGCCCGCTGTTTGCCGTGCTGGTGCTGCTGATGGGCATCGCGCCGCTTTCGGCCTGGGGTCATTCCACTGGCAAGACGCTGGGGCGCGCGTTGTGGAAACCGGCGCTGGCTTCGCTGGCGGTGCCGGTACTGTGTGTGGCTCTGGGCATGCGCGAGGCGCTGGCGATTGTGGCGCTGTGGATTTGCGGCCTGACGGCGTTCATCACGTTCTATGAATATGCCCGCGCTGTGGCGGCGCGCAGCCGCGCGACGGGCGAGGCGCTGCCGGTTTCGCTGTGGAACCTGGCGGGACGCAATCGCCGCCGCTATGGCGGGTATATCATCCATGTGGGCGTGGTTTTGATGGCGCTCGGCATCATCGGCATTGAATTCCTGCAAACCGAAACCCAGGCGACGTTGGTCGAAGGCGGACAGCTGCACCTGGACGGTTACACCGTAACGCTGCAAGGGCTGGATATGTTCACCACCAACGATAACCGCGACGTGGCGCGCGCCACGCTGGATATCACCCGCGGGGATTCCAACCTTGGGCAGCTTTTTCCGCGCTACGACGTTTTCCTGGATAGCCAGCAGCCGGCGACCATCCCCGGCGTGCGCAGCACGCTGGAAAGCGACCTGTATACGCTGCTGGTCGGGTGGGACCCGGCGGGCGTGACCATCAAGGTTTATCACAACCCGCTGGTCAACTGGCTGTGGATTGGCTCGCTGGTGTTCATTCTGGGCACGATGGTGGCTGCCTGGCCTGATCGCGACCCGGAAGCGGAAAAGGCGCGCCATGCACAACGAGCGCGCGCGGCAGCCCGCGCCTGATCGGGGAGGAGAAAAACGCATGAGGAATCACTGGCGATACCCGTTTGCCGCGCTGTTGCTGGCTGTGCTGGCGCTGACGCTGATGTCTGGCGCTGGCGCGGCCCAATCGTCCACACCGACCGTACCGACTGATGATCAGGTCAACGCGGTGGCCAAGACGATGTACTGCCCGGTGTGCGAGAATATCCCGCTGGACGTCTGCCCCACGCAAAGCTGCGCCGAATGGCGCGAGCTGATCCGCTCCAAGCTGGCGGAAGGCAAAACGGCGGCTGAAATTCGCGCGGACTTTGCGCAGTTGTACGGCGACCGGGTGCTGGATGTGCCCCCGGCGCGCGGTTTGAACTGGCTGGTGTACGTGGTGCCGCCGGTGATCATTCTGGCGGGTATCGCGCTGCTCGCCCTGGTGCTGCGCAACAGCCGGCGCAAAGCGGCCCCGGCGGTGGAAACCCCACCTGCAGCGCCTGCGCAAATCGACCCCTACCTGGCGCGCATGGAAGATGAATTGCGCCGCCGCGAAAAGAAATCCTGACCTGGAGCACGGAATGGAAACCAAATCTCCCGAAGCAAAACGGCCCATGCCGCGCTGGCTGGTTGCACTGATCTTCGTCGCGTTGGTCGGTTTTCTGGCGATCATAGGCGCCGGGCTGGCCAATTCGGCGCGCAAGGTGCAAGTTGGCGATGCATTGCCGCCATTTAGTGTGGTGAATTACGATAAATCGGAATTCCACTCGGCGGATACCGCCGGAAAAGTGGTGGTGCTCAACTTCTGGGCGTCGTGGTGCCTGCCCTGTGAAGACGAGGCCGCCGATCTGGAAGCCGCCTGGCGCTCGTACCAGCCGTCTGGCGATGTGATTTTCCTGGGCGTGGGCTATTCCGATACCGAACCCAAGGCGCTGGACTATCTGCGCCGCTTTGACATCACCTACCCCAACACACCAGACTTTGGCGGGCGGGTGTCGCAGATCTTCCGCATCCGTGGCGTGCCGGAAACCTACATTTACGACCGCCAGGGCAAGCTGGCCTCGATCAAGATTGGCCCCTTCACCTCTCTGGAAGAAATCCAGGCGGCCATTGATCCTTTGCTGAAGTAAGAGAGAGAAGACATTATGGATATCGGTTCGATTTTGATGCTGGTGGCGGTGGTTCTGGGCGTGGCCGTGTTTGTGGGTGGGCCGTTTATCCACTCACCGCGCGCGCGCGCGGCGGCGCACCGCCTGGATACCCCGCAGGATCATGCTCGCTCGGCATTGCTGGCCGAACGCGACCGGGTGTTGACGGCGCTGCAGGAATTGGATTTTGACCACACGCTGGGCAAGATCCCGGAAGATGATTACCCCGCGCAGCGTATGGCGCTGCTGCAGAGCGGCGCGGATGTGCTGCGCAAGCTGGATGAGATGGAACCGGCGACTGGACGCACGAGTGCCGAAAGCCGCCTGGAAGCCGCCGTGGCGGCGCGGCGCGCGGATGCACGCCGGGACAACGCCCCGGCCGCAGCGCCGGCGGACGAACTGGAAGCGCAAATTGCGGCGCGCCGGCGTGCCCGCGAAGAAAAATCGGCCGGCTTTTGCCCCAAATGCGGCAAACCGGTGCAGAAATCCGATGCGTTCTGCCCGCGCTGTGGAGCAACGCTATGAGCCGACACTGGACCCGTTTTGCTCTGGCCGGCGTTATCGTGCTGCTCGGCCTGTCGGCCTGCTCGCTGGCAGGTGATGTGACACCCCCGCCCGGTTCGCGCGTTGATTTTTCGGCTCCGGCCGAAACGGTGGCAGCTCCGGCTGCCGCGCCGGTGACCGGCCAGGCACTGTATGCCGAACGCTGCGCGCCCTGCCACGGACTGACCGGTTGGGGCGAAGGTGAACTGGCGCCCAAATCGCCGGTGCCGGTGCCGGCCCTGGCCAGCGACGAGATCGCGCGCGTGGCATCGCCGGTGGTGTGGTATGAGATGCTCACCAACGGCACGATGCAGCAGGGCGGCGGCATGCCCCCCTTCGCATCGCTTTCGGATGCGCAGCGCTGGAGTGCGGTGGCCTATGCCTATCTGCTGAGCACCAGCCAGGAAGAACTGGCGGCCGGGCAGAGCGTTTTTGTGGCGCAGTGCCAGGCGTGCCATGGCCCCGATGGCCGCGGCGGCAACGATTGGACGAAACTGGAAACCCTGGGACAGCTTTCCAACCAGGATCTGGTGGATTTCATCACCCGGGGTACGGGCGAAATGCCGGCCTTTGGCGAGAAGTTGACCGAAGCGGAACGTTGGGCGGCGGCGGCATATGTGCGCGCGCTCAGCCTGGCGGCGTTTAACCCGGGCGAGGCCCCGGCGCAGCGCAGCTCCGCGCCGGCTGCAGGGATCGTTGCTAGTGAAACCCCGGCTGTGACCGAAACCCCCGCGGCGGGTGCGACGCCGGCTGCGTCGGAAACCCCTGCGGCAGGTGAAACGCCGGCTGTGACGGAAACCCCGGCCGCGCCGGCCACCGTCACCATCACCGGCAAAGTCAGCCTGGCGAGCGGCGATGCGCTGCCGGCCGGTTTGCCGCTGGAAGTGATGCTGCAGGCGTACGACAGCATGAAAATGACCTTCTCACTCACCACCCCGGCCGCGCCGGATGGTAGTTACAAATTTGAAAACGTGGAAATGGCCCCCGATCGGGTGTTCCTGACCGTGGTGGACTACAAGGATGTGACCTACAATTCGGATATCCTGCACGGCACCGACCTGACCAGCGGTCAGCCCGCGGTGTTGGATATCACCATCACCGAGCCAAGCACAGACGCCACGGTGTTGGTGGCGGAGCGCTTGCACGTCATCCTCAATCTGGATACGCCGGGTGTGCTGCAGGTGGCCAACATTCTGATCGTGACCAATCCGACCGATAAAGTGATTGTCTCGCCGTCGCCCGACCAGCCGGTGGTGCGTGTTGCCCTGCCGGAAGGCGCGAGCAACCTGCAGCTGGAAGAAGGCGGCATGGTGACCGAGGATAACGGCACGGTGGTGTCGTATGAACCGGTGGCGCCGGGCGTCAGCCAGCAAATTGTGTACATGTACGACCTGCCCTACAACAATCGCACCGACTTTGCGATGGTCATGCCGGTGCGCGTGCAGAGCGTCAGCTTGATTTTGACCAGCACGGCGGTCAGCCTGCGCAGCCCGCAGTTGGCCGACAAGGGTGTGCGCAACATTCAGAATATGGATGTGCAGCTGTTCGCCTCGGGCGAGCTGCAGGCTGGTGACGCGGTGGAAGTGACCGTAGAGAAGCCGTTTGACCGCCAGCCGTTGATCATTGGCATGGGCGTGCTGGCATTGGCGCTGGTCGGCGTGGGCATTTACCTGCTGCGCCGGAGTAAATCTGCCGCGGATGACGTGGAAGCGGAGGATGACGAAACAGCGGAAACGATCATGGACGCGGTCATCGCCCTGGACGATCAGTTCCAGGCGGGCGAGATTAGCCGCGAAGCCTACGACACACGCCGCGCCGAGCTGAAAGAGCGGCTGGCCAAATTGCAGGAAAGTGAATAGACGGATCGGCGACGCATGATCGAAGTCAAACGGCTGGTCAAACGCTTTGGACCGAAAACGGTGCTGCGCGGCCTGGATTTTGAGGTGGCGCAGGGCGAATTTGTCGCGCTGCTGGGGCCGAACGGCGCCGGCAAAACGACCTTTTTGCGCATCCTGTCGTCGCTTTCGCGCGCTTCGCTGGGCGATGTGAAAATTGCCGGGTACGCCCTGCCGCGAGAAGCCGCCGCGGTGCGCCGCCGCCTGGGGGTGGTTTCACACATGCCGTTGCTGTACGCCGACCTGACCGCCGAGGAGAATCTGCGGTTTTACGCCAACCTGTACGCGCTCGACAATCTCCATGGGCGCGTCAGCGAGGTGTTGGACCTGGTGGGTTTGGCGCCGCGCCGGCGTGATCTGGTGCGTACCTTCTCGCGCGGCATGCAGCAGCGCCTGGCCATCGGGCGGGCCATTTTGCACGACCCGGACGTGCTGCTGCTGGACGAACCCCACACGGGGCTGGACCAGGACGCCTGCGCGATGCTGGACGAGGTGCTCAAAACCGTCGCCGCGCGCGGACGCACCGTGGTGATGACCTCGCACGATCTGGCCCGTACGGCGGATCTGGCCTCGCGCTTTGACGTGCTGACGCGCGGGCGCATTCAGGCCTCGGTGCAGCACGCTGACCTGCCGCAGGACGGCCTGCTGGCGTTTTATCGCACGGCGCTGCAGGCGGTTGAAGCCCAGGGAGCGGCACAATGAACGGATTGACGCCCTTCCTGCGCTCGATGCTGGCGGTGGTTTGGAAAGATCTGGCCGCCGAACGCCGCAGCCGTGAGCTGATTTCGTCCATGCTGGTCTTTGCTCTGCTGGTGATCTTTATCTTCAACTTCGCGCTCGATCTGGACGCCTCGGCACGCGCCAGCGTAACCAGCGGGGTGATTTGGGCGACCTTTACTTTCGCCGGCACGTTGGGACTAAACCGCTCGATGGCAGTGGAAAAGGACCGCGGCTGCCTGGACGGTTTGCTGCTGGCGCCGGTGGATCGCACGGCGATTTACTTTGGCAAGGTGCTGGCCAACCTGGTCTTTATGCTGATCGTGGCGGCGATTGTGCTGCCGGTGTACAGCATTCTGTACAATCAAAATTTGCTGCAGCCCGGTCTGCTGTTGACGGTATTCCTGGGCTCGCTGGGCTATGTGTCGATCGGCACGCTGCTGGCCAGCATGGCGGTGCAGGCGCGCACGCGCGATGTGCTGCTGCCCATCCTGCTCTTCCCGGTGATCATCCCGCTGCTGGTGGCGGCGGTGAAGGCCAGCGGGGGATATCTGCAGGGGCTGGAGATGAGCGAGATCACCCCCTGGCTGACCTTGCTGATTGCGTACGACATCATCTTTACGGCCATTTCGTTTATGGTGTTTGATGCGGTTGTGGAAGAATAACTGTTGAATCGGATTGAGGAGGAGAACATATGAAGCGTCAACCGGTTGCACTGACGGTACTGGGCTGGGTCACCCTGGCGCTGGTCGCCGCGGCGACCTATCTGGTCTTCGGATATGCCCCGATGGAAGTCAATATGGGCGCTGTGCAGAAGATTTTCTATTTCCATGTGGCCGCATCCTGGATCGGCATGTTGGGCTTTACCGCGGCGGCGGTCTGCGGTGTGATGTATCTGCGCACCAAAGACCTGAAATGGGATGTGTATGAAGTGGCGGCGGTGGAAATCGGTATGGTCTTTATGCTGATCGGCATCGTCACCGGCTCGATCTGGGCCTACCCCACCTGGAATACATGGTGGACCTGGGATCCGCGCCTGACGACGGTGACGATCATGGAATTGATCTACGCCGCGTATTTGTTGCTGCGTCAGGGCATTGACGAACCCGAAAAGCGCGCGCGCTTTGGCGCGATTTACGCGATCGTCGGTTTCCTCAGCGTGCCGCTGACCTTCTTCTCCATCCGCATCTTCCGCACCATCCACCCGGTGGTGATCGGCAGCAACGACCCCTCGGCGGAAGGCAGCTTTGATATGTCGCCCAAAATGCTGACCACGTTCATGTTTAGCCTGGTAACATTCACCGTGCTGTTTGTCACGGTGTACTGGCACCGCATTCGCCTGGGTTTGCTGGCGCAGCGGGTCGAACATCTCAAGATTAAGTTGATGGAGTGATGCAGATGGATGCCATCCCCAATACCACAACGTTCATGATCGCCGGCTATGCGGTGATCTTCGGCACGATCGGCGTGTACCTGATCAGCCTGGTGCTGCGCTTCAAGAATTTGCGCCAGGATGAACAGACACTGGAAGAGCTGGATAAGAAACAATAACAGTATTTGCATTCGGAAACCGAACGGGCGAAGTGTACTCTTCGCCCGTTTTTTGTTGAGCCGCGACGGGTACGGTCTTCACGGATAGCGTGTACAATCGATTCAGGCAATGCAATTCGGGTGGGGAGTAAATGAAATGATTCGCAATCAATGGTACGCGGTGCTGGAATCGCGGGAAGTGCCCAAAAATCGGGCAGTCGGCGTGACGCGCATGGGCGAGAAACTGCTCTTCTGGCGTGACGCGGCGGGGCGGGTGCATTGTCAGCGCGATCTTTGCCCGCATCTGGGCGCGCGCTTGAGCCAGGGCAAGGTCACCGGCGATCATCTGGCCTGCCCGTTTCACGGTTTTGAGTTTGACGGCAGCGGTGCATGCACATACATCCCGGCGCTGGGGCGCAACGGCGAGGTGCCCAAAGCCATGCGAGTCGCGGGCTACCCGGTGCGCGAGGCGCTGAATATGCTCTGGATCTGGTGGGGCGAGGACCGCGCCGATTTGCCGCCGCTGCAATACGACCTTTCGCTGGAAGACGGCTTTACCTATTCCAGTTTTCAACAGCACTGGCCGGTGCATTATTCGCGCATGGTGGAAAATCAACTGGACGTGATGCACCTGGCGTTCATCCATGCCACCACCATCGGGCGCGGCGGGCGCAGCGTGGTGGATGGCCCGTTGGTGCGCTGGGACGGCAACGTGATGAAGTTGTGGGTGTACAACCGGTTGGATGACGGCAGCCCGGCGTTGCGCATGGAAGACCTGCCCGACCCGCAGCGCCCGCCGTTTCTGCTGATGTATCTGCCCAACTTCTGGGAGAATCGCATCAGCGAGGATTTGCGTATTACGGTGGCGTTTGTGCCGGTGGATGAGCACAACGCGATCCTGTACGGGCGCTATTATCAGCGCATGGTGCGTGTGCCCGGCCTGCGCGAGTTCTTCAACTGGACAGGCAAAGTGAGCAGTATTTTCATCGCCAACCAGGACCGCCGGGTGGTTTCGCAGCAGTATCCGGTCAAGACGCGTTACAAGAAGATGGGCGAGAAACCAGTGCAGGGAGACCGCGCGATAATGGAATATCGCCGCCGGCGGTTTGAGTTGAAGGCTGCCGCCGGGCAGGATGAGGAGCTGGAAGACGATTAATTGTCCGGTCACGGCCGAGGGTGGGCTTGCCACGAATGGCGCGAATGGTCGCGCATGATGAGGATGAACGCAATCAAGGCCGGCGGTATTGGTTATTCAGGTTTGCTTTGCGTCCTTTGCTTGGAAATAAAAAGACCCCGAAAGGCGTTCCAGCCGGAAGCCTTCGGGGTCTTTGATTGGCAAAAATCTAACTGACGCCGATGCCCAGATAGGTCCAGCCGGCGGCGCGGGCCGCGGCGGCATCCAGCACGCGGCGGCCGTCGACCAGCACGGGGTGGCGCAGGACGGCCTGCAGCGCGTTCCAATCCAGCGCGGCATAAGGGCGGTGCGCCACCATCACCACGGCGGCGTCGCAGCCGCGGGCGGCTTCCAGCGTGTCGCGGTTGAACTCCGGCACGAAGGGGTCTTGAATGACCACCCCCGCGCTGCGCGCGCGCAGCGCGTCCACCAGAATCTCGGACGGGCTGTTGCGCGTGTCGTCCGAATTTTCCAGATAAGCATAGCCCAGCACCAGAATCTGCGCGCCGGCCAGCGGAACGCCGTGCGCGGCCAGGCCGCGTTCCAGCAGGTCGGCGGCGTGCAGCGGCATGCCGTCGTTGATGGCCCGCGCCGCGGGGATCAGGCGCAGGGGCACGTCGCGGCCCTGCACGCCGTAGGCCAGCAGCCACGGGTCCTTGGGGATGCAGTGCCCGCCGACGCCCGCGCCGGGCAGGTGCATGTTGCGGAAGGGCGATTTGTTGACCAGTTCACGCACTTTCCACACATCCGCGCCGGCGGCTTCGCAAATCATGGCCACTTCGTTGGCGAAGGCGATCTGCACGTCACGGTAGGCGTTTTCGGTGGTCTTGACCAGCTCGGCGGTGATCCAGTCGGTGGTGTCCAGGTCGGCCTGGACGATGTGGCGGTAAAGCGCGTGCATCACTTCGGCCGTCTCTGGCGTGCTGCCGCCCAGCACGCGGCTGAGGCTGCGCAGGTTGGCCAGCAATTTGCCGGGCATGACGCGTTCGGGGCAGTTGCCCAGCGCGAAATCGCGGTGGAGCTGCTTGCCGCCGGATTGCAGTAGCGGCAAAACGAGGTTCTGCATGGTGCCGGGGGCGATGGTCGATTCGACGATGACCAGCGCGCCGGGCTTAAGCACAGGCGCCAGGTCACGCGCCACGGCGCGCAGCGCATCGTAGCGCGGGATGTGCAGCTCGTCCACCGGCGTCTCCACGTCAATCAGGATGATGTCGCGGTCGCGCAAGTCGTTGTAATCGCGGGTGGCGCGCATGCGGCGCGCGCCGACGACCTTTTCCAGCAGCGCGGCCAGACCGGGTTCGTCGCCTTCGATGGGCGAGCGCCCGGCGTTGATCATGGCCACGCGGTCAGCACGAATTTCCACACCGATCACGTCAAAACCGGCGTCGGCAAAGAGGGCCGCCACCGGCAGGCCGACATAGCCCAGCCCGATGACCGCCAGGCGCGCTTCCTTGCGCTCGACTTTGGTTTTCAATTCCATTAAGTCCATAGACACCTCATGCAAAGGCGGCCGGCCGCCGTGAATGCCGCGCCAACCGCCTGTTTTCGTTCCGAATCGCTCCAGTCCGCGGAGGGCGGGCTAGAACGCAATGACCTGATGCGTCTCGCCCGATTCCACCAACGCCAGCGCCAGGCGCAGCGCGGCCAGGCCGTCTTCGCCACTGACCGGCACGGGGGAATCTTCGACGACGGCTTTGAGGAAAGCCTGCAATTCGGCTTTGAGCGGTTCGTAGCGCTGCAGGGCATAACGCACCATGCCGCCCTCCGAAACACCCTTGAGTGTCTTAAGTCCGCCCCACAGATCGCCGCCGGCTTGCGCATTCTCATAAAAGTACAGGTCTTGCGTCAGGTCGTCCACGCGGAACAGGCCGCGTTCGCCTAATACAAGTACCTCGCGGATTTTGGTGGGGGTCAGCCAGTTGATTTCCAGCGCGCCGGTGATGCCTTCGGGGAAACGCAGCATGCCAAAGAGCAGATCTTCGTGCTCGGTGTGGATGCGTTGGGCGGTTTCGGCGAACAGGCGCACCGGATCCAGGCCGGTGAGGAAGCGCATCACGTCCACATCGTGCGGGGCCAGGTCCACCACCACTCCCACGTCGCGGATGCGGGCGGGGAAGGGGCCGGCGCGCCGGCAGAAGATCTGGAAGATGCGCCCCAATTCTCCGGCCTGCAGTTTTTGTTTGAGGGCCTGCATGGCGGGGTTGAAGCGCACGATGTGGCCGACCATCAACTTGCGCTGCTGTTCCTGCGCCAGCGCGATCAGGCGGCGGCCTTCGTCCACCGTCGCGGCGATCGGCTTTTCCACCAGCACGTGCGCGCCGGCACGCAGCACAGCGGAAGCCACTTCCTCATGCAGGGCGGTGGGCACGCACACGTTGACGGCTTCCGGCTTTTGCTCGGCCAGCATCCGGCGGTAATCGGAATAGGCGCGCGTGTTGAACTGGCGCGCCACATTGTCGGCCGTCTGCGGATTGTCGTCCACCACGGCCACCAGCTCCACGCCGGGCAGTTCGGAATACACGCGGGCATGGTTGCGGCCCATCGAACCGACGCCAATCACAGCTACGCGGGTCATCGCCTTACCCCTGGGCCATGAAGTCGTTGACGTGCTTGACGACCGTTTCCAGGTCTTCCGGGCTCAGACCGGGGTGCACGGGCAGCGAGAGCACTTCCAGGGCGGCCTGTTCTGTTTCGGGCAGCGACTGGTTGTAACCGAATTCGCTCATGTAGAAAGACTGCTTGTGGATCGGCACGGGGTAATAGACTTCGGAGCCGACGCCGTGCTCCAGAAGGTAGGCGCGCAGCGCATCGCGCTTGCCACCCGGCACACGCACGGTGTACTGATGATAAACGTGCTTGCAGTCTTCGGGTTCGTAGGGAGTGACCACACCCTTGAGGTGGGCGGAGAGATAGGCTGCGTTGGCGCGGCGTTTTTCGTTAAAGCCGGCCAGTTTTTTGATTTGCTCGTTGCCGATGGCCGCGCACAGGTCGGTCATGCGCAGGTTGTAGCCCAGCTCGTCATGGTAATAGCGGCGGCGCATGCCGTGGTTGCGCACCACGCGGCATTTTTCATCCACGGCGGGGTCGTCGGTGGTGATCATACCGCCTTCGCCGGAGGTCATGTTCTTGGTGGGGTAGAGCGAGAAGGTGCCGGTGCCGAACGAACCGACGGTCTTGCCTTTGTAGGTGGCGCCGTGCGCCTGGCAGGCGTCTTCGACCACGATCAGGTTATGGCGCCTGGCGATGTCCATGATCGCGTCCATGTCGCAGGGCAGGCCGAAGAGGTGAATGGGCAGGATGGCCTTTGTGCGCGGGGTAATGGCCGCTTCGATCTGGTTGACATTGATATTGAAGGTGCGCGGGTCGATATCCACAAACACCGGGCGGGCGCCGACGTACAGGGCGCAGTTGGCCGAGGCGATAAAGGTGAAGGCCGAGGTGATGATCTCGTCGCCTTCGCCGAAGTTATGCGCCAGCATGGCGATATGCAGCGCGGTGGTGCCGGACGAGGCGGCGATGGCGTGGCGCACGCCGCACAGGGCGGCAAAGCTTTCTTCAAACGCCTTCACGCGCGGGC
This sequence comes from Anaerolineaceae bacterium, assembly GCA_034428975.1. Lineage (GTDB taxonomy): Bacteria > Chloroflexota > Anaerolineae > Anaerolineales > Anaerolineaceae > DAOUGY01. Next base: position 5,743 of record DAOUGY010000048.1, on the reverse strand, counting down.
CCTGCGCGAGGATGCCCGAATCCAGCACGTCCATGACGGCCTGTTTTTCTTCCGGCCCGATTTGAGGTTTGGCCATATTAATCATTCTGCACTCTCCCAAAGTTTTCGCGAAAATTCTTGCGTGGAACCGCAGGAGGGGCAGCGCGCAGTCACCTGATCGCCGTGAACTTCCTGCTCTGCGAAGCGCGTGCCGCACGTGCACACAAACCCGTGCAGCCGCGCCGGATTGCCGTAAACCAGCCCGTAGTCGGGTACGTCACGCGTGACTACGCTTCCAGAACCCACCATGGCCCAGCGGCCGATGGTGACACCGCAGCGGATGGTGGAATTGGCGCCCAGGGCTGCGCCGTAGCAGATACGCGTGGGGCTGACCACCCAGTCGGTGGCGCTTTTGGGCGACCCATCGGGATTGATGGCGCGCGGCTGCAGGTCGTTGGTGAAGCAGACATGCGGGCCGACAAAAACGCCGTCTTCCAGCGTGACGCCGTGGAACACCGAGACATAATTTTGAATTTTGACGTTGCTGCCGATCTGCACATCGGAGTCGACGTAGACGCCTTTGCCCAGGATGCAGTTTTCTCCGATTTTTGCGCCGGGGCGAATCTGGCAGTGGTGCCAGATGCTGGTGCCTTCACCAATGACGGCCTGATCGGAGACTTCGGCCGTGGCATGAACGCGGACTCCCATGGATGCGCTCCTCAATTCACAGGGTTCAGATGGCATTCAGCAGCCTGCCGCGTGCGGGGACAGGATTGCTTTATTTGTGAATATTTTCATTAATAGCGCTTGATTCGTCAAGGCTTCAAGCGCATTGATTCTACCACAGGATCAATAATTGCCCTCCCGGCCCTTGCGTCAGGGATTTGTGTCCGCCGAATGGCCAATTTTTAACCGGATTGAGCCGTTTCGCTACTAGGATTGGTCGAATAATTGTTATACAATGGACAAGATATTTCCCACAAGGCATTTTTGCATGGAAGAAATCCCTTCCCCATTGCGCGGGAATCTCCGAAATAAAATCATTGGCTGGACGTTCATTCCCTCGCTGATTTTACTGGCAGCGGTGGCCTGGTACGTGTTTTATGCCTACCAGCAGGCGGCAGCCGAACTGGTCATCCGGCAGGCTCAGGAGGTCACTTCGGCGCGCGCCTTGAAATTGGGGATGGAGCAGATTCTTCCCTATATCGAAGAGAAAACACGCATTCTGTATTACCAACAGGATTTTTACACCCAGGATCCCGCGGCGCTGCAGCGCGCCCTGCTGCGGTTTGAGGAAGAGCTGAAATTCTTTGACGGCGGGGTACTGCTGGTTCCGCAGAGCGGACGGGTGGTGGCCGCCAGCCCGCTGTTGAGCGATCGCATCGGGCAGGACTGGTCGCTCAACCCCACCTTTCAGGCGGCGCTGCGCCAACCCGGCAGTCTCACCTTTTCGGACGTCGGCCCCAACGGCGCGCAGAACAGCCCGGTCATCGGCGTGGCGTTGTGCTGGCTGAATGCCGCAACGCGCCAGAGCACGGTGCTGATTGGTCTGCTCAACGCGCCCCCTCCGCCCGACAGCCTGTTTTTCAGCCGCCTCACCGGCGCCGAATGGGATTCCTATTCCTACTTGCTGGACGCGCGCGGACAGTTGATTTATTCGTCCAACGCGCACGTGCAAGCCGGGATTGTGGGCGAACGAGCGATTGTTAAGCAGGCGCTGGGCGGCGGCTCCACACCCATGCGCTCGACCGAGACCGACGGCAGCGAGACGATTTCGACCTATGCCCGCCTGGCGCAGCCGCTGGGCTGGATTTATGTGCGCGAATATCCGCTCAACGATCTGCTGGGCGAAAGCCTTAAATATACCCGCTGGCTGCTGGGGTTGCTGGCGCTGGGCGTGCTGGTGCCCACGGTGGTGGTGGCGGTGGGCGTTCGACGCATTACCCGCCCGATTGAAACGCTGACGGCGGCCGCCCGGCGCATCTCACATGGCCAGTTCGATGCCAAGATTCACATTCACACCGGCGACGAGTTGGAAGACCTGGCAGGCGAGTTCAATGCCATGGCCGACCGGCTGCAGGAATCCTATTCCACCCTGGAAGAGCGTGTTACCGCGCGCACCCGTGAGCTGCAAGCGCTCAACAGCATTTCCTCGGCGGTCAGCCACAGCCTGGAATTGGATGAGGTGTTGGACGAGGCGCTTAACCGCACGCTGGAATTGACCGGGCTGGAAGCCGGCGCGGCGTACAGCCTGGAAACGATTGAAGGGCGCGAGGTGCCGGTGCTGGTGTCGCTGCGCGGCATTGACCGTCCGCTGGCGGGGCCGCTGGCCACCCTGCTGTTTGAGCAGATCGCTGCCGGTGACCGTCAGGTGCGGGTGATGAGCCCGGATGAATTGCCCGAAGGCGGGCTGCGCGAACGCGCCGCTGAAGAACAGGTGCAGCGGCTGGTGCTGGCGCCGTTGGAGTCGCGCTCCAGGCTGCTGGGTTGGCTGCTGCTGGGCTGCCGCTGTGAATATGACCCGCCCGCCGAGGAACTGGCGCTGCTGCGTTCCATCGGGCAAATCACCGGGGCGGCCATGGAAAATGCACGGTCTTACCGCCAGGCCGAGGAATTGGCGGTGACGGTGGAGCGCACCCGACTGGCGCGTGACCTGCACGACGCCGTGACTCAGACGCTTTTCTCGGCCAGCCTGATCGCCGAGGTGGTTCCGGTGTTGTGGCAAACCAACCCGCCCGAAGCCGAACGGCGCACCGCCGAATTGCGCCAGTTGACGCGCGGCGCGCTGGCCGAGATGCGCACCCTGCTGTTGGAGCTGCGTCCTGCCGCGTTGACGGCGGTGGGCCTGCCCGATTTGCTGCGCCAGTTGGGCGAGGCCGCCACCGGGCGCTCGCGCCTGCCGGTGACGGTGGTGTGCGAGGGTCAGCGCCGCTTGCCGGATGACGTGCAGATTGCGTTTTACCGCGTGGCCCAGGAAGCGCTCAACAACACCATCAAGTACGCGCGTGCCCGTGAGGCGCGCGTGGATTTGCGCATGCAGGCGGATCGGGTGAGCCTGCTCGTCTCGGATGACGGCGCGGGATTTGATCGCGAGGCGGTGGGCGCCGATCACATGGGGCTGCGCATTATGCGGGAACGCGCCGAGGCGATTGGCGCGCACCTGACGTTGGACACGGCGCCGGGCGAGGGTTGCCGTGTGGGTCTGGTCTGGATGGATTCAAAGCGGGAGGAAGTCAATGGCTGAGGAAAAACGGATTCGGGTGCTGATTGTGGACGACCACGCGGTGGTCCGCAGTGGATTGAGCGCGTTCATTTCCATTTACCCCGACCTGAATCAGGTTGGGGAGGCCGACAGCGGAGAGGAGGCCATCCGGCAGGCCGGGCTGCTTCAACCGGATGTGATTCTGATGGATTTGATGATGCCCGGAATCGGCGGCATCGGCGCCATCCGCGCCATCCACGCGAAACACCCGCACATCCACATCCTGGCGCTGACCAGTTTTCAGGAGGAAGGGTTGGTGCAGGGCGCGCTGCAAGCCGGTGCGACCGGTTATCTGATGAAGAACATCACCGGCAGCGAACTGGCCGGGGCGATCCGATCGGCGCATGCCGGACGCATGGTGCTTTCGGAAGAGGCCACGCGGGTGCTGGTGCACGCCGCCACCCAACCGGTGGCGCCCAACGACGATTTGACCGTGCGCGAGCGCGAAGTGCTGGCGTTGATGGTGAAGGGGTTGAGCAACGCGGCCATTGCCGAAAAGCTGGTGGTCAGCCCGGCGACGGTGAAATATCACATCAGCAATATATTCTCAAAATTGGGCGTGGAAAGCCGCGTGGAAGCGGTGACGCTGGCGCTGCAGCGCCATCTGGTGGATTAATCGATTTTAAGGAGTAAAAAAGATCAACCCCCGGCTGCCGGGGGTTGATGGGTTTAATGCTTGCTGAAGTTCTTTGAGGCGCGCGCCAGCCGCCAGCGGCGGGTGAGCGAGGTCAATTCGACGCCCAGGCGCATCAAGGCCGGTTCGCGTTCGGTTTGGGTTTCGGCTTCGGCCAGCTTGGAATGAATCTCTTCCGCCAATTCTTCGGAGAAGCCGCGCTCGCGGATCACGCTGATCCAACCGTCTTTGACTTCATCGGTGAACGGCAGCGCTTCGATCAGGCGCATGATTTGTTTTTCTTCCGGGGTGTTTCGTACAGCCATGTTCTCTCCTTTCATTAAATCAGAGCGGGTTGCTCTGCGGGCGAGCTTTTCTCATTATACAGTCAAACAGGTGTGGTGGGCGAAGGAAAGATGGGATTGGAGCGGGAATAGCTCAACGCTCTGATGGTTGTTGCGGACGCGCCTGCGCGTGATGGATGAGCGAAGGGGCATCGTGCCGTCTAATGAGGATGAGCGAACCCCGAGGTTTTAGTCGCTCTGGTTATGACTATTTTTGCATTTGTTGCCGAGCGGTCATTGCGTCCGAAAAGCGTAGGGAAGGCGTAGGGCGGCGGCGAAAAGGCCGCCCTTGACCGAATCCGGCGGCGAGCTTATAATTCAACGATTGAATATTGAGGTTAAATGACGAGCATCCCTGAATCGAACCGCGATCTCATCATCCTTGAGCAGATTGAGCAAGATCCGGACGCGACGCAAGCCTCGCTTGCGCAACGGCTGGGGGTGGCGGTTGGCACGATTAACTGGCATCTCAAGCGCCTGATCGCAAAAGGCTATGTAAAAGTTCGCCGCGCGGAGCGCCGCAAACTGCGCTATATCATCACCCCCGAAGGGCTGGCTCTGCGCGCCCATCTCACCCTGGACTACATTCAAACATCATTCAGCCTCTACCGCCTGGTGCGTCAGCGCGTTCTGACGGCGTTGGAGCAAATCAGCGAAGACGGGCACGACAGCGTGCGCGTGCAGGGCGATGGGGACGTGGGCGAAATCTGCCGCCTGACGTGCCTGGAGAAAAACTTCCAGGTGGTGGATGACCCGCGCGCGCCGTTGCTGCGCATTGACAACCTGAAAGTTTTCGTAGAAATGAAGGACAATCACCATGACGAATGAATTCTGGAAGAACCGACGTGTCTGCGTGACCGGTGGAGCGGGCTTTCTGGGCTCCTTCGTGACCGAAAAGCTGCGCCAGCGCGGCGCCGGGGAGATTTTCATCCCCACCATTGAAAAGTATGATCTGACGCGCGAAGCGGACATCCTGCGCTTGCTGGACGATTCGCGCCCGGACGTGATCATCCATCTGGCGGCGCAGGTCGGCGGCATTGGCGCCAACCGCGAACACCCCGCCGAGTTCTTCTACAACAACCTGATGATGGGCGTGCAGCTCATGCATCACGCCTGGCAGCGTGGCGTGGGCAAGTTCGTCGCCATCGGCACGGTGTGCGCCTACCCTAAATTCACCCCGGTGCCTTTCAAGGAAGACGATTTGTGGAACGGCTACCCGGAAGAGACCAACGCGCCCTACGGCCTGGCGAAAAAGATGCTGCTGGTGCAGGCGCAGGCGTACCGCCAGCAGTACGGTTACGACTCGATTTTCTTGCTGCCGGTCAACCTGTACGGCCCGCGCGACAACTTCCATCTGGCGTCGTCGCACGTCATCCCCGCGCTGATCCGCAAATGCCTGGAAGCCAAAGATGCCGGGCGCAAGACGGTGGAGATTTGGGGCGACGGTTCGCCGACGCGCGAGTTCATTTATGTTGAAGACGCCGCCGAGGGCATTTTGCTGGCGAGCGAAAAGTACTCCGGCTCCGATCCGGTCAACATCGGTTC
>DAOUGY010000047.1:0-4836 GCA_034428975.1 Anaerolineaceae bacterium | reverse complement strand
TGGATGCCCCAGCGAAATGGAGACTATCCGGAATCTAGGACGGTACATAGACATCAAAACCGGCTTTTTGCTGTATTTCTTCTATGCCCTGATCCGCGTCAATGATGCTAGCTGGGTCAGCAGTTGGGGTTCCGAGGGTAGGTAACGGAGTCAACTGCCAGGACTGAATGGGAAGTTGATTGCTTTCACTTCGGGTGAAGAAGCGCAGAATGTTGTTTGCCCAGGCCCTCCCTTGTGGAAGGACAAAAATCATTCCCAGAGCCAGGAGCAGGGTGAGTGCGCCGATGAAGGCCGCACGAAAACGTTTGGAATTGGTAGCGCTCGATTTCATTTTAGGTTCCTTTGCTTGCGAGAAGGTTTTCCCCGCGGCAAGGTGAGCCCGGATGGTTGGCCATAGGTCTATTTCGCTTGAAAGCGCAGCGTCTTGCGCCAGGTGAGTCAGCATCGATTGGAGGGTTGAGTTCTTTTTCATCGTTTCACACTTGCCTTTCCTCATCTTCCGGATGATCTGCCTGCCAGAACGATCGCAGGTACTCGCGCAGCCGGATACGTGCTGTTCGCAGCCACCACCGTATAGTGGTTAGCGGCCGATGGAGTTCTTGAGTCATCTCGGTTTCGTTCATCTCTAAGAAATGGCGCATGATGATTGCCGCGCGTTGTTCAGCCGACAGGCTTTCCAATGCCTTCCACACCATCTGGCGAGTTTCCTCTGTCTCGATGACCAGATCCGGGCCGGGGTTTGGGTCGAGCAGCCAGTCGATCATGGAATCGAAGTCCCCATTTTCGTGAGGATCGAGCGGAATAAACCGTCTTTGCTGTTTGTCCGCCTTGATTGCTGCGTTGACCACGCTGCGCATGAACCAAGCCCCAAAGGGTCGGCGCTCATCGAACTGGTGAATCTTATGTGCGGTCTTGAGAAAAGCGTTTTGGACAAGATCCTCAGCCAGTTTCAGATCTCGGACGATGAGATAGGCAGCATAGACGGCCTTCACCTGATAGCGACAGACCAGAATTTCCAATCCTTCCAGATCGCCTTGCTGGAGCCGGGTAATGGCTTGTTGTTCTTCCAAGCTTGGAGTTTTCATAGTTACGATGAGGTCCTCTACTTATACTATCCCTTTCGAACCAAAATTGAGAGTAAAAATGGAGGCGAATCAAAGTAGCAGCGTTGGTAATGCTGATTTACATCAAATTTCAGTTTTCGAACGACTCCATGTGCAAATCAAGGTTTGACGAACACCTATGTCGCGCGATCTTGGTCATCATTAAGTTGAAAACGTAGGCAGTAGCTTGAAATCCGAGGATCGAAGAGCCATTCTGGATTTGGAGCCGCTCGTTGTATATCGACACTTAATGCGGATATCCGCAGCGATATTTGCGGATAAAACGGAGAGACAGGGGAATCGAACCTCCGTATAATCCCCTCTCGTTGAACACCGCCACCGAGACGAGAAAGTGTTTTTTTTCACTGGCCGTTCACGATATCCCATGTTTGAGGTTAATATGCCATCACAACCGATTGCGTCAACTGATACGATACGAAGCTTATCTCTCCTAGTAGCGGAAGCGATGAGGGAACTGGCAGATCGTCTGTCTGATCTTTGTAGTGAATCCGATCAGGAAAAAATTTATGCCCTGAGCGCTGATCTAAAAGGAATCGGCTGGAACTCGCTGTTTGTCAGTTCCTCGTTAGATCGCTTTCTCCAGTTTAAATGGCGTGGAGGGGTGATCACCTCGGACGAATCCAGAGACGAGTTTTCGCTCCAGCTTGATAGCCTGTTGGTCGCTGCCAAATATCTCGAGCGCAGCGTCAAGAATTTGAAGGAACTTGAGTTGGCGATGCCAGCTTGTTCGAAAGATCACCAGGACGCGTACGCGTGTCTGGAAGAAAAATTGGGGGCGATCATCTGTGAGTGCCGACGATCCGCAAACCAATAAGCCCTTTGAGTAGTAGGGTGCGGTCAAACATCGACCGCACCCTTGTTTCTCCCGCAGGGAGCCACGTAGCACACTCGGAGCGGACAAATAAAACACAGACCGGGTTTGCGCCCGGTCTGTGTTTTATCAGCGGAGAGGGCGGGATTCGAACCCGCGGCTGAGGAACCCCAGCACTCACTTAGCAGGCGAGCCCAATCGACCACTCTGGCACCTCCCCGTATTCCATTGTTAACAACCGGATTTTATCATACTCTCCCCCCTCCGGCAAGGAAACGCCCGCGCCGCCCTTCATGGTATACTTGCCGCGGAGTTCCACCGGATGCCCCTGATCACCGCCACCGACCTGAGCAAATCCTTTGGCGCGCGCGATGTCTTCGCCCACGTCTCGTTGAGCATTCCCCACCGCGCCCGCATTGGCCTGGTGGGGCCCAACGGCGTGGGCAAAACCACGCTGCTGCGCATTTTGCTCGGGCAGGACGACCCCAACCAGGGCGAGGTGCTGCGCTCGCGCGGGCTGCGCACCGCCTACCTGCCGCAGCAGGCCGATCTGGACGGCACACGCACACTCTGGCAGGAATGCCTGGCGGTCTTCAACGACCTGCTGGAGCGTCAGGCCGAACTGGCCCGTCTGGAAGCGCAAATGGCCCGCGCCGAGCCGTCCGCCGCGCTGCTGGAAAGCTACGGCCGCCTGCAGCACGAGTTTGAGCACCTGGGCGGCTACACCTTTGAGACGCGCATCCGCCAGACGCTGGCCGGGTTGGGCTTTTCCGCCGAGGATCTCGAGCGCCCCATCTTCCAGCTTTCCGGCGGGCAAAAGACGCGCGCGCTGCTGGCGCGCTTGCTGCTCTCCTCGCCCGACCTGCTGCTGCTGGACGAGCCCACCAATCACCTCGACATCGCCGCGGTGGAATGGCTGGAAGACACCCTGCGTGATTTTCCCGGCGGCGTGCTGATCGTCTCGCACGACCGCTATTTCCTCGACCAGGTGGTGACCACCGTGTGGGAAATGACCCCCGCGCTGGAAGTTTACCCCGGCAATTACAGCGCCTATCTGCGCCAGCGCGGCGAGCGTTACCAGCGCCGCCTGGAGGAGTACGAGGCGCAGCAGGCTTTTGTGGAGAAGGAAGAAGAATATATCCGGCGCAACATTGCCGGGCAAAACACGCGCCAGGCGCAGGGCCGCCGCAAACGGCTGGAGCGCATGCTGGAAGAGGCGCGCGTCACCCCGCCGATGGAGCCGCGCCGCCTGCACCTGCGTCTCGAAGCCGCCGGGCGCTCCGGCGATCTGGTGCTGCGCACCCACGGCCTGTCGGTCGGCTATGAGGACGAAGGCCGTCCGCTGTTCAGCGTGCCCGATCTGGTGCTGCGCCGCGGCGAGTGCGCCGCCATCCTCGGCCCCAACGGCGCCGGCAAGACCACCTTCCTCAAGACGCTGCTCGAGCAGATTCCACCTTATGCCGGCACGACCGAGCTGGGCGCGGCGCTGAAAATCGCCTACTTTGCCCAGGCACACGAAAGCCTGCACCCCGGTTGGACGCTGCTGCAAGAGATTCAGGCCGCCGCCCCGGCGATGCAGCCCGGCGAGGCGCGCGATTATCTGGCGCGCTTCCTGTTCACCGGCGATGATGTATTTAAAGAAGTGGGCGTGCTTTCCGGCGGCGAGCGCGGGCGGCTGGCGCTGGCCTGCCTGGCGCTGCAGGGTGCCAACCTGCTGCTGCTGGACGAGCCCACCAATCACCTCGACCTGCCCGCCCAGGAGGTACTGCAGGCCATGCTGGCCGATTACACCGGCACCATCCTGCTCGTCTCGCACGACCGCTACCTGATCGATGCGCTGGCCACCCAGATCTGGGAGGTCTTCCCGGCCGAGAGTGCGCTGGGGCTGTTCGAAGGCACCTACAGCGAATACCGCGCCGCGCGTCAGACCGGATCGCTGCCCGCGCCCAACGGCTCCGCCCCGGCCGCCGTCGCCCCGGCCCCGCGCCGCGAAGAGCGCAGCCGCCCGGCCGGGCCCAGCAAGATGGAGCAGCGCAAGCGTCAAATGCGTCTGGACGCGCTCGAAGAGCGCATCACCACGCTGGAAACGCAGTTGACGGCCGTCAGCCGCCAGTTGGAAAATCCGCCCGCCGACGCCGGGCGCGTGCAGCGCCTGGGGCAGGAGTACGCCGACCTGCAGCAAACCCTGGATGCGCTGATGGACGAGTGGGCGCAGCTTTCGGATGCATAACCGCGCGCCGCGCGGCGAAAAGGAACGTTAAGCATGATTCGATTGTACCTGGTGCGCCACGGTGAAAACCTGGCCAATCTCACCAAAGAATTTTCCTGCCGCCTGGTGGATTATCCGCTCACGCCCAAGGGCGTGCTGCAGGCCGAACAGACCGCCGCATACTTCGCCGGCCTGCCCATCGACGCTGTGTACACTTCGCCGCTCAAGCGCGCCCGCCAGACCGCCCGGCCGATCGCCGCAAAACACAACCTGACCCCCATCGTGATCGAAAACCTGCGCGAGATCAACGTCGGCGCGCTGGAGTTGGAGCCGCCTTCGTTGAAGAATTGGGACCTGCACAACCAGATTCTGATGGACTGGTACAACGGCCTGTATGACGTGACCTTCCCCGGCGGCGAGAATTTTCACACGATGTGGGCGCGCGCCCGCGACGCCCTGCTGCACATCGCGCGCGACGGCGACCATCGCAGCGTGGTGGCGGCCGGCCACGGCGGCATGTTCACCTACCTCATCCGCCCGTTGTGCCCCGGCGCCGATGAAATTGCCATGTGGCAGACGCCCAATCACAACGGCTCGGTCACCGAGATCGAGTTGAGCGTGGTGGACGGCGAGCCGGTCGGGCGCCTGGTGCGCTGGGCCGATTCGTCACACCTGCACGGCGAAGCGGCGCA
>DAOUGY010000046.1:0-8342 GCA_034428975.1 Anaerolineaceae bacterium | reverse complement strand
GAGGATTGGGCTCGCCCGCGGCCGATGACCGAAGAAGAGCGCAGTGTGTTTCTGTCCGAAATCTTTGCCGCCAGTCCGTGGTGATGAAGGGAGGTCGGGTTGAAAACCTATGACGTTTCGTTAACGGTGACACCGTTTCTGCCGGTCTGGCCGGGCGATCCGCCGGTGGTGTTGGAGCGCATTCAAAAGATGGAAGATGGCGAGGATTGCAATGTGACGCGCCTGGCGATGGGCGTGCATACCGGTACACATGTGGATGCGCCGTATCATTTTGTGGCCGATGGTTGCAGCGTGGACCGACTGGACCTGGATGTGCTGATGGGCTGCATGCAGGTGATTCATCTTCCGGACACGGTGGATTGGATCACGGCCGAATTGCTGCACAACGCCGGATTGATGGAAGGCGTGCAGCGGGTGGCGTTTCGCACGCGCAATTCGGCGTTGTGGATCAACCCGCAGCACCCGTTTGAACGCGAGTTTGTCGCCATCTCGGAGGATGGGGCGGAAGAATTGGTGCGTCGTGGGGTGCGCCTGGTGGCCGTGGATTATCTTTCGGTGGCGCCGTATCACGCCAGCGTGCCCACACACGTCACGCTGCTGGAGGCCGGCATCGTGGTGGTGGAAGGGGTCAACCTGGCGGAGGTGCCCGCGGGGGTATATCGCCTGATTTGCCTGCCGATCAAGTTGGGCGGCGCGGACGGCGCCCCGGCACGGGTGGTTCTGATCGCCGAATAGAAACGACTAACCGGGCGTGATTAGCGTGTACCCGCCGTCAACGGTAAGAATTTGCCCGCGGATCATGGCGGCGGCTGGACTGCACAGGAAAGCGACCACCTCGGCCACGTCCTCGGGCGTCACCAGGCGGCCGGCAGGGGTGGCGGCCACGGCGCGCTGAATGACGGCCGGGTCGCCGAGCGCGGCGAAGTGTTTGAGCGCGTCGGTTTCCACCACGCCCGGCGCCACGGCGTTGACAATGATGTTGGCGGCGGCCAGTTCGACCGCCAGATAACGAGTGAGTGCATCCAGGGCGGCTTTGCTGGCGCCCACGGCGATGTAATCGGGCAGGACGCGGGTTGCGCCGGGGCTGGTGATGCTGACAATGTGCCCGCCGCCGCGCGCCTGCATCAACGGTGCGGCACGTTGCGCAGCGAAGAGCAAGGCGCGGGCGTTGACGTTGAGGGTGTGATCCCAGCCTTCCGGGCGCTGCTGCAGGGCCGGGCGGTTAAACCCGGAGGCGGCATTGCTGACGAAGATGTCCAATCCGCCCCATTCGCTTTCCAGCGTGTCAAACAAGGTGGTGATTCCCTCAATTTTGCCCACATTGGCGCGCACCAGCAAGGCGCGTCGGCCGAGCGCTTCGATCGCATCGGCCACCTCTCGGGCTTGATTTTCGTTGCGCACAAAATTGATGACGACATCCGCGCCTTCACGCGCGAAATGCAGGGCGATGGCCTTGCCAATGCCGCGGCTGGCGCCGGTGACTACAACGGTCTTATCCTTGAACTGCATGGGAATCCTCCATATCGGTGTCGTTCAGGTGAACGGGACGCATCCAGCGCCGGTCAAAACGCACCAGATCCGCCGCGCCCAGGCGGAGCATTTCGGCGAGGGCGGCCGACGCGTCGCGGCGCAACATGTCCACGCGCACGCCCTGGCAAACATCCGGCAGACCCTCCAGACAACTCAGGGCACGCTCCATCACCTTGAGGGCGCCGGAGTAATTGCCGCGCAGGATGTGATGGTACGAAACGCCGACCTGAAGGATGCCCTGGTACAGCAAGCGGATGGGCCGGTGTTCGGCGCGCCAGGCGGTTTCCAACGCTTCGTGCGCTTCAAAATAGCGCCCTTCGTTGAACAATTCCACGCCGTGACGGGCGGTATCAGGCAGAGGGTGGTTGCAGTCGGAATTTATCGGCATGCTGACGATTGTGACGGTTTTTGGGTGATTTGTCAACGGTCGGCGCATGGATCAGCATAGGAAAGGCGTCATGCCGGGAGGGTGCATCCGGCACATGCCCGCAGCAGCGAATTGTGATAGCATAACCCTTAGAAACCAGCCTGAGTGAGGATGCCATGTTCGATCTACCTGATGATCAAATTCTGCCTCTTTCGATGGAAACCAATTTTTGGACCTGGTCGGCACAGGGTAAAGTGAACCCGATTGCGATCAAGCGCGCCGAGGGGGTCTATTTTTGGGATGTGGACGACAAGCGCTATCTGGACATGAACTCGATGACGATGTGTGTCAACATCGGCCACGGCAACGCGCGCGTGGCGGAAGCGATGGCGCAGCAGGCGCGCGAATTGCCTTTTGCCGCTCCGGGCATGGCGACCAAAGCGCGCGCGCTGCTCGGGCAGAAGTTGAAAGAGGTGGTGCCGGCAGGATTGACGCGCTTCCTGTATACGCTGGGTGGGGCGGATGCCAACGAGAACGCCATCAAGCTGGCTCGCGCCCACACCGGACGGTCCAAGATTCTGGCACGCTACCGTTCCTATCACGGTGCAACCTACGGCGCCATTTCCGCCACGGGCGACCCGCGCCGAACCGCCTGGGAACCGATCACCATGCCGGGCGTGGTGCATTTCCTGGATCCATACCGCTACCGCTCAACCTTCCACCGCACCAACCCGGATATTTCCGAAGAGGAATTCACGCGCGATTATCTCAATCATCTGGAAGAGATCATTCAGTATGAGCGACCGGAAACCATCGCGGGCATACTGATGGAATCGGTGACGGGCACGAACGGCATCCTCGTTCCGCCCGACGGGTACTTGGAGGGTGTGCGCGCGCTGTGCGACAAGTACGGTATTGTGATGATCGCCGATGAGGTGATGAGCGGCTTTGGTCGCACCGGCGAATGGTTTGCCGTCAATCACTGGAACGTCACTCCGGATATCATGACGATGGCCAAGGGCATCACGTCGGCCTATGCGCCGCTGGGCGCGGTGGCGATGAAGCAGGAAATCGCCGATTCCTTCAAGGATCGCGTTTATGAGGGCGGGTTGACCTTCAACGGCCACCCGATCTCACTGGCGGCGGCAATTGCCAACATTCAGGTGATGCAGGATGAGCACCTGGTGGAACGGGCGCGCGAGAACGGGCAAGTGATGGCCGACATGATGGCCGAATTGACCATGCGTCACCCTTCGATCGGTGATGCGCGCTCCATCGGCCTGTTTGGCATCCTGGAACTGGTGCGCGACCGCAAGACGCGCGAACCGATGGCGCCGTTCAATGGTAACAGTCCGGAAATGACGGCGCTGAAGAAATACCTGCTTGACCACGGCGTCTTCCTGTACACTCACTGGCATACCGTGCTGCTCATCCCGCCGTTGATTATCACGCCGGAACAACTGGCTGAAGGATTTGCCGTGTTGGATCAGGCACTGGGATTGACCGATGCGGCTGTGAAGGGATGATGTGAAACTTTTTGGGTCGAAAAGCATCTGACTAATGGTTGAATAGAAGCTGCATGGATGAAGGAGACGAGTGATGGATTTTAACCTTACAAATTTTGGCGTTGGCGATACGAAAATGGAAACCGAAAATGTGAAGGTTCTGGTGCTGGGCGCCGGGCCGGCGGGATTGGCGGCGGCGTTGTACGCGGCGCGTGCCGAGCTGGCGCCGGTGGTGCTGACCGGCACGGAACTGGGCGGGCAGGCTTCGCTGACGCACACGATTGAAAATTATCCAGGCTTTCCAGAAGGCGTGGGCGGCGGCGAACTGGGCGAATTGTTCCAGAAACAGGCCGAGCGTTTTGGCGCGCGCATGGATTTTGACACCGCGGTGAGCGTGGATTTGGGTCAGCGGCCGTTTGTTATTAAGACCTACGGCAAAGAGTATCGGGCGGATACGCTGATTGTGGCCACCGGTGCCAGCCCGTATCACCTGAACATTGCGGGCGAAAAGGAACTGACCGGCCGGGGTGTATCGTATTGCGCCACGTGCGACGGCTGGTTCTTCAAGGATAAAAAAGTGGTGGTGGTGGGCGGCGGAGACAGCGCGTTGGAAGAGGCCATTTTCCTCACGCGGTTTGCCACCTCGGTGACCGTGATTCACCGCCGCGATCAACTGCGCGCGGGGGCTATTTTGCAGCGCCGCGCGATGGATAACCCGAAAATTCACTTTGTGTGGAACACAGTGGTCACCGAAGCGTTGGGCAACAAAGCACTGATCTCGCTGAAGTTGAAAAATGTGGCGTCTGGTGAAGAGGGACTGTTGGACGCCGACGGCCTGTTCATCTTTATCGGTCACAAGCCCAACACCGAGCTGTTCCGCGGGCAACTGGAGATGGACGAGCGCGGTTATTTGAAAGCCGATATGCAGATGCGCACGTCGGTGGAGGGTGTATTTGCAGCCGGTGAAGCCGCCGACCCGCATTACCGTCAGGTGATTACATCGGCGGGCATGGGCGCCGCGGCCGCCATCCAGGCGACCCATTATCTGGAATCCCAATCGTAAACCAACTGGACGATATAAAAAAGATCAGGCGCGCCGCAAGGCGCGCCTGATGGTTTGTTACACAATGAGGGGGATCAGGGTGTGGCTGTGGGTGCCGCCACCGGACCACTGGTGCCCGCCCAACCAAAAACGCGCATCAGGCTGGCCGTGCCGGCCTGTTCCCAAATGGGTTTACCATCCGGTGCGGTGCCGGTCTGGCGCACCGGGATGACCCACCAGCGGAAGATGTGCAGGCGGCTGTCGGTGGGGCGCAACGTGACCGGCACGATATATTTCGTATCGGTGACATAATCGGTGACGCGCGGATTGCCGCCGGCGGTCACATCTTCGACGGTGACGGCGTAGGATTCATTGGCGCGCATGGCGGCAATGGCGGCCCACTGCAGGGTGATATTCTCGGCTGCGGCGTCAAAGACCTCACCGTCGTTGGGCAGGAGCAGGCTGCCGGCCGGGTAGGGCGGCGGGTTGGTGGGGGTGGGGGTCGGGCCGGCGGTAGGCAGGCGTTCGCACAGCGGGATCTTGATGTTGAAGCCTTCAAAGACAATGTCGCTGGTCATGTTGTTGTAGCGCTTGAGGGTGTCCACGCTGACATTGTAATTGGCCGCAATGCTGCCCAGGGTGTCGTTGGCCTGCACTTTATAGTCAATCTCGCCGCAGGATTGGCGCGTGGCCTCCGACCCGCTGAGGGTGGCGGAAGGCTGCGGGGTGACGGTGGGGGTGGGGCGCGGAATGAGTAGTTTTTGTCCCGGCGAGAGAAGACCGCAATCAGGGGGCAGCTTATTCAGGTCGGCGATGCTCTGGACGGACACGCCGTAAGCCAGGGCTATGCCGATGCATGAATCATTGACCTGAATGGTGTATTCCTGCGGCGGTTCGGGCGTGCTGGTCGGCGCCAGCGTGGCGGTCGGACTGGCCGTGAAGGTCATGGTCACCGTGGGGGTGGCCGACTGGGTGGGGGTGACGGTAGGTTCAACGACCTGACCGGTGCCTTGCAGGAAGGCATAAACCACACCCGCGCCCAGCGCGAGCATCACAATCACCAGGCCAATGATCACCGGCAGGCTGAGAGTCACCTGGGGGAGACGCGGACCCTGAACGGTCGGTTTCTCCTTGGTGGGGGATTTTTGCGCGGCGGTTTGGGTAAACACGCGGCCGCACACCAGGCAGCGGGTGGCATTCTCGCTCAGGCGGGTCCCGCAGGTTGGGCATGTTTTGGTAGAGGAATTTTCTGGACTCATAGGCTCACTTTAGAGAATTGCGGAGCGAATCTCCGGATGAAAAATTATACCATACCATCCCGGGGGGATTCTGGCATGGATTTGCAATCGCTGCAGGGTTATGTTATGCTCCAGCGAGATATGAACGAACCATACAGCCTGTATCTGCATATTCCGTTCTGCAAGAAACGCTGCAGTTATTGCGATTTTAACACATATGCCGGGCAGGAAGACCATATCGAGGCGTATGTCCACGCGCTTTGCCAGGAAATACGTTTCTCTGCATCCACCTTGCCCCATCCACTGCCGGTGCACACCGTCTTCTTTGGCGGGGGTACGCCTTCTCTGCTGAGCGCGGAACAGGTGAAGCGCATACTGACAACCGCCGCAACGGCGTACGACATCCAGCCAGAGATGGAGATTTCACTGGAAGCCAATCCCGGCACTGTCACGCCGGAGGGGCTGGCCGGTCTGCGCGAAGCGGGCGTCAACCGCTTGAGCTTTGGCATGCAATCGGCCCACCCGCAGGAGCTGAGCATCCTGCAACGCGTGCATGACTACCCTGAAGTGATTCAGGCGGTGCAGTGGGCGCGTGAAGCTGGTTTTGACAATCTCAACCTGGATCTGATCTACGCCTTGCCGGGCCAGATGCTGGAACGGTGGCAGAATTCGCTGCACCTTGCGGTGGGGCTTCAGCCGGAGCATATTTCGCTCTATTCGCTGACCGTGGAAGAGGGCACGTTGCTGCACCGGCAGGTGGGGCGCGGGCTGCTGCCGCCGCCGCAGGACGACGACGCCGCCGACATGTACGAGTGGGCTATGGACTGGCTGCCTTCGCAGGGGTATGAGCAATATGAAATTTCCAACTTTGCGCGGCGATCGACGCAGGGCGAATTGCTGACCTGCCGCCACAACCTGCAATACTGGCGCAGCCGGCCATACCTTGGCCTGGGCGCTGGAGCGCACGGCTATGCCGTGGGGCACCGCACGATCAACGTGGCAGGAATTTTGCCGTATATTCGCCGCTGCGGGTTGGACGAAGCACTGGATTTTCCCTTCACGCCGGCCAACATTGAGCGCATCGCGCTGACTCGCGAAGATGAGATGCAGGAAGCGATGATGGTTGGACTGCGCCTGACCGACGAAGGCATGCAGCGCGCCGATTTTGCCGCGCGGTTTGGCGTGGACATGGACAGCGTGTTTGGGCGGCAGATCCGGCGGCTGGAAAAGCAGGGGCTGCTGGAGTGGGCAGGCGAGGACGCCGATGCCCTGCGCCTGACGCACCACGGGCGGCTGCTCGGCAACCGGGTCTTTATGGAATTTGTGGGGGAATTGCGTTAGAACACGTCCACGCGTGTCCCGTAGCCGGTTTGCTCAATCACATCCGGACCAGAGAGCGGCGTGACCCAGCGGAACAGCCACTTGGCTTCGGCGGTGCGCATGTTGACGCAACCGTGGCTCATCGGCACGCCAAAATTCTCATGCCAGTAGGTGCCGTGAAAAGCAACGCCGGTTTCCGGCTCGAAGAAACTGACCCAGGGAACGCCCTGTAAGATATAGGCGTCCAGAAAGCCTTCCAGACTGAGCGGCAGATACCCGTCGCCCATGTGTTTGGAGGGCATTTTCGACGTGATATGGAATGTGCCTGTCGGCGTGTTGGTGGGGATAAGACCCGGCGGGGGACTGGATTGCGGAACGCCTGAAGAGATTTTGGTCTGGAAGACGGACTGTTCGTCTTCGTAGGCGGTCAGGGTTTGCTGCAGCAAGTTGACTTCAATGCGTTTCTTCCCGGCCGGTACATTTGGCGAAATGGGTTCCAGCTCGGAAGCCGGGATGGGGCGCAGATGTGCGGCCGGCACAAAATAACGCAACCCGCCCAATTCGTCTTCCAGTTGGTACCAGGGCTCGTCGTCCGGGCCGCGCGTGACCGAAACAATCCAGTGGGTCGAATCGGCGTACATGCGGTAGACGAACTCCCAGCGGTTGGCGCCTCGTTGGCGCAGTGCCTCGGTGTATGGCACAGTCACTTCAGCCAGTTGACGGTCGCCGTCAATCTTCTTGAGCGGCGTATTGAGGTGTACGCGTACGCGGTGCAAGTAAGCCGAATGGACGTAGCCGCCCCACACGCGATACCAGATCGGATTGTAATCCGGCCCGTCCGGTGAATGGATGGTCTCATAGATATTGAGCAAATCATCGCGGTAGCGCGACGCTACAATGCGGCTGGCATCGTTGGGCTGGGAATGGATGCTGACCTGGTCGGTGCCGACGCGGGCAATCTGCCCGGTGCGGAAGGTGTCGCCGGGGTGGAACAACGGGCGAAAGGCCAGCGCACCCAAACCAAGCGCGCCCAATTTTAGGAATTGGCGGCGCGAAATTTCAGAAGTCATGGCATCGATTATATCATGATCAAATGGGTCGAGTTTTGACGTGTCAACCGGCGGGTTCGTTTAGCGCAGCGCGTTGGCGATGAATTCCTGTGCATCGGCGCGGCGGTAATGACTGCGGTAGGCGGTGCTTTCCTGCAGCAATGCGCGGATCTGGTCTTCAAGCAGCGATACCGATGCCGGATCGGCGCTGCCGCCGGTACCCAGCATCATGTCGCTGCCGTTGTCTTCCACGGCGGTGACATGGCCTTTTGCGATCATCCAATCCAAACC
>DAOUGY010000045.1:0-8034 GCA_034428975.1 Anaerolineaceae bacterium | reverse complement strand
TTTACCCTGGAAGTGCGGCAGCGCGAAATGATCTACCGCGAGGGGCGCGCCTGGGATACGCTGATCTACGGAATGACCCGTGACGAGTGGCTGGCAAAGAACGAGGTGAAAGCATGAACATGGACAATTACACTGGCAAACTGGTTCGACTGGCCGTGGTGGACCTGGAGAACGACCTGAAAACGTTGACGGCCTGGGACAGCGACTCGGAATATGGACGCTTGCAGAACTCGGAACCGGTGTTGCTCTTCACGTTGAAAAGCGTTCAGGAGTTCCTGGAAAAAGAGATCGGCGAGATGTTCATGTTTGGTATTCGCCGCGTGGAGGATGACCGCCTGATCGGCATGCTGAATCTGTCTGGCGTGAACTGGACATCGGGCAACGCCTGGGTGGGCATTGGCATTGGCGAACGCGAAGAGTGGGGCAAAGGGTATGGCACTGAAGCCATGCAGCTCGTTCTGCGCTTTGCCTTTCGCGAACTGAACCTGAAGCGCGTTTCGCTGACGGTGTTTGGATACAATCCGCGCGCAGTGCGCTCGTATGAAAAAGCGGGTTTCCGCGAAGAAGGGCGCGCGCGGGGGTACCTCAACCGCGGCGGCCGGCGCTGGGACATGATTTACATGGGCATCCTGCGTCGTGAATGGGAAGCCCGGCAGTCGGGAATGTTGTGAAACGAGATTTGGAGTGTGGACGATGAAGACAACCCTTAATACCCAATATCAGCCCCGCCCGTTTTCGCTGGATCTGGCGAAAGAGACGGTGGACCTGTTCAATGCAAATTCGATGGCGATCATCGGTGAGAAGACCGACAGCGTGGACGATATGATCAGCGAATGGCAAACGCCCGGCTTCCACCCGGAAGAAGACGCGATCCTCGTCACCACCGGCGACGGTCAGGTGGTGGGCTACGCCGAAGTGTATCAACTGAAGCCGTTTGTGCGCCTGTATAACTTCGGCGTGGTGCATCCCCGGCATACCGGCCGCGGCTTGGGAAGCTACCTGCTGGATTGGATGGAAGATCGCTCCGTGGCGGCGGTGGGCAAGGCCCCGGCGGATGCGCGTGTGGTGATTGCTCAGGGCTGCAACAGCCGCAACACCGAAGCCGTGCGCCTGTTTGAACAACGCGGATATGCCCTGGTGCGCAAGTATTACCAGATGCGCATGGAGCTGAACGGTCAATCGCAAGAAGTCGTGCTGCCCGAAGGCGTGGTCATTCGTCCCATGCGGCGCGGAATCGATGAGGAAACGGTTGTGCGCGTGGTGCATGAGTCGTTTCAGGATCACTACGGGCATGTGCCCGAACCGTTTGAGGCCATTCTGGAACGGTACCAACACCGCTGGAATACCATGCCCGATTTCGACCCGGCGCTGAATCTGATCGCCTGGCACGGCGACCAGGCCGTGGGTGTGGCGGTCAACCGCCGGCATGTGCCGGAAGACGCCGACATGTGCTGGACGAACAACCTGGGCGTGTTGCGCGAATGGCGCCACAGGGGTTTGGGGCTGGCGCTGCTGCGCGCTTCGTTTGGCGAGTTTCGCCGGCGTGGGGCCTTGCGCGCCGGGTTGGGCGTGGACGCTTACAGCCTGACCAACGCCGTGCGCCTGTATGAAAAAGCCGGGATGCATGTGCACCGTGAATTTCTCGGGTATGAAAAGGAACTGCGCGCGGGTGTGGAATACTCCACCCAGACGCTGCAGGGCCAGGAATAGGAGGTAATCATGATTACCAGACAAGACATTCAGATTTCGGAAGCACCGGCCATCGACGGCCTGTGGTTTCGCCACTATGAAGGTGAACAAGACCTGCCGGCGATGCTCGGGGTCATTGGCGCGGCCAAAGAGGCCGACGGCATTGAACGCTCGGACACACTGGAGGATATCCGCAACACGTACGCGCACCTTACCAACTGTGATCCCTATCAAGACCTGCTGATTGCCATGGTCCACGATGAGATGGTGGCCTACAGCCGGGTGAGCTGGTCGGATGAACGTGCCAGCGGAGGGGTAATCTACGAAAGCTTTGGCTTCATCAAGCCGGAATGGCGGCGCAAGGGTCTGGGAACGGCCATGCTGCATGCCAACCAACAACGCTTGCGCCAGATCGCCGCGAGCCATGCGCCGGCCGAGCGTTTCTTCTCCTCCTTTGCGCACGAGGGTGAAAAAGAGCACCGCGCGCTGTTGGAGAAAGACGGATACAGCGTGGTGCGCATGTTCTACCAGATGGTGCGGCCGGACCTGGAAAACATCCCGGACCTGCCTTTGCCCGATGGGCTGGAGGTGCGCCCGGTGAAGCCGGAACACTACCGCGCGATTTGGGAGGCATGGATGGATGCCTTTTCGGAGCACTGGGGCTTTACCACGCCCACCGAAGAGGAGTACGAAGAATGGCTGGGGCACTCCACGTTTCAACCGGAACGCTGGCAGGTGGCCTGGGACGGCAGCGAAGTGGCCGGGATGGTTCTGGCCTTCATCGATGAAGCCCAGAATCGTGAATATCACCGCCTGCGCGGGTGGACGGAGGATATCGGAGTGCGCAAAGCCTGGCGCAAACGCGGCCTGGCTTCCGCTCTGATTGTCCGCAGCCTGCGCGACCAGAAAGCCCTCGGCATGACCGAATCGGCGCTGGGAGTGGACACTGAAAATAAAACCGGCGCCCTGCGCTTGTATGAGCAACTGGGGTTTCGTCCGGTGACGAAAGAATGGTCATATCGCAAACGCATGGAATGAGAGCGTTGCTGCCGAACCTGGTGCAACCCTCCATTCCAGAGACCTCTGGAGGAGGTCGCCATGAAACAACGGATGCATTTTCAAGTGATTTTCTGGGGTTTGGATGATGTGCTGATCCAACGGGACGCACGCCGCCTCAACCCCGTTCAAAATCGAGATCAACTGGCGCTGCTGCGCCAATCCGCCCTGTCGTTTGGCCAGGAAAGCCTGTGCCGGATGGCGGCCGCGGAAGAACATGTGAATGAGGACGTGCTGCACTTCGTCCGCAGTCTGCGCGATGAATTCCGCATGGTGCTGCTGGCCAACGCCCGGCGTGCGATGCGCCTGGAGCTGGAGAAGCGCTGGAAGATTGCTGCGGACTTTGACGACGTGCTGCTCTCGGCCGAGTGCGGCATGGCGCTGCCGGATGTGCGCTTCCTGCGCGCGGCACTGCGCCGCGCAGGTGCGCTGCCAGGCCAGGCAATCCTGGTGGACGCCTGCCATGAGAATGTTCGCATGGCGCAAGCCCTGGGCATCTTCGGCATCTGGCATCGCTCCAACGAAGATGCGCTGGCGCGCGTGGCGGAATTGCTGGGCCGACCGGCTGGTGTGTTTTCGCCAGGCAGTGCTATACTTGAGAAAGCCTGCGCGCTGGAAGAGTACGCCCTGGCTTGAGGCCGCCCATGCCTCATTTCACAAATCGATCTACCGCCCTGGAACGGCCTTTGCGCTGCTCCAGGGCGGCGGTATTCAACCCTTTTCACAGACTGACGCCATGAATTCCATCCGCCGCGCCCTACACTCGCTGCTGCCGGTGCGCTCGTTCAGCCGCCCGGTGAAACTGCTGCTGGTTGCCACCGTCATCGACGGGGTGATTTACAGCTTTTGGTCTTTGTTCTTCAATTTCTACATTCTATCCGCCGGGTTCGACAAGCAGTTTCTCGGCTGGGTCAATTCATTGCCCTCGATTGCCGCCTTCATTCTGGGCGTGCCGCTGGGCATGCTCTCCGACCGCATCGGCCGGCGAACCTCCATGCTGATTGGCATTCTGGTGGGCTGCGTGGCGATGGGTTTGCAGGTGACGGCGCCCATGCCCTGGCTGATTCTGGTGGTTTCGTTCCTGGCGGGCGCGGGCAATACGCTGTATTCCAACAGCCAGTCGCCGTTCATCATGAAGGTCTCCACCGCTGAGAATCGCGCGCTGCTCTTCAGCCTGAACTTCGGCATCATCACCCTGGCGGGGGCGGTGGGCAACGCCTTCGCGGGGCAGTTGCCGCGCCTGTTTGGCGCGCTGCTGGGCGTGGCGCCGGACAGCGCCGCTGCCTATCAGGCCGTGCTGGTGGCCAGCGTGTTGCTGGGCTCGCTTTCACTGGTGCCCATCTTCTTTATTAAGGAACCGCCGCGCGCCCTGGATGAGGCGCAGACGCATGTGCCGGCCGCCAGCTCAGTGTGGCAGGCCATGACGCGCCCGGTGGTGGTGAAATTGCTGGTCACCATGATCATCACCGGTCTGGGCGCCGGGCTGCTCATCCCCTACCTCAATGTCTTCTTCAGCGAAGCCTGGAAGGTCAGCTCGGAGACGCTGGGTGTGCTGTTTGCCCTCTCGGCACTCTTCACCGGCATCGGGTCGATCATCGGGCCGAAGATCGCCGGGAGGTTGCACAGCAAAATTAAGACAGTCGTGTATACTCAGGCGCTTTCGCTGCTCTTCTTTGTCTTTTTGGGCTTTGGACGCACCTTTTCGCTGGTGGCGGTCAGCTTTCTGGCGCGGGCCGTATTAATGAACATGGCCAATCCGCTGTACGCAGCTTTCAGCCTGGAGCAGGTGAACCAGAAGGAGCAAGGGCTGGTCAACAGCCTGATCAATGCCGGCTGGCTGGCCGGTCAGGCCACCGGCATGACCCTCTCCGGCATGGTGCAGCGCGATTTTGGCTTTTCGCCGTTGTTTGTCATCACCATCACGCTGTATGCCATCGCCACGGCGATGATCTGGTTCTTCTTCCGGAATGTGGAGCCGGCGCACGTCGCCGAGCGGGTGGAAGCCGAGGCAGCGGGCTGATGCTGTGCGTGGGGGTGGTTTCGGACACGCACATTCCGGATCGCATGCTGCGATTGCCTCCGGCGCTGCTGCCGGCTTTGCGGGCGGCGGGCGTGGAACTGATTTTGCATGCCGGCGATATCGCCGTGCCGGGCGTGCTGGATGAACTGGCCAGGGTGGCGCCGGTGCGGGCGGTGCGCGGCAATCGCGATTGGGCGCTGCGTGCGCGCCTGCCCATGCACGATCATCTGGACCTGGCCGGCGTGCCGGTGGTGTTGACGCACGGGCATCTTTCGTTGCCGGGCTATGTGCTGGACAAGCTGCACTACATCACCCGCGGCTACGAGCTGGAGCGCTACATTCGCAATTTTGACCGTAAATTTGGCGGCGCGCGCGTGGTGGTGTTTGGGCATACCCACCGGGCGGTAATTCACTGGCGCGAGGGGCGGCTGTATTTCAATCCGGGGGCGGTGAGTGGTCTGTTCGGCGGGGGAAATCCATCCTTCGGGCTGCTGCGATTTTTGGAGACCGGCGAAGTACAGGCGGAGATTGTAAAATTGAAAGAAGTGGGGGTATAATGGCAGGTGCGTCCAATTTGCCAGTGAATCCCCCGCTTATTCTTGACCACTCCCATTTGTTTTGATATAATCAAACTTCGCGCAACCCTGTCTACGCATGGACAGGGGGATGGTATTATTTTGAAAATGCCAGGTTTGTAATCAGGAGAAACCCATGGCTTCTGTTCTGCCAATTAAGTCATACGCTCGTATTTCCACCATTTTCAACATGCCGGACCTGATCGAAGTCCAGTTGGACTCGTTCCGCCGGCTCAAACGCGAAGACCTCTCGGATCTCTTTAATGAGATCTCCCCGATCGAATCCTACAACAAGGGCATGAAGTTGTACTTCCCCGGCCGCACGCCCGAAGCGCAGCAGTGGGGGTTGAAGTACTGGTTTGGCGAGCCCAAGCATTCCATCGAAGAGTGCATCGAACGCGATTTGACCTATTCCAGCCCACTGAATGTTTCAGTGCTGCTGGCCGGCCCGGATGTTCCCGAGCCGATTCGCCAGGATATTTTCCTGGGCGATTTCCCCGAGATGACCGAGAACGGCACGTTCATTATTAACGGTTCCGAACGTGTGGTTGTTTCGCAGCTCATCCGCTCGCCGGGCGTCTATTTTGAAGCCCCGCAGGATCGCGCCACCGGCCATCGCCTGGCCTCGGCCAAGCTGATTCCCGATCGCGGCGCCTGGATGGAGTTTGAAACCCGCAAGAATGATTACATCATTCTGAAGTTCAACCGCAAGCGCACCGTGCCGATCACGATCTTCCTGCGCGCTCTGGCGGCGGTGAGCGATGGGCTGGACGAATCCCCCATCAAGACCGGCAGCGATGAGGAAATCATGGCACTGTTCCAGGATGTGGATAACAACCCGGACCGCCTGTTCATCCCGTCGACGCTGCGCCAGGAACCTGCCTGGGACCTGTCCGGCGGCATCACCATTGCCGAAGCCGCGCTGTTGGAATTCTTCAAGCGCATGCGCCCGGGCGACCCGCCCACGCTGGACAATGCCCGCCAGTTCCTGGAGGAGCAGCTCTTCGATCAGCGCCATTACGATCTGGAGCGCGTCGGACGCTATAAACTCAATCAGAAGCTCGATCTCGTGGACAAAATCCCCGTGTCGCACCGCACCGTCTCCAAGTGGGATGTGGTGTATCTGGTGCGCCGCATGATCATGATCAACAACGAGAAAGAGGACAAAGACGACATCGACCACCTGGGCAACCGCCGCGTGAAGACGGTGGGCGAGTTGATCCAGAACAAACTGCGCATCGGTCTGCGCCGCATGGAGCGCGTGATTAAAGAGCGCATGTCCATCCGCGACCAGGACCAGCTTTCGCCGGTCAGCCTGATCAACATCCGCCCGGTGGTGGCGGCGCTGCGTGAGTTCTTTGGCTCCAGCCAGCTCTCGCAATTCATGGATCAGACCAACCCGTTGGCCGAGCTGCGCCACAAGCGCACGCTGTCGGCGCTGGGTCCGGGCGGTCTGCGCCGCGAGCGCGCCGGTTTCGACGTGCGCGACGTGCACCACTCGCACTACGGCCGCATTTGCCCGATTGAAACCCCGGAAGGCCCGAACATCGGTTTGATCGGCCGTCTGGCGAGCTATGCGCGCGTCAACGAGTACGGCTTCATTGAGACGCCTTACCGCCGCGTGGTCAAGGTGCTGGCCTCCAACGATCCGCGCCTGGAAGGGCGCATGCTGCGCGAAAACCTGACCGACCCGGAGACGGGCGAAGTGATCGCCCGCCAGGGTGAGCGTGTCACCACCGAAATTCTGCCGGCGATCGCCCGGCTGAATCGCACGTCCATTTTCGTCGTGCCGTTTGTTTCGGATGAGGTCGAGTACCTGTCGGCGGATGCGGAAGACAAGTTTGTCATCGCGCAGGCCAACACCACGATCAACGAATACATGGAATTCACGCAGGAACGCATTTCCTGCCGTCACCATTCCGATTTCATCATCTCCACCGGCGACGCGGTCAACTATATGGACGTCGCGCCGCACCAGGTGGTGGGTATCAGCGCCGCGCTGATCCCCTTCCTGGAGCATGATGATGCCAACCGCGCGTTGATGGGCTCCAACATGCAGGCCCAGGCCGTGCCGTTGATCACCCCGGATATCCCGCTGATCTCGACCGGCATGGAACGGTTCGCCGCGTTCGACTCCGGCCAGGTGATGGTGGCGGACGAAGACGGTGATGTGATTTCGGTGACCGGCAAGCAGGTGGTGGTGCGCACCGCCACGGGCAATCATACCTATAACCTGCGCAAGTATCAGCGCAGTAACCAGAGCACGTGCATCGATCAGCGCCCGGCCGTGACCAAGGGCCAGCATGTAAAGAAGGGCGACATCCTGGCGGATTCGTCCTCCACTGTGCAGGGCAACCTGGCGCTGGGGCAAAACGTGGTGGTGTCGTTCGTCTCATGGGAAGGCGGCAACTTTGAAGACGCCATCCTGATTTCGGAACGGTTGGTGCAGGAAGATCGCTTCACTTCGGTGCATATCGAGAAGTATGAAGTGGAAGCCCGCGACACCAAGCTGGGCCCGGAAGAGATTACTCGCGACATCCCCAATGTGGGTGAGGACGCCATCAAGGATCTGGATGAGCAAGGCATCATCCGCATCGGTGCCGAAGTTGGCCCGAACGACATCCTGGTGGGCAAGATCACGCCCAAGGGTGAAAAAGAATTGACCCCCGAAGAGCGCCTGCTGCGCGCCATCTT
>DAOUGY010000044.1:0-2981 GCA_034428975.1 Anaerolineaceae bacterium | reverse complement strand
TCGATGCAATTCTGGAACGGTCGGAAACCCCGCCGATTATCATTGTGCAAGGTGACCACGGGCACGATGCCTTTTTGGATTGGAAAGCTCCCACGATGGAGGGCCTGGACATCCGCTCGTCGGTGTTGAATGCCATTTATCTGCCGGATCAGGATTACAGCCCGCTCTACCCCGAGATCAGTCTGGTGAATACTTTTCGCGTTGTGTTCAACCAGCAATTTGGCACAAATTATCCACTGCTGCCGGATGCCGTGTACGCCAGCCCGACCAGCCAGGAACCGCTTTTTATATATGAAAATGGTGCTGATGCCGATTCGTCTTCGGTGAACGAGCGGTGATCAATGACTTGTCCTTACCTGGGTTATGAAGTTCACGGATAAGGATAAAAAGCGAGAATTTACCAGAATCATTCCCGCAAACCGTCCATGCTAAAATAAAGAGAGATGGGTTATGGAGGCGCGATGACCGGTCAATCCACTTTTGAGATCTTACGCGAGCTGCCCGGAAAGGAACTGCCCGAGGCCGTGTTGAGCGTGTTCAGCGTTGGCGAGATCCGCGCGGAGTTGGAGAACGCCCAGGCGCGGGATGCCAACGATACCGCCGTCTGGCGGGTGGCAGCGGCGCTGCTGCCCACGATGATGCGCGAACCCGCGGCCGACGCGGATGTGGCCGCCATTTTGGAGCTGTTTTTGATGTGGAAGGGATTTGACCTTGAGCGTTATGATTCGTTGAAAAGTATCCGGCACTCCATGGATGCCATCATTGAATCCGATGAAGACAATGCCTGGCTGGATATGTGCGAGGAATATCTGGGGCGCGCGGCGGGGGTGCTTCAGGCGGCGGGCAAACGCCCTGACCTGCTCAAGTTGACCTCGCCGGCGGTGCAGAGCGCGGTGCGCAAGCTGCAGCGCGCCAATGCGCTGGACTTTGAGGCGAAATTGTTGGAAGACCGCTGGCTGGTGTGGAATGCCCACGTCGGGCGCGATTTTGTGCGGTTTTACAAGTCGGCGCTGCGGACAAAAGGAAAGTGAGTTGAATGAGGGGGACGGCTGACGAGAAAAGGGTTGGGATGGCCCACCGCCTTCTGTAGAAACAAAGCGCGCCTCGAAATGAGGCGCGTTGCCATAAAATGGCTATTCAGTGACGACCTTAACGGGCTGTTTGTTGGATTCGATGTCGATCAGTTTCTTTTCCGCCATGCAGATGTACTTCCAGTCGGATTGGGTGTTGTACACGCGATGAAGGCGCGCTCCGCAGTTGGGGCAGAGCACGGAAGGCATGGTGGAAAAGGTGCTGGCGTTGCCGATGAATACATCGTCAACCAAAATGCGAATTGCCGGGGTGGACACAATGACCTCCTGATTTGGTTTGGTTGAGTATCGGTTAAAATGGATACAGACCATTGAAGAATGTGTTTTTACTGTACCGTCTGGACGGTATAATTATAGCATACAACCGGGAATAAAGGAATGATTCCATGCCGAAATCGAGCGCCGCAACGCGAACCGCCATTCTGGATGCCGCCAATCGGATCGTCCTGCAGCAGGGCGTCGAACACCTGACGCTGGAAGCCACCGCGCGCGAGGCGGGCATCAGCAAGGGCGGGCTGCTGTATCACTTTCCGTCCAAAGAAGCGTTGATTGTGGGGATGATTGAGCACTATCTGGCGCGCTTCAACAGCGATATGCATGCGCGCGCCGGGCGCGAGGCGGACGGCGCGCCGGGACGCTGGACGCAGGCTTACCTGGAAACAACCTTCGCGGACAATGAACGCATGCCGCGCATGAGTTCCGGGCTGCTGGCGGCCATTGCCACCGATCCGTCGCTGCTGGCGCCGCTGCAGCGGACGTTTGCCGAGTGGGTGGAGCGGTTGGAACAGGACGGGGTGGACCCGGTGACGGCGACGATTGCGCGGCTGGCGGCCGACGGAGTGTGGCTGGTGGAGTTGTTTGGGCTGACGCCGCCCGACGCGCAGCGCAAGGCGCAGGTGATGGAGCGCCTGGCGCAGATGGTTGCGGCGGGACGGTAGATTTAGAGGTTTAAAATAGGGGACGAGGGGAAAAAGGTTTGCGAATAATAGAAGACGGGTGCGCTAGCTGGCGCACCCGTCTTTCGCATTCTTTTCCTAACACTCACTATACCCACAGGCATAGCACTTGCGGCAGCCCTCCTCGTTCACCAGGGCGGCTTCGCCGCAGTCGGGACACAGGTCGCCGATTTTAAGCAGCGGCTGGCTGCGCGGGGTTTGCGCGGCGGGCTTTTCGACGGGGTGAGCGGGCGCGTCGGTGGGGTCGTCGGCGGGGCCGGCGATCAGGCGTTCGGCGCGGTTGTCCATGTAGTCGCTCAACACCTGGGCCACGCCGTCGGGCAGCGAGCGCACGCGGTTGGGGCCAAAGCCCATCGGGCGGCCGCCGCCGATGCCGGAGAGCTGCACGATCACCTCGCGCAGGCGCTGGCTGGGCTCGATGGGCGAGGCCATGCGCAACGTGAAGGACACCAGCCGCCCGATCGCCTCGGAGACGGCGGCGGTGTCGGAGCCGGCCTTGGCGGTGTTGATGAAGACTTCGAAGGGCTGGTTGCCGCCGTTCTCGTTGATGGTGACGAAAGCCTTGCCCAACGGGGTGGGAATGGTGTAGGTGAAGCCGGTCAGGTAGCGCGGGCGCGGCTTTTTGGCGTCGTGCCAGATGGGCAGCTGCGCCGAAGGATCGCCTTCGGGGGAGGTGGTCTTTCTGGCGGTGGCGCGCGTTTCCAATACCACCTTCTCGCGCGAGCCGGTGACGTATACGGTGATACCCTTGCAGCCCAATTTCCAGGCGAGCTGGTAGGCGGTGGCTACGTCGTCCGCGCTGGCATCCGGCGGGAAGTTGACCGTTTTGGACAGGCTGTTGTCCACAAAGGCTTGCAGGGCGGCCTGCATGCGCACGTGCTCGTCGGCGGTGATGTCGCCGGAGACGACGAATACATCGCGCAGGGCTTCGGGT
>DAOUGY010000043.1:0-4709 GCA_034428975.1 Anaerolineaceae bacterium | reverse complement strand
TTTCCAAAATCTGGTCATGAGTAATATTCGCAGCATGGAGACCAATGCGCAACTGCGCGCCGTGGAGACGGCCCGCACTGCGTTGCTGGCCGATCTGGGAAAGCTGCAAAGCATCGCCGTTGATTGGTCACTGCGCGATGAAGTGCGCCAGATGTATGCCGGCACGCCGGGAGCGCAGCCGGTCGGGCTGGACGGCACCGTGCTCAAAAACCTGGACCTGAATTGGATGGTGTTTTTCGACGCACAGCGCAAGCCGCTGTACGGCCTGGCGGTTGATTTGCAATCGGGCAAGACACAATCCGTGCCGGACCTCGTCCTTCAGCGCCTGCAGGAAAGCCCCAAAATGTGGAAAGGCGGCACAACCGGCCTGCTTTCCCTGGCCGATGTCACCGTACTGACAGCCGCCCGCCCGGTCAAAAACGAGGCCGGCACCGAAGTGGGCATGTTGATTGTGGGGCGGGTGCTGGATGAGCACACCATCAAGGCCATTGGCCTCTCCACAGGGCTTTCGCTGCGCATGTTGCGCGCCGATACGCCCGACCTGCCGGCGGATTTTGCCGCCGCGCGCGACGCCATTTCGGCCGGAGACGGCACCAGCGCGGTGACGCGGGAATTGAGCGACCAGCGTATCGCTGCTTATGCCCTCGTCTCCGACCTGGGCGGCACCTCTCCGGCGATCTTGCGCGTCGACGCCGCCCGCCTGATTTATCAGGAAGGACAGCGCAGCATGTCGTTCCTCATCTGGGGCCTGATCGTCGTCACCGTCACCTTTGCCGTGTTGGCGCTTACCGTCATGGAACGCATGGTGGTGGCGCCGCTCGAACGACTGGGCGGGCAGGTCAAGCAGATTGGCGCCACGGGCGACCTGCAGCGGCGCATTTCGCTGCCGGGCGGCGGCGAATTGAGCGGCCTGGCGGAAAACATCAACCGCATGATCACCGATCTCGAAAACGCCCAGCGCGACCTGCGCGCTTCGGAGACGCGCTACAAGATGCTCTTCGAGCTTTCGCAGGATGCGGTGGTGATGCTGGACCTGGAAGGCAATAATTTTGGGCGCGTGGTGGCCATCAATCAGGCGGCGGTGGCCCAGTACGGGCTGACCAATGAGCGCGCTGCGGGCCTGTCGATCTTCGCCACCAGCGACGAGCAGGTCAGCCTGCACCTGCTGCAAATGCTGGAACGCGTGCGCCATGAGGGCCGCCTGGTGTTTGAGGCCGACCAGCGCCGCGTGGATGGCACCACCTTCCCGGCGGAAATTCGCGCCGGCCTGTTGACGATTGAGGGACATGATTACATTCTGGCGGTGGTGCAGGATATCAGCTCGCGCCGCCAGATGGAACGCGCCCTGAAGCAGTCGGCCATGGATTACCGCGGCCTGTTTGAGAACGCCCACGACGCCATTCTGATCATCGGGCAGGACGAAACCATTCTGGACGTCAACCAGCGCGCTTGCGAGGTGTACGGGTTTGCCCGCGCCGAGTTCATCGGCATGCCGCACACGCGCCTGTCCAAATTCGCCGGGCAGGACCGCCAGCGCGTGCAGCAGATTTTGGACTTCGGCCCCAGCCAGAGCTATGAAACGGTGCAATATTGCAAGAACGGCATCGAGATGAACGTGGAAGTCAATGCCGCGCCGGTGACCTACAAAAATCGCCGCGCCGTGTTGACCATCAACCGCGATGTGACCGCCCGCAAGCAGAACGAGAACGCGCTGCGCGAAAGCCAGGAGCGCTACATGCTGGCGGTGCAGGGCGCCAACGACGGCATCTGGGATTGGGATTTGCGCACCAATCACATTTATTTCTCGCCGCGCTGGAAGGCCATTCTGGGGTATGGCGAAGATGAAATTGGCAACAGCCTGGACGAGTGGTTTGGCCGCGTGCACCCCGATGATATTGAAATGCTCAAAACGGATATCACCGCGCACCTCAAAGGTCAGCGCCCGCACTTCGTCAGCCAGCACCGTATTTTCCACAAGTTTGGCACCTACCATTCCGTGCTGGTGCGCGGGCTGGCGGCGCGCGACGACGCCCAGCAGGCCTACCGCCTGGCCGGCTCGCTGACCGACATCACCGCGTCCAAACTGGCGGCCGAGCGCCTGTGGCACGACGCCATGCACGACGCGCTGACGCAGTTGCCCAACCGCACCTACTTCCTCGACCAGTTGCAGCGCTCCATTCAGCGCACGCGCCGCCGCAACGATTATCTCTCGGCGGTCATCTTCCTGGATCTGGACCGCTTCAAGATTGTCAACGACAGCCTGGGGCACGCCGCCGGCGATCAGATGCTCAACACGCTGGCCCAACGCCTCAAGAACTGCGTGCGCCTGGAGGATACCATCGCGCGCTTCGGCGGCGACGAGTTCGCCATCCTGCTGGAAGGCATCAACGGCGCGGACGAGGCCGCCCTGGTGGCGCAGCGCATTCAGGAAGAGCTGTCCCAACCCTTTGACCTGATGGGACACGAGGTCTTCACAAGCGCCAGCATTGGCATTGCCATCACCGCGCCGCACTACACCCGCGCCGAGGAATTGCTGCGCGACTCCGACACCGCCATGTACCGCGCCAAGGCCAACGGGCGCGCCCGCTACCAGATTTTTGACAGCGACATGCACGCCCGCAACCTGGAGCTGCTGCGCCTGGAAACCGAGCTGCGCCGCGCGCTGGAGCGCGAAGAGTTGACCGTGGCCTACCAGCCGATTGTGTCGCTCTCCGATGGGCGCGTGGTGGGGTTGGAAGCGCTGCTGCGCTGGATTCACCCCGAGCGCGGCCTGATGATGCCCGATTCGTTCATCGCGCTGGCCGAAGAGACCGGTTTGATTGTGCCCATTGGAGAGTGGGTGCTGCGCCGCGCCTGCCGTCAGTTGGCCGAGTGGCGGACCCACGGCCTGGGCGATCTGCACATAACGGTCAATATTTCGGCCCGTCAACTTCAGGATCAGAGCCTTCCGGAGCTGGTGCGCAGTGTGTTGAGCGAGTCCGGTCTGGAAGGGCGCTACCTGCATTTGGAAATTACCGAAAGCACGGCGATGCGCGACATGAACCTGACCATTCAGGCGCTGGGCGAACTGAAGGCTATGGGCGTGATGATCGCCGTGGACGATTTCGGCACGTCCTACTCGTCGCTGGGCTATTTGAAGCGCCTGCCGGTGGGAGCGATCAAGATTGACAAATCCTTCATCAGCGATGTTTCAAACGAGTCGGACAATGCGGCCATCACCGCGGCCATCATTGCCATGGCGCACATCCTCAACCTGAACGTGATTGCCGAGGGCGTGGAAACACCGGCGCAGTTGCTCTTCCTTCAGGGCCAGCACTGCGATGAAATTCAGGGTTATCTGGTCAGCCGCCCGCTGGCGCCTGCGGCTTTCCTTGAATTTATCCAAAAGCCGGTGGATCTGCCCTAACCGTCGGCCCAAAACGCGCCGGCTCAATTTCTACCCCCTGCTCCGATTTTCTGATAGAATAAACATTCGATGAATGCTGAATTTACCCTCCCACAACGCCTGCGCACCGACCGGCGCGGCCCGGCACGCTGGGTCTTTTCCCATGCGCTGCACCAGTGGCCGCTTTTGCTGGTGGCCGTATCCGGCGCCTTTGCCAACGCCGCGCTCGCGGCGGTTTTTTCCATCCTGATTGGTC
Organism: Anaerolineaceae bacterium; assembly: GCA_034428975.1. Lineage (GTDB taxonomy): Bacteria > Chloroflexota > Anaerolineae > Anaerolineales > Anaerolineaceae > DAOUGY01. The sequence goes on along the minus strand of DAOUGY010000043.1, from coordinate 1,068 downwards.
AGGCCCTCAACGCCATTTTGGCCAAGCCGCCGGATTTGAGCGGTCTGGGGCGCATTGCGCTGCTGATCGCCGGATCGCAGGCGCTGCGCGGCGTGCTGCAGTTTGGGCGCAACTTTGGCTTTGAGCTGATCGCGCAGCGCGTGGAGCGCAACGTGCGCGACGAGTTGTACACCAGCCTGCTGGGCAAGAGCATGACCTTCCACAATCTGCAGCCGGTGGGCGATACCATGGCGCGCGCCACCAACGACGTACGCGAGGTCAATTTCCTGTTCAGTCCCGGCGTGAACATGGTGATTGGCTCGATTGTCTTTTTGATCATGCCGCTGGCGCTGGCCTCGCGCTATCACCCGTCGTTGATTTTGACGCCGCTGGCCTTCATCGTCGTCTATTTCATCGCCCTGCGCCATTACCTGGCCGAACTGTCGCCGATCACCGACCGCGTGCGCACCAGTTTTGGCAACCTCAACACGCGCCTGGCCGAAGCGCTGGACGGCATTGAGACGGTCAAGGGCGCGTCGCAGGAAGCCGCCGAAGTGAACCGCTTCGAGGGCAATGTGGCGCAGTACCGCAACGCCGCGGTGCGCCAGGGCGACGTGGAAGCGCGCTTTTTGCCGCTGCTGCTTTTCAGCGTGGCGCTGGCCGGGGGGCTGTTCCATGCCCTGCTGCTCTTCCGTCAGGGGCTGCTCAACCCCGGCGATGTGGTCGGATACTTCGGCCTGATTCTGATGCTCGACTTCCCCACCTTCACCTCGCTGTGGGCTTATTCGCGCATCTCTTCCGGGCTGGCCGGGGCGCGCCGGATTTTGGAGCTGATGAATCGCGAGAACAACCTCGATCAAAATGCAGCCGGGCACAGCGCGCCGGTGCGCGGTGAACTCGAGTTCCGCAATGTGACCTTCTCGTACGGCGGCGAGCCGGTGCTGGAGAATATCTCCTTCCGCGTGCGCGCCGGGCAGACGGTGGCGATTGTGGGGCAGACCGGCTCCAGCAAGACCACCCTGGCGCGCCTGGTCAACCGCACCTACGACGTGACCGCCGGACAGGTGTTGGTGGACGGCGTGGACGTGC
>DAOUGY010000042.1:0-10652 GCA_034428975.1 Anaerolineaceae bacterium | reverse complement strand
AATTTGCCGCTGCAATTCCGCCGGGGTATAGCCGGTCAACCAGCAGATGATCTGGTTCACCTCGTCCTTGGTGCGCTGCTTGCGTTCCGCTTTTTGAACGTACAGCGGATAAACATCCGCAAATTTCATTGAGAAAACCGACTGTCTGGGCATGTTCATTCCTCCAACAAGTAAAAGTCGCAGAGTGCCAATCTGGACCCATGTGGATCATCGTTATAGTATACGCCTTGTTCCTCTTCGGGCACGTTCGTACAGCCCGCAGAGATGGATAAATTCCTAACAGCGCAGGGCCAAGCCATACATTATGGACGCGAAGCAAAAAACTTAACTCCGCCAATGGCGGCAGACCCGCACGGCAGATGCGCGATCTGTTAACCCATCCCTATTTTACAGATAAATTGAATCTCTCCTTGACCCCTTCGAGAGATTCTTTGTCCGATAATACCAACAAAGTATCATTCCCTTGTAGAACAGTTCCGCCGCTCGGCAGCACAAAATCGTTGTCTCTGGCAATCAGGATGATCAGAAAATCATCTGGAAATCCCAACTCAAAGATGGCTTTTCCATTCATCGCCGAATCCATCGGCACCGGCAATTCCTTTAATTCACTTTTCAACCCGCCCATTGGAATGTACTCGATGGGATACGTTTTCTTCGGGAGTGCTGGTGCATCCACTTTTAGAAGTTTCGCCATAAACGGCAGCGAGGTACCCTGGAACAAAACAGATTGCAGCACAACGAAAAAGACGACGTTAAAGATCAGTTCGGCTTGCGGAAGTTTGGCGAGCAATGGGAAAGTTGCCAGGATAATCGGGGCCGCACCGCGCAAGCCGACCCAGGAAATAAAAGTCTTTTCTCTCCAATTTAACGCACTCGGCAGCAGGCTGATAAAAACACTGGCAGGGCGAGCAATAAGCATCAAGCACCCGGCGATTAAAGAACCGACACCCGCAATCGGCACAAGGCGCGATGGAAAAACCAGAAACCCGAGCGTTAGAAACATGGTTATTTGCATGATCCATGCCAGCCCATCATGAAAGCGCACAAGGCTTTTTTGATGCAAGAAGTTTTGCCGCCCAAGAACGATACCAGCCAAATATACTGCCAGGAATCCACTCCCGCCAATTGCGTCCGTCAGGCCAAATATCAGGAACACCAACGATAAGGTCAGAACAGGATAAAGGCCCTCATATCCCAACTTGAGGTGATTAATCAAAAATAACATCACCTTGCCCATACCGTATCCAACCAACGCGCCGATCAACATTTGCTGGACAAACAATCCAATCAAGTTGAATACTGATAAATTCGGCAGCGTGATTAACTGGATCAATCCAACCGTAAGAAAGATAGCCATGGGATCATTACTGCCGGATTCCAATTCCAGCAAGGGCTTAAGTTTCCCTTTGAGATGGATGCCTTTTGAGCGCAGGACTGAAAATACAGCCGCTGCGTCTGTGGATGATACAATCGCGCCAAGCAACAAACCGTTAAGAAGCGAAAGATCAAGAAGCAAACTCGCAATGAGGCCAACCACGATTGCGGTTATGAGAACCCCAAAAGTGGCGAGCAGTAAACCTTCTTTCAAAACAGGACGAACTTCGCCCCATACCGTATCAAGCCCGCCTGAAAATAAAATCAGGATCAACGCGATAATACCAATCCGTTGTGCAAGCGCCGGGTCATCAAAGTAAATTCCGCCAAATCCATCAGACCCTGCCAACATGCCCAAAATTAAAAAAAGCAAGAGCGCAGGAATACCAAAGCGATCCGAAATTTTGCTAACGAGTACGCTGATTAGCAACAGAATAGACGCCCCGATCAAGACATATTCGTTCATCAGGCACCCCAACATGCATGGTTGTGGAATTTATACGTGAACGTCCTGCGAAAATTGCCGGGTAGATGAAGCACTGTGTTTTTCATCCCGCAGAATATTAGGTTGCGAATGCGCTGCATTCGGCATGGGAGCCAATTTGGTTACAAGTCGGGTCGAGCTTATTTGAATTATACAAATCCCCCGTCTCCACGCAACACATACAACGCCCTCCACGAGGCACCTTGTGTGCGGCGCGGAGGGCGATTTACCAATCCTGGCAAAAAGACTTCACAATCATCGCCAGTCGTAATTTTTCCGCATATTCGGCCCGGTTCGCGCAGGGCCAATCGTTGCGCGGGTGCCAGGCCGTTGAATGGCGAATGGTGTTGATTTTGCCGCCGCCAACCATTATACTTGCCTGCATGTCCGCCAGAATGCCGGCCACCAACCTCTACCCTGCGGCAGTGGATCATCTCGTTCCACGTCCTTTTCTATTGACACAGTTGCAGGTTGGAATCTGCGTCAGATGAACGATCGTCCATGCGGCCACCGGGTTTGGAAAATGCACAAACCGGGCAGCATAGCCGGTCACCGGTTAAATGGAGAAAATCGCGAAGGGGTGTCCATGGAATGGCTCAAACTGCTCAACCTCGGCGTTCGTTTTGTGCTTGAATTGTGCATCCTTGTCATCGTCGGGTATTGGGGCTTCAAAACTGGCAGCAGTACGGCAATGAAATTTCTACTTGGAATTGGCAGCCCCATCCTCTTCGCTGTGGTATGGGGGATCTTCCTCGCGCCAAAATCGTCCATGAAACTGACCGAGCCGTGGCTGTTTCTGATGGAATTCATCCTCTTTGGCCTGGCCGGTTGGGCGCTCTACAGCACAGGCCAAATCAACCTGACGATCGCCTTCGGCGTGATCTACATCCTCAATAAAATTCTCATGCTCATCTGGAAACAATAATAGAGATGGGTCCTTTTCTATAATTAATAGCTCCGCTTATTGCCTGACGATATCGATTGAGATCTCCACCGCCGGTATCGTTCCCCGGTTCTCCAGCCAGTGCAGAGTATCCTTATCCTCCGGCCATCCCAATCCCGGTCCATACTCCCTGGCCACGCCATCCCGATGGTCGGTGATCGTTCCCTGCAGGATGTAGACAAGCCCGGGTCTATCCTTGTGATCGTGAAGCGGGCCAAAAACGCCTCCAGGCTCGAAAGTTACCATGCGCATTCGAAATTGTCGTCCTGCCATGCCTTCAATTTCCGGGCCAAGGTCAATCGCCGCCAGCAGCTGTATCGAAACCCCTTTTGTCTCAGGTGCCGCCAGTTTGTTGATCATTGCCATCTCCTTTCTGTCTATCCCATCAATCTGGCCATGTTCGCTCAGATAACGAGATGCATTTTATTGTAGTTAATATTTATTAAAAAAACCTTATAAATCCAGTATCCATCGGCCGGACCGCCCTCTCTATTCGCCATCCATGTTGCCCGATATCTTCGCAACACACATCATTTAATGCTTTGTATTGGAACCCCAAAAAACGCCCTCCAATTTGGCACGTTGTGTGCCGTGTAGAGGGCGCTTTGCCTGGTCCGTCCGGGCCGCAGGCTACTTATAAACGTTCACACTGCCAACAACGAAAGCTGACAAAGTGAGAAGCCTGCGCGTTCGATGCGCTTTGGGCATGTTCCAAAATCACACGGATACAAAAATCATGATACCGAATGGCAATACGTTGTTTAACATATGCGCCAGAATGCCGATCCACGTATTCTTTTTGCGCTGGATCAGGTAGGACAGAGCAAGCGATCCCAGCAAGATCGGCAAAATCAACCAGTACTGGAACAGGTGAGTAAATCCCCATATCAACCCATGAATCAAAAATGTTGCCTTCCCATGCGTCAGCTCCTGGCGGGGGAACACATACCCTCTCCAGAAAAACTCTTCTCCAAAAATGTTGAGGATCAATACAATGGGAATCAAGAAAACAACGCCCTGAGAAACAAGTTGGGCTTTGATTTGCGAAATGGATAGCTGTTTTACGGGGTTGATGTAATCAGGGATTGAATCCGGGATCGGCAGCGCACCATTTGAAATCAATTTCGAGATCAATGGCGAAAAAACAACGGTCGACAGGAACATCAAAAGACCCAGGCCAATGGACCAGCCCAGCACACCCGTGGTGATTGTGTTTAAGCGCAGCCGGTTACGAAAAGCCTCCCCATTTTTAAGGTTTCCTTCACGAAAAAGAGCTAAAAATGTCCACGCCAGCATCACGATACCGACGATCGATAATGAAAGCAGGTAAGCAGGGTATTCCTTCAACCCCAACGATTCAAAAAAGGGTCGGACAATATAGAAGCAAAAAATCATCAGCAGGGTGATCAGCGCGAAAATGAACAGCGATTTCCCCAATGACATCGGCCGTATCTTTGGGTTGTTTCGAATATCGGGATCGGTTGGATGGGTAATCACAGCATCTCCATGGATCGTTTGGCAGAGACAGCGTTTTTTCGGTAAATAATGAAGGTTCGCTTTATTCAAGCGATACGATCATTAAGTCAACATTGATTATACAGTTGCTCCCCTGTGAAAAAACAACCCCCAAAAAAGTCCGCCCTCCGCAAGGCACACAATATGCCAGTCTGGAGGGCGCTTGTATCTCCTGTCAGAAAGATTTAAGGATCATTACCCGGTGGAACGGGTTCTCTACGAGGACTCTCCTCTAAGAGAACTCTCCTTCAATCAGCCGCCGGTGAGCGGCGCGCACGGCGTCAAAATCCATCTTCTCCACCTCACGGTCGTAGGTCAGGTAACCGTTAATCTCGATCTCCACGTCGGTGGTCTGGGTGTAGATGGCCGCGGCCAACCCACGCGGGATGAGCGGCGCGATTTCGCGTTCCAGCAGGTCCAAATAGGCGCGGGTCAGCGTTTGCGCGTCGGGGTAATGGCGGTAGCCGAATTTTTTGCCCTCATCCCACACGTGGCCGGGAATTTTCAAACTGTAGCCGCCGAACTCGGAGATGACGAAGGCGCGCGCGTCGGGCCTGGGGCGGTAACACTTGCGGAAGTAGATATGCCTGCTCTGAAAATCGCCACCGCCCTGGTCGAACCAGCCCGAGGCGTGGTCCACCAGACGGGTGGGATCGTACGCCTTGACCCAACGTGCCGTCTCGTTGGCGTGGAACTGCCCCCAGCTCTCGTTGAACGGCACCCACACGGCAATGCAGGCCGCATTGCACAGGTGGTCAATCATGCCGCGCAGCTCGGCCTGGTATTCTGCGCGGTTGGTGGCATCCGAGCGGCCAAAGCGGCGCAGCCGGCGGGTGTCGTCGCGGCGGATGCCCAGCGTCAGCGACAGGAACGCCACCACCGGGCCGTCGATCCGTCCGCCGTTGGGCATATCCTGCCACACGATCATCCCCAGCCGGTCGCAGTGATAGTACCAGCGCAGCGGCTCGACCTTGATGTGCTTGCGGATCATATTGCAACCCAGCCGGCGCGCGGCTTCGATGTCAAACAGCATGGCCTCCTCGGAAGGCGGCGTGTACAGTCCGTCGGGGAAGTAGCCCTGATCCAGCGGCCCGTAGAGGAACAGCGGCTTGGCGTTCAGCGTAAAGCGCGGGTAGCCGTCCGGGCCGCGCGCCAGGCCAAAGGCGCGCATGGCAAAATAGCTACCCACTTCGTCCAGCGCCTGGCCTGTGCGCACCAGACGCACGCGCAGATCGTACAGGTGCGGGTTGTCCGGGCTCCACGGGATGGGATCCGGTATGGCCAGTACCAGCGGTTCGCCTGCCGGGGCACTGCCCGCCGCGACCGCCTGCCCACCGTTGAAGGCCTCGGCCTCCACGCGCAGCCTGCCCGCATCGTCGGCGCCGCGCAGCATCGTTTCAATCGTCAGCGTAGCGGCGGAAAGGTCAGGGGTCAGCCGCAGCGATTGGATGCTGACAGCCGGCACCACCTCCAGCCACACCGTCTGCCAGATGCCCGATACCGGCGTGTACCAGATTCCGCCCGGTTGCCGCACCTGCTTGCCGCGCTGCTGCAGTTCGGCGTCGGTCGGGTCCCTTACGGCCACCACCAGGCGGTTTTCGCCCGGCGCCAGCGCGCCGGTGATATCCAGCGTGAAAGGCAAGAATCCACCGCGATGCCCACCCACCCGCTGCTCGTTGACCCACACCTCGCAGGCATAGTCCACCGCGCCAAAGTGCAGCAGCACGCGGCTGCCGGCGTCGAACCCACCGGCGGCGCGCGGGTCATCCAACACGCGCCGGTACCACAACCGCTGCCCGGGCAGCAGCGCCTTCTGAACCCCCGAAAGCTGTGATTCAAGCGGGTAAGGCACCCGAATCGCGCCGTCCCATTGCTGCGGCGCGGGCGCCTCGCCCGGCAGGATGGCATATTCCCACAGGCCGTTCAGGTTGGCCCAGTGGGGGCGCGTCATCTGCGGTCGCGGGTATTCCGGCAGCGGTACCGGTTCAGCGGGCGTCCAGGCGGTGCGCAGGGTGGTAGGTGTTGGCATGGGTTTCGTCTTCCTCATCGGTACGCTTCAATGATCGTCGGATTGGCGACCGGCTCATCCGTTCACCCACACGGTCATGCGCGCCGGGCCGCGGTTACCCCACAGCATGTAGGGAATCATCGTCAGCGCCGCGCCGGAGGTGGTTTTACCGTGCAGCAGTGTACTGCCGCCCAGCACATCCGGCCGAAATTCGGGGATGAGCGTGGCCGGATCGAGCCGCGCGCTGAAGATATCCACGCCAGGGTTGTCGACGCTTTCCAGGCAGTAGACCAGCGGGCCGCGCGTCACCGCCAGCTTGCCGGCGTGCCCGCGCACGCGCGGGTGGGCGCGCAGCAGCCGCACCGGCATGTCAAAGCCGATCTCGATCTCGTCGCCCGCCCGCCAGGCCCGGCGCAGGGTGATCCAGCGCGCCGGACGTGGATCAAAACCGGAACCGGTCGGCTGCGAATCGGGATGCGGCGCGGGATACGACACAGCCGGCGCTCCATTGATACTGACGCGCATCGCCGCCGCCCAAACCGGTTGGCGCAGCCGCAGATTCCACTCGCCGCCTTCGCGCCGGGCGGCCGTCACCGCCAGCTGCGCGCGACCTTCCCACGGCAGCCCACTTTCCAGTTCCAGGCGCAGACCGTCCTGCTCCAGCGTGCTGCTGATGTACTGGTGCACAGTCAGTTCCCCCGGCACGCTTGAATAGATATACCGCCCCAGGTCAGCCCAGGTGCGCGAGAGATTGGACGGGCAACACGGCACCGCGTACCACGCCAGGCGGGTAATCGCCTCGCGGCAGGCCAGCGGGTTGTTGTACAGGTAGGTGGAGCCGTCCAGCCCCATGCCTACCGCCGCGGCGTTATACAACTGCCACTCAAACAACTCGCTGTAGCGCGCTTCGCCGCCCGCCTGCGCCATCTCCCAGTTCCAGAACAGGCTGCCCAGCGCCGCACAAGTCTCGGCGTAGGCGTACTCGGGGTCGAGTTCAAAATCCCGGCCAAAGCCCTCCAACCCCGGCACCGCGCCGATCCCGCCGGTGACGTACATGCGCCGCGCCACCATCGCCTCCCAGACGCGCGCCTGCGCCGCCAGCAGGTCGCCGTCGCCGGTTTGGCGCGCCAGGGCCGCCGCCGCGGTTTGCAGGTAGGCAAAGCGCACCGAATGTCCCACCGGTTCGCGCTGTTCGCGGATGGGCGCATGCTGTTGAAAATACTTGCCGCTCAGAGCGCTGGCGTACCAGCGCAGCCGGCTGAAACGCGGCTGCTTGGCCGGGTTGCCCGGCGGAAGTGAATAGGGGCGGTATTCGGGGTGAGCCGCCAGGTAGGCGTCTTTTTGCTCGCGCACGGCCGCGGCCCGCCGGCCGACGCTGCCATTCTGCCGCAGCAAGCTCAGCGCAAAATCCGGGGTACGCCCGCGCTGCTCGATGAACTGGCGCGCCATCGCCAGGTAACCGCGGTCGTCGGGGGTGACCTCGTGCAGCCGCAGCAGCGCCAGTTCAATCTCCTCATGGCCGGGTGTGGATTGCGGACCTTTGCCGCGAAAATCGGCCACCACCCGGTCGGCGGCGCACCGGGCGATATCCAGCAGCGCGCTGGAGCCGGTGGCGTAAAAATGCGCCACGCCCGCCTCGATCAGGTGGCCGTGGCAGTACAACTCATGCTCGATCTGCAAATTCTGCCAGCGCGTGCCGGGGAAATGGATCTGGTTATAGGTGAAGATATAGCCGTCCGGCATCTGCGCGCGGCCGATCAGCGCGATCAGGTCGTCCATCAGCCCCGTCAGGCGCGCGTCCGGCCAACCGGCGCTGATGCGCGCCGCCGCGTCCAGCCACTTGTAGGCGTCCGAATCGGCGAAGAACCAGCCCACACGCAAGCCCTCCACGTCACCGGCGGCAATACGGAAATTCTCGATGCAGCCTGAGGCCAGCAGTTGTTCCCACTGGTGGAAGATCGCCCGCCGCGCATTGACCTCCAGCCGGTCGTGCCAGAAACCGGCGTTAATCTGCGCGCGCGCCATGCGCTCTCCGGCGGATAAAGAACAGCGGGATCAACGCCAGCAGGGCAATGGCCGACCCGACCTGAAAGATCACCGGCACCGGGATAAAACCGGCCTCGCCCTGAACCACCGTGGGGATGCCGTAGGCGCGGATCAGCGCCGAGCCGATCGCCGGGCCAACCACCATGGGAATGGCAATCCAGAAGATCATGCGTATGCCCAAAAACTTGCCGCGGTTCTGCTCGGGCAGCAAGTCTTTCAGCCAGGCCACCGAGGCGATCGAGCCGGCCACCGAAAAAGCCTGCCATACCAGGCCGGTCAGCGCCAACAGCGGCAGGGTGTTGACCAGCGACAGCAGCAGCCCGCCCAGGCTGCTGACCACGGTGGCCACCGCCAGCATGACGCGCTTGTTCCAACGGTCGGCCAGCACGCCAAACGGCACGGCCAGCACGGCGCTGCCCACCATCACCGCCCCGCCGATGATGGAAAACTCACTCTTGCTGACGCCCACGTAGTTCTCCAGGTAAACGATCAGATACGGGAAGGAAACCTGCATCCCGATGCTGGCGACCATGATATACAGCAGCAGGATGAACAAATCGCGGTTATTGCGCAGCGTATCCAGGCTGAACAAGTCGCCGAACTCGGCCCAGAACGCGCGGCGCGGCGCTTCCTGTGGGGCCGGGGCATCGCGCAGCAGGATGCCCGCCACCAGCCCCACCAGCATCACAATCCCGCCCAGAGCATAGAAAAAGATGAAATAGCCCACACTGTCGATCAGCATGCCGGCCGCCACCAGCGCCACAATCTGCGCCAGGAACACGCTCATGTTCAGCACGCCCTCCACCCGGCCGCGCGTTCGGCTGGTGGCAATATCAGCCGTCCAGGCATTGAAGGCGGCGTCGTTGGCGGTGGAGCCGAAGAACGTCATCAGCGAATCGGCCACCACCACCATGATCACCGCCACGCTGGTGGTTTGAATGTAAGCCACCGTCGGGAACAGCACCGTCGAAAGCCCCCACAGGATATACCCCAGCAGGATGAACGGCCGGCGGCGGCCCCAGCGCGAGCGCGTGCGGTCGCTGAGCGTGCCCATCAGCAGCGTGGTCAGCGTGGCGGTGATGGCGCTGGCCGCCACCATCCACGCCACCGGGCGCGGGTCGGGGGTGATGGTGTCGTAGACAAAGGTGTTGAACCAGGAGTTTTCGACCGCCCAGGCGATCTGGCCGGTAACGGCCAGCGCAGCCATGATGATCCAGGTGCGCGGTGAAATACGCTCAGATGGGAGAGGGGACATGGGCCTGACCTTCATGAAAAGCGAAAGTGGAATTGGATACCCTAATCTTACACTAGATTCCGGCGCAGCAATCTCCAACCGCCCGATGCTCGCAAGCAAACCGGCGGCGGTTCCATTCACCCGCCCCTGTCAGGGCTTTACGGATAGGCTTCTGACCAGGCTGTCCAGGCTTTCCACGGGTGGGAAGAACGACTCCGCTGGATGCGCCAACGCATCAGCGCCGCATCAGCGCGAACACACCCCAGCCCAGGTATTCGCGCGTGGTTGCGGCGTAGCGCGCGGGTTCGGCGGTCAGTTGGGCGCGAACCTCTTCCGCGAGCTCGTCGTCGGGGTGGGCATCCAGCCAGCGGCGCATGGTGAGCCATTTGGCCGCCTCGTACCGGTCCCAGTCGTCCGGGTTCGCCAGAATCATCTCAACCACGTCGTAACCCAACGGACCGAAAGACGCAAGAAGATCTGGAAGCCGGAGAAAGTCGGAGATGGAGTGGGCAAGGCAACCCCGGGCAACCTCTTCCGTCGGCGGAAGCTGCCGCCAGTAGGGCTCGCCGATGAGGATGATCCCGCCGGGGCGCAGGCTGCGCGCCAGAAGTTCGATCGTTCCGGCGACTCCCCCACCGATCCAGGTGGCGCCCACGCAGGCGGCCACGCCGGCCTTCTCGTCCGAGACGTAACCGGACGCATCGCCGTGAATGAACTGCACCTGACTGGCAACGCCGAGTTCTTCCGCGCGAAGTTTCGCCTGCTCGGTGAACAACGCGCTCATGTCGACGCCGGTGCCGGTGATGCCATGATCGCGCGCCCAGGTGCACAGCATCTCCCCCGAACCGCTGCCGAGGTCAATCACCCGGTCCCCCGCTTGCAGGCGCAGCGCCGTGCCGAGCGCGGCAAGCTTATCGGGCGTGAGCGGGTTGTGGATGCGGTGAGCGCTCTCGGTGATGTTGAATATGCGTGGGATGTCCATGGTGGAATGGCTCCTTCCTCGTTCATTCTACTCCCGAAAATCAACCACCTATAACAAAACCGCCCC
>DAOUGY010000041.1:0-2001 GCA_034428975.1 Anaerolineaceae bacterium | reverse complement strand
AGGTCGAGTTTCTTGAATTCCTCGGCGTAATTAAAATCTTCCCCCATCGGGTTTGAAAGCGGCGAGTGCTGGTGCAGAATGTTCAAATTCAGCAGGTTCGGCCACCAATCGCGGTTGGATGTGCCCTTTCCGGGCATATTCTTTGGATCGTCACTCATATTCATTCCTCCTGATCACCGTTTGAATGTGCAGGCGGCGAAAGCGCCGTCCATGGTTTGATACCAATAATCAACGCCGGGAAGCCGCGTTCACGCCTCCGGCGTCTTCTGACACTCCGGGCACAGCCCGTAAAAGACCACCTGCTCGCGCTCGACGAGGAAGCCGTACTGCCGGGCGATTTGTTGCCCGATGTTTTGCAGGGGCGCAAGTTCGTCGCCGTCGAGGATGCGCTGGCAGCGCGTGCACACCAGGTGGGGGTGCGCAAACGGTTTGTTGCCATCATAATGACTGTCGTTGTGCAGCTCGATCTCCAGCACCTCGCCTTCCTCCTTCAGCATGGCCAGGGTCTTGTAGACCGTGGCCCGGCTGATGGTGGGGAACTGCGCGCGCAGATCCTCGTACAGGCGCGCGGCGTTGGGGTGCCCCTCCGAGGTCGCCAGCAGGCGCAGCAGTGCCAGGCGGTGCGAGTTCAGCCGCCCGCCGCGCTTCTGGATTTTGTCGAGGATCGCCTGGTAGCGAAGTTCAGGATCAGTCATTGTTATGGATAATGATTATTTATAGAGTATTGTTATCATTTTAGCAGATAATGCAGGCAAAAACAAGCGGAAGATGTTTAGAGTATGGTAAGAATCTTGGCCGGGGACCTACCGCACGGCTTGCTCGTAATCACGACGTCAATCGTTTAGACCCTCACCCCGCCAGAGTACAGACAAACCATGCCATCTTGCCCCTCTCCCTGAGAAGGGAGAGGGGATAACGGCCGCCTTGTGCATGTGTCTTCAGCCGGGGTGAGGGTAAAAACAGGCCCTCAGCGGGGAATGTTTTTCACGGTGAGGTATACAATGGAGACAGGGAAAAACCATCACCCGGAAAGGGGGCTTTCCAGAATGGCCCAAAAAAGTGTCTGGCGCACCGTCGTGCTGCCGCTGGTCGTCATCCCGCTGGGCGGGCTGCTGCTGCTGGGCGCGCTGTTCATGCTCTATTACGGCATCATCACCCTGAGCGAAAACCTGCTCCCCCGCGACCGGGTGCCCGTGGGCACCATCCGCAACTATTACGCCCTCGCCCTGCTGCTGCTCTACCTGCTGCTGCAGCGCGCCCGGCTGCCCGAACTGCTTAACGCCACCCTCATGATCGGCCCGCTGGCCACCCTGATCATCGCCGCCATCCTGCGATTCTACGAGGCTCCGGCGGTTTTCATCGCCGCCACGGCGGTCATCGCGGTGATCGCTTTTATCCTGCTCTACCGCTACAAAAAGCCCTGGATTTACTACTACGCCGCCGCGCTGGCCGTGCTGGTCGGCGTCGCCTACGCCTGGCCGCGGTGAGCGTGAACCCTCACGCTTCCGGAGCACAGATTAACCATGACACTTTGCCCCTCTCCCGATGTTCGGGAGAGGGGATAACACTCGATGTGAGATGTGGATCAGGCCGGGGTGAGGGTTTGATGGGGCCGGCTTCCGACCCGCCCCGCTTCGCTTTGCCATTGGGTCTCCGGCCCGTATCTCCCGTTCGACATGATAAAATCTGCCTGTATCTCATCCGCAGGAGCAATTTCTCATGAGCAAATCCATCCTCGTCGTCGGCAGCCTCAACATGGACCTGGTGGTGAGCGTCCCGCGCCACCCGCGCCCGGGCGAGACCCTGCTGGGCGGCGCCTTCCACACCTTCCCGGGCGGCAAGGGCGCCAACCAGGCTGTGGCCGCCGCCCGCCTGGGTGCACCGGTGGGCATGATCGGCCGGTTGGGCGCGGATAAATTCGGCGACGCGCTGCTGGCGACATTGCAGAACGACGGCGTGGACACGCGCTGGGTGCAACAGGATGCGCAGGCCGCCAGCGGG
>DAOUGY010000040.1:0-10708 GCA_034428975.1 Anaerolineaceae bacterium | reverse complement strand
GAAAAAGACGGCGACAATCCCCCACCGGGCTTTCCCGGACTGGAAACCGCCCTGCCGCTGCTGCTCACCGCCGTGCACGACGGACGCCTGACGCTGGACGACATCGTGGCGCGCTGCAGCACCAACGTGCGGCGCATCTTCCATCTGCCCGAACAGCCCAACACCTGGGTCGATATCGACCCGGACGCCGAGTGGGACATCCGCGCCGCCGATCAGTACACCCGCTGCGCCTGGACGCCCTTTGAGGGCATGCGCGTGCGCGGCAAAGTCACCCGTGTTGTCTTGCGCGGCCAGACGGCATACGCCAACGGCCGTGTACTGTCCGCCCCCGGCAGTGGAACCTGCCTGCGGCCCTGAAGCCACCTGAAATCATTCCATCGTATTTAAAAAGGAGAAAAACATGTCCCTGCACGTTCCCCCCATCCGCCAGCCGAGCCCGCACCTGCCCTTCGGCGACAAGCAAGATTCGTCCTTCTACGGTCAGGATATCCTCTCGGTGAACCAGTTTGACCGCGAGAGCCTGACCTACATCTTCGGCGTCGCCCACGAAATGTCCGAAATGGTGCGCCGCGTCGGCACGTTTGACTTGCTGAAAGGCAAGATCCTGGCCAACCTGTTCTACGAGCCGTCCACGCGTACGTCTTCGTCCTTCACCGCCGCCATGGAACGCCTGGGCGGGTCGGTCATTCCGATCAACGAGGTGCGCTACTCCTCGGTCTCCAAAGGCGAATCGCTGCCCGATACGGTGCGCACGCTGGAAGCCTATGCCGATGTGATCGTCCTGCGCCATCCCGAGGTCGGTTCGGCCGCCGTGGCCGCCGCGGCCGCCCGCAAGCCCATCATCAACGCCGGCGACGGCGTGGGTGAACACCCCACCCAGGCCCTGCTGGACACCTTCACCATCCAGGAAGAGCTGGGCAACCTGGACGGTTTGACCGTCAGCATGGTGGGTGATCTGGCCAACGGCCGCACGGTGCACTCGCTGGCCCGCCTGCTCTCGCTCTACAACGTCAAGATCAACTACGTCGCCCCCGATCAACTGCGCATGCCGCGCGAGATCATTGACGAGCTCAACGAGAAAGGCATCCTGCAGTCCGAGTTCAGCTCGGTTGAATCGGTCATCGCTGAAAGCGATGTGCTCTACGTCACGCGCATCCAGCGCGAACGCTTTGCCGACCCCGAACAGTACGAGGCGCTCAAAGGCTCCCACATTATCAATGCCGAGTTAATGAAGAAAGCCAAAGAGCAGATGATCGTGATGCACCCCCTGCCGCGCGTCGGCGAGATCAGCATGGACATGGACGACGACCCGCGCGCCGCGTACTTCCGCCAGGTGGAATACGGCCTGTATGTGCGCATGGCCCTGCTGGCGATGGTACTGGGCAAAGCGTAAGAATCCGATTATGATTGAGGCGCGGGGCAATGTGCCCTGCGCCCCACTTGTTTCTTTAACCGTCAAGGAGAGTACGCCCATGCCAAGTTTTACCGAATTATTGGAAGAGCGCGCCCGTCAGGTGGATTCACTCCTGTGCATAGGGCTGGATCCGCACCCTGCCGATCTGACTGAAAACACCCCCGAAGCCGCCCGCGACTTCTGCCTGCGCCTGATCGAAGTCACCCACGATGTGGCCCTGGCCTACAAACCCAATGCCGCATTTTTCGAGGCTTTCGGCGCGCCCGGCTGGGCGGCGCTGCAGCAGGTCATCCAGGCCATCCCGTCCGGCATCCCGATCATTCTGGACGCCAAACGCGGCGATATCGCCTCGACGGCCCAGGCCTACGCCCGCTCGGCGTTTGAAACACTGGGCGTGCAGGCCGTCACCCTCAACCCCTATCTGGGCTACGATTCCCTCCAGCCCTTCCTGGAGCGCCCGGAATGCGGCGTCTTCGTGCTGTGCAAAACCTCCAACCCCGGCTCGGTGGACCTGCAAGATCGCCCGCTGGCCGGTGAAGGCCGCCCAATGGTGCTGTACGAAAAAGTCGCCGCGCTGGCCAACGAATGGAACGACCGCCGCAACGTCGGCCTGGTGGTGGGCGCCACCCATCCCGATGCCCTGCGCCGCGTGCGCAAGGTTGCGCCCGAATTGTGGGTCCTGGCCCCCGGCGTGGGTGCCCAGGGCGGTGATCTGATCGCCGCGCTGCGCGCCGGTTTGCGCGCGGACGGGCTGGGCTTGCTCATCCCCGTAGCGCGCGCCATTTCGCGCTCGGCCAATCCGCGACAGATGGCCCTCGACCTGGCCGCCACCATCCGCGATGCGCGCAAACGCTGGCTGGAAGAACCCAACGGCCACGCCGATGCCAAACGACAGGTTTCCGACAAGCTGGCCGAAGGACTGCTGCGCGCCGATTGCGTACGCTTTGGCAACTTTACACTCAAATCGGGCATCGTCTCACCGGTGTACATCGACATGCGCCGCCTGGTCTCGCACCCTGACGTGCTGGCCGAAGTGGCCGCCGCCTACATTCCGCTGCTCAAAGAATTGGAATTCGAGCGCCTGGTGGCCCTGCCCTACGCCGCGCTGCCCATCGGCACAGCCATCAGCCTGCAAAGCGGCTGGCCGATGATCTACCCGCGCAAGGAAGCCAAGACCTACGGCACCAAACAGGACGTGGAAGGCGACTTCCTGCCCGGCGAGCGCGTGGTGGTGATCGACGATCTGGCCACCACCGGCGGCAGCAAGTTTGAGATCATCCAGAAGTTGACCGAAGCCGATCTACAGGTCAAGGATGTCGTCGTGCTAATCGACCGCCAGTCCGGCGCGCGCCAGGCGCTGGCCGAAGCCGGTTACGCGCTGCACGCCGTGCTGACCCTCTCTGACCTGCTGGACTACTGCGAACGCACCGAACGCATCCCCGCCGAACAAATTCAGGCGGTGCGTGCCTTCCTCGAGGCGCAGTAAGCCATGTACCGCGCCCTGCGCCCGCTGATCTTTAAGTCTATCCCCGAGGACGCGCACAAGGTCACCATCCAACTGCTGCGCCTGGGCGGATCGATGGCGTTCAGCCGGGCGCTGATTCGCATGCTCTTTCCGGTGCGCGCCAACGGCCCGCAGGTGCAGGCTTTTGGCCTGACTTTTCCCAACCCGTTGGGCATGGCCGCCGGGTACGATAAGGACGGCCTGGGCTGGCGTGGATTGGCCTGCCTGGGCTTTGGCCACATCGAAGTCGGCACGGTCACGCCGCGCCCACAGCCGGGCAACCCCACCCCGCGCATCTTCCGCCTGGTGGAGGACGAAGCGGTCATCAACCGCATGGGCTTTCCCAATCACGGCGCCGATTTTCTGGCGCAGCGCCTGAGCGGTCCGCGCCCCAAAGGGCTGGTGTTGGGCGTCAACATCGGCAAGAACAAAGTGACGCCCAACGAAGAAGCCGTCAACGACTACGTTGCCCTGGTGCGCCGCTTTGCCGCCCTGGGTGACTTTCTGGCGGTCAACGTCAGCTCCCCCAACACGCCCGGTTTGCGCAGTTTGCAGGCACGCGACGAATTGGAAGCCCTGCTGCGCCCGGTGGACGCCGAGCGCCGCGCCCAGGCGCAAACACTGGGGCGCGCCGTGCCGGTGCTGCTCAAGCTGGCGCCCGATTTGAGCGATGCCGAGCTGGACGATGCCCTTCAGGCTGCCGTCGATTGCGCCATGGACGGCCTGATCATCAGCAACACCACCCTGCGCCGCGAAGAGCTGCGCTCGCCCAGAGCCGGTGAAACCGGCGGTTTGAGCGGTGTGCCGCTGCGCGCGCTTAACACCGCCATGGTGCGCAAAGTGGTCGCACGCACCGGCGGGCGTTTGCCGGTCGTCGCCAGCGGCGGGGTCTTCACCACCGCCGACGCGCAGGAAAAGTTGGACGCCGGCGCGGTGCTGGTGCAGCTCTACACCGGTCTCATCTACGAAGGCCCGGGATTGGTCAGCCGCATCCTCAACCAGGGTCTGAAAGCCTGACCCAACCCTGCGCCGAACACACATGTTTTGCCCAAAGACCGGACATTCGTCCGGTCTTTGTTGATTTCGCCGTCGTTAATCCGACAAAAAGAGGATAAATTTCACCCCGGATTCTTGATATAATTCGCGCCATGAAGTATCACATCTGGACCGAAGGTTGCCAAATGAACGTCGCCGATTCGCGGCGCGTGGCCTCGTCCCTGGAGCACCTGGGATATGAAAACACCGCCCGCCCCGAAGAAGCCGACGTGATTGTCTTGAACACCTGCGTGGTGCGCCAGAGCGCCGAGGACAAAGCCTACGGCCGCCTGCACAGCCTGCGCCCGCTCAAAGAGCAGCGCCCGGACATGGTCATCAACCTGATGGGCTGTCTGGTGGGCGTGAAAAATCACGACCCGCTGCGCAAGCGCTTCCCCTTTGTGGATGTCTTCTCCGCCCCATCCGATCCGCGCCCGCTAATCGAGTTCCTCACGCGCGGCGAAGTGCGCGAGATGGAAGAGGCCGAAACGCAGCGTCGTTTTGCCTGGATGGATGAGGAGCTGGACCTGCCCGGCGCCGAGCGCGGCTCGCTGGTTTCGGCGCACGTTCCGGTGGTGCTGGGCTGCTCGCACGCCTGCACCTACTGCATCATCCCCTACCGCCGCGGCGTGGAACGCAGCCGCCCGCCGGAGGAGATCCTGGCCGAAGCGCGCCGTCTGGCCGCCCAGGGTGTTAAAGAGATCACCCTGCTGGGGCAAATCGTCGACCGCTACGGCAAGGACCAGCCGGACTACCCCACCCTGTCCGGCCTGCTGCGCCGCCTGAGCGCCATCGACGGCCTGGAGCGCATCCGATTCCTGACTTCGCACCCCAATTGGATGACCGACGAACTGCTCGACAGCGTGGCCGAGCTGCCCAAGGTCATGCCGCACATTGAAGTGCCCAACCAGGCCGGCGACGATGAGGTGCTGGCCAACATGAAACGCGGCTACACCGCCGACGATTACCGCCGCCTGGTGGAGCGCATCCGCGCCCGCATTCCGGGCGTATCCATCGCCACCGATATCATCGTCGGCTTCCCCGGCGAAACCGCCGAGCAGTTCCAGCACACCTACGACCTGCTGGCCGAGCTGCAACTCGACGTGGCCCACCTGGCACGCTACTCACCGCGCACTGGCACCGTTTCGGCTCGCCGCATGCCCGATGATGTGCCCGCCGAAGAAAAAATGCGCCGCTTCCGCCTGCTGGAAACGTTGCAGGAGGAGATCGCCACGGAGATTCACGCCCGTTACCAGAACACGGTCGTGCCGGTGTTGTTCGAAGAAAAAGTCAAGAAACGCTGGAAAGGGCGCACGCCCACCAACAAACTGGTCTTCATCGAAAGCGCCGACGATCTGCGCGGTCAAATCGTACCCGTGCGCATCACCTGGACCGGCCCGTGGTCGATGATCGGCGAGGCCGCCTGACCCTGCCGCGGCTTTCTCGGGCCATCGAAACATTTGCATTCCGTACCCGACGCCGTTCTAGCGTCGGGTATCTGTTTCTCCACCCATGTTCCGGGTTTTGTTTAGTTCCCTTCAGGGAAGGGCCAGGGGGAGGTCTCTTTCTCATCTGCATCCGTGGATTCTCTGTCTTCTCTGCCGCCCTCGGCGTCGTTATCTACATCCTAACGTTTGTACGAAAAATCCATTCCATCTTTCGTTGAAATCCGGATAATCCGTGTGTATCCGTGGATTAATTGCCTTCGCCGTCCACTGCAGTATAATTACCCCCTGTGAAAAAGCCCGTCCTGCTCCTTGTTTTCGGCTTCCTGGCCATTCTGGCCGCCGCCGCATTCATCTACCTGCGCGGCGGATTGCTCAGCGCGCGCTCACAGCGCGTCATGGAATTCATCCGCCACCCCGAAGCGCACCGCGATTGGATGGTGCGCGCCGGGCAGCGCTGCGGCAATGCGCCCTTCCAACTGCCCACCGACGGCTACATCGGCTTCCTGTGGGATGACTCCTGGAAACCCGGCCATCATCACCAGGGATTGGATATCTTCGCCGGCACGCCGGCGGGCCTCACCCCGGTCTATGCTGCCTACGACGGCTACCTGACGCGTGAAGCGGAATGGAAATCCAGTCTGATCGTGCGCATCCCATCCGATCCGCTGCAGCCCGGCCGTCCAATTTGGACCTATTACACCCATCTGGCCGACGCCGACGGCCATTCGCTGATCGCCGCGGATTTTCCCGCCGGCACGCGCGAAGTATTCGTCCCCGCCGGCACGCTGCTCGGCTACCAGGGCAACTTTTCCGGCACACCCGGCGCGCCGGTGGGCGTACACCTGCATTTTTCCATCGTGCTGGACGACGGCAACGGCCGCTACCGTAACGAACTGGAGATCGCCAACACCCTCGACCCCTCGCCCTATTTGGGCATTCCGCTCAACGCGCGCACCGACCCGCCGGACATTCCGCTCTGCCCCTGAAAATTCCCCGCGAAATTTCCAAGGTTTTTTGACAAAAATCCTTGCGCGTGTTACAATTTTGCCTATGAAAACGCCGGAAAGCCGGCCGATGTGTACGTGTGAAGGGTTTCGCTCGCTGGAACGGAAAGCATACGGAGTACTCCCGGCCGGAATAGGCCGGGTTGTTGTTTAACCCTTAAAAACGAACTCAATCTGCTTCGGCAGTGATCTTTTGAAAAGTTAGAGGTTTTTTGTTTATGTCCAATCAAACGCTCCGCATCATTCCCCTGGGCGGACTGGGGGAAGTCGGGCGAAATATGATGGTGTACGAATACGACGGCGAAATTCTCGTCGTCGATTCGGGCCTCATGTTCCCCGAAAACGACATGCTGGGGGTCGATTACATCATCCCCGACATCCATTACCTGATCGAGCGCCGCAACAAAGTGCGCGGCATCGTCATCACCCACGGTCACGAAGACCACACCGGCGCCATTCGCCACATCATCGAGGAGATACAGGCGCCCATTTACAGCACCCCGCTCACGCAGGGCTTGCTGGAAGTAAAACTGGCGCGCAACGGCCTGATGCAGAAAGTGCAGCTGGTCACCGTGCACGCCGGCGAAACGGTACAGATCGGCCCGTTCAAAGTGGAATTCTTCCACGTTTGCCACTCCATCCCCGACGGCGTCGGCCTGGGCATCACCTCCCCCGCCGGGCTGGTGGTGCATTCGGGCGACTACAAGTTTGACCACACCCCCGTGGACAACTGGCCGACCGATTACGCCAAACTGGCCGAGTTCTCCGAACGCGGCGTGCTGGCCCTGCTGGCCGATTCGACCAACGCCGAACGCGCCGGCTGGACGCCCTCCGAGCGCGTGGTGGATGCCGCCCTGGACGACGTGTTCCGCGACGCCAAAGGCCGCATCATCCTCGCCAGCTTTGCCTCGCTCATCTCGCGCATGCAGCAGGTGGCCAATGCCGCCGCCCGCTACGGCCGCAAGATCGCCTTTGCCGGCGCCAGCATGGTGGATAACGCCAAAATCGCCAAGAAGCTCGGTTACCTCGAGATCCCCGACAACCTGCAGGTCAGCATCGACGAGGCGCTGAACATGCGCGCCAGTGAAGTGGTCATCATGTGCACCGGCTCGCAGGGCGAACCGACCTCCATCCTGGGGCGTCTGTCGGTGGGCGCATACCGCCAATTCGACATCCGCTCCGGCGATACGGTCGTGCTGTCCTCGCACCCCATCCCCGGCAACGAGGAAAACGTCTACCGCACCATCAACCGCCTGTTTGCCCTGGGCGCCAACGTGATCTATGAGACGCTGGCCCCCGTGCACGTCTCCGGTCACGCCAGCCAGGAAGAGATGAAATTGCTGCTGCACCTGACGCGCCCGAAGAACTTTGTCCCCATCCACGGCGAACTGCGCCAGCTCAAGCAGCACGCCCTGCTGGCCCAGCAGGTGGGCATCCCCACCGAGCGCATCGCCGTGGCCGAAAACGGCCAGGTGATCGAGTTCACCAATGGTGAGATGAAGGTGCTCAACGAGCGCGTGCCGTCGTCGTATGTCTTTGTCGACGGCTCCGGCGTGGGCGATGTTGGTCCGGATGTGATGCGCGAGCGCGAAGAACTGTCGCGCGACGGCATCATGCTGATCAACATCACCCTCGACCGCCTGACCGGCGCGATGATCGGTGAGCCGCAGGTCACCAGCCGGGGCTTCATCATCACGCGCGATTCGGAAGACATCATGGCGCTGGTACGTAAAAAGATCGGTGAGACCGTGGCGCGCGCCAACGGTCACATGCTCAAAGATGTCGAACAGGCCGTGGGCAACCTGCTCTACAGCGAGACCCGCCGCCGCCCGATGATCTTCGTCACCGCCGGCAAAAACTAGCACGGTTATTTCATCCGCAAGCCAGCGCGGTCCATCCGGACCGCGCTTTTGCTTAATAATATGAGGAACTCACCGAGGAGCCTCAACGACATCGATTCATTCCCCCACCCGTGGATTCTTCGTCATCTCCGCCGCCGGGGACGGCGACTGGATCCGAGGGCGCTTTTCCTTCGTACGGGCACGGGGGCATACAAAGAGGCGTTAGTCCAGGCGCCACCCCGCGCCCTTTTGCCGGGCAGTTTGGAGTCAGTGGCGTCGTTTTAATTAAACCATCCGTAAATGATTCCTCTAATCGATGATCTTCCCCATCCATAGATTCCCGCAGGCTTTGCCTTGCCTCAAATTTCCCCCCGTGATATGATGATGTTTCTGGAGGAATCTCGCATGGCGTTCACGCCCAACAAACGCGCCAAACTGCGCTCCACCCTGCTCATCATCATCCTGGCGACCCTGCCCTGCTACTGCCTGGGGCTGATCGTGCTGTATTTCAACGACGGCAGCGGCGTCAAAACCACCCCCACCGCCACCAGCCCGATCCAGATGATGGTTACGCCCAGCCAGACGCCTCCCGTTCTGGCCACCACCGCGTTAATCAGCCCCACCCCCTCCGACACCCCCACCATCACCCTCACCGCTTCCCCCACGCGCACCTATTCCCTGCCCACCACGCAGGTTCCCACCGCCACCCCCACCCACACCCTCGCGCCAACCAACACCCCCACGCACACCCCGTCGCCTACCGAGGAAATTCCCCCCACCATCACATCGGGGGTTTCACTTCCAACACCGTAAGGAAGGAACTTCAGGAACCACATGACCGATATCAAAGCTTTCTTAAAGGAAATCATCTCTCTGCCGGGTCTTTCGGCCTACGAAGGCCCGGTGCGTGAGGTGATTGCGCGCACCTGGCAGCCGCTGGTGGATGACCTTTCTGTCAGCCGGCTGGGCAGCCTGCACGCCGTGCGCCGCGGCAGCGGCGTCGAACCCCGCCCGCGCATCATGCTGGCGGCCCACATGGACGCCATCGGCCTGATGGTCACCACCATAACAGATGGCTTCCTGCGTATCACCGAAGTCGGCGGCGTCGACCCGCGCATTCTCCCCGGCCAACCGGTGATCGTGCACGGCCGTCGCGACCTGCCCGGCCTGGTGGTGCAGCCCGCCGACCGCCTGCTGGAAAAAGGCAGCCCGAGCAAAGCGGTGGAGATGAGCCGCCTGTTCGTCGACACCGGCCTACGCCCGGACGAAGTGGCCGGGCTGGTTCGCCCCGGTGACCTGGTGTCCTTTGCCCAGGCGCCCCTGGAACTGGGCAGCGACGCGCTGGCCGGCCACACCATGGACAACCGCGCATCGGTGGCGGCCGTCACCGTCTGTCTGGAAGAGTTGCAGCGCCTGCGCCACACCTGGGACGTGATCGCCGTGGCCACCGTGCAGGAAGAAGAGACGCTGGGCGGCGGCTTCACCTCCGCTTTTGACCTGCGCCCCGACCTGGCCGTGGCCATCGATGTGACCTTCGCCAAGGGCCCGGGCGTCAGCGACTACCGCGGCTACCCCTTCGGCAAAGGTCCAACCCTGGGCTGGGGCCCCAACGTACACCCCGCCCTGCACAAGCTATTCAAGGAAACCGCCGACGCCCTGGAACTGCCCTACAGCGTGGAAGTGATGCCGCGCATGTCGGGCACCGACGCTTACGCCATGCAAATTGTGGCTGAGGGCATCCCCACCATGGTGCTGGGCATTCCGCTGCGCTACATGCACACCCCGGTGGAAGAAGTGATGATCCCCGACATTCAGCGCGCCGGCCGCCTGTTGGCCGAAGTGATCGCCCGCCTGAAGCCGGACACCCTGCAGAACCTGACCTGGGAAGAATAACCCATGAGTGCTACCGAAAACCTCTCCGCAAGCGCGCCGCAAATCGGCGCCGAGCAAATCGCCCTGTTGGAGCGCCTGTCCAACGCCGTGGCGGTGTCGGGCAGCGAGGGCGAAGTGCGCAAGATCGTCCTCGAAATCGTGCGCCCGCTGGCCGATGACGTCAAAGTGGATGCGATGGGCAACGTGCTCGTCACCCGCCGCGCCAAAACCGAAAACCCCGTGCGCGTGATGTTCGCCGCGCACATGGACGAAATCGGCTTCATGCTGATGGACGAAGACGGCGACGGCCTGTTCAGCTTTGAGCTGGTGGGCGGCATCGACGTACGCCAGCTGGTCGGCAAGCCCGTCTGGGTGGGCAAGAACCGCACTCCCGGCGTGATCGGCGCGCGCCCCATTCACCTGACCGACCGCGAAGAATTCGACCGCCCCATTCCGCTGCGCAGCCTGCGCATCGACATTGGGCCGGGCGTCAAAGCCAAGGTCGGCGACCGCGCCACCTTCGCCACCACCTTCCGGCAGCTGGGCCCCAGCCTGGTGGGCAAGGCCCTCGATAACCGCCTGGGCGTGGC
>DAOUGY010000039.1:0-4761 GCA_034428975.1 Anaerolineaceae bacterium | reverse complement strand
TCGGGGCGTTCCAGGCGCGTATCGGGATGTTCAAATTCACGCAGTTGCCCACTGCGCCAGCCGTAGTAGCCGTTGTTCAGCGTGTTGGCCGCCCAGACGAGCTGCATGTACAGCCCGTTGTGGAACTGATCTTCATAGCCCAGTGGGTAGGCAGGGTTGGCGGGCGCCGGTTGACTCAACCCACCGGCCTGATATTCAATCAGCGCCAGCAGCAAGCGCGGGCTGAGGCTGTAGGTCCACGCGACGTAGTCCACAATTTGCGCACCGCTGCGCTGCTTGTCGGCGGCAAACTCGCTGACCGACTTCAGCCAGCCGCCGCTCTCATTGATGAAGGTGGTCGTGTCAAAGCCGCGATCGGCCGGGCCGTTGACAAACACCACATCCGGCACAATCTGAAAAGAACTGCCCCACAGCGGTTGGTAATAGATCGGGATTTTCATTGGCATGCCGGGCGGCAGGGTAGTCACATCGCGCGGCAGGATGGGGTTGTTGGCGCGGATCTCGCGCTCGGTGGTGTTGAAGTGCGCCGCCAGGGCAGGCAGAGTGTCGCCGGTCTGCACGGTGTAATCGACCAGCTCGCCCGGTTCAAAGGGCGGGCGGGTGGGCAGGGCGGTGGGCGCAGGCGTGGAGGAGGTGGGCGTGGCCTGACCGGGCACGGCAGCCATATCCACCCCACTGCGCTGTGCCGGGGCGCAGGCCGCCAGGATGACAAGCACCATTAAGATGGAAAGAGAACGCCTGAACAGGCGGGAAAGTTTCATATCAACTCGACAACGTCCTTGCATGGATAAAGGATGGCTATTCCGTGCGTGTGACCATCGATTCAGCCGCGCCGACCAGCGAACCAGTCACCATCGCGCCGTCTCTGGTCAGCGTGCCCTGGTAGGCTTCCTTGCCGGCATGGGCGATCCAACCGCTCAGGTTGAAGGACACCGGCCCATCGGCCAGCATCCATTCCCCATTATACTTGCGCGCCATGTGCACATGTGTGCCGGTGGCCTGCCCACCTTCGCAGGAGGGATGCCCCAACCGGTCATCCTGGGTCACCAGGCTGCCCGCCGGGATGCGGTCTTCACTGGCGATGTGCAGGTACAGCAGCACCCAGCCGGTTTGCTCCGATCCGTCGCCGTCCAGGTCGAGGGTCACCACCCCGTTGCTGCTGCGCACCACCACGCCGCCGGCCGAGGCCGTGACCCAGTTGGTGGAATTGTAACAGCCTTTTTCGGTTGTGCCGGGGGCAAAATCCAGCGCGGCAAAGGCGCCATCGCGCCCCCAGGCCGAATGCGGTCCGCCAGTCATGCTCCACGATTGGCCGACGCGGAAGGGCAGCGCCAGCGGCGGCTGGGAAAGCTCGCCGGGGATGAGCGGCTCCACAGCCTGCGCGCGCAGGTAGGGATTGCCAAACAGGCGTTCATACAGCGCCGTGATGCTTTCGGTGCCGTACAGCGCGCCGTTCCATTCCACGCGGTTCATGAAATGCGCAAACAGATACTGCATGGCCGCCGAACCGGCATTGGTGCGCGGATTGATGCGCAGCGTCGAGCCGTCCGGGAACGCCAGGTTGGTGACCGCGCCGCTGCGCCAGCCGTAATAACCGGTGGAAATCTGCTGCACCGCCCAGGTCAGTTGTAAGTACAGCCCCTTGGATTCCAGCTTGATGTACCCCAGCGGGTATTCCCGCTCGGCGATATTTTTCGGCTGTCCGGTGACCCACTGCGTACGGTATTCCAACAGCGCCAGCAGCAGGCGCGGGTTGATCGAATTTTCATTGGCCACGCGCTGCACGATCTCCGCACCGGTGGCCCAACCGCTGTTCAGATACTCTTGATACCCGCTCAGATAGCCACCGAATTTGGCAATGCTTTCCGGGATGTTGAAATCTGTGGCGCTGGGCGAATAGATCACTTCGCTGTCGGGCAGGATGATGTTGCCGGCGCTGGTTTCGTCCAGCAAGTCTGGGATGAGCAGGGTGAGGTTGGGCGGCAGGAACGCCGACTGCGGCAGGCTGGTGGACGATTGAATTTGATCGGGCTGCACGCCAAAGCGCGCCGCCAGGCCTTTGAGCGTATCACCGGGGATGGTCAGATAGACCGTTGGCGCGCGGGGTGTATTGGTGATGCTGGGGGTGACGGTCGGCGTGGGCGTATTCGTCGGGCCAGGGGTGGGCGTGGGCGGATCGGTGACGGCAAGCGTAGGCGCCGGGGTTTGGGCGGTGGGCAGAATGGGTTCGCCGCCGCCAATCGCGCCGGTGGGCTGCACAGCAGGTTGGCTGGGCAGCGGCTGCACCACGCCGCCCAACTCGTCGGCGCTGACATAGCCGCGGGAGCAGGCCAATACGGAAAGCAGCCAGACCCCCAGCACCACAAAGAACATGCCGCGGTTAGCGTTGGATCTGGTTTTCATCGGTCAATCGGTCCCAGGCTGTCACAATTTCGCCGTCGCGTTCCAGCGTGCCGTCGTATTCTTTGCCATCGCCGCGCGACACCCAGCCGTCCAGATTGAAAGGCAGGGCCGCGTCGGCTGCGATCCACACCCCATTATACCGCCGCGCCAGATGCACATGCGCGCCGGCAGCCACGCCGCCCTCGCACGAAGGGTGACCGATGCGGTCGCCGGCTTCCACCAACGTTCCGGCGGGCACGCGTTCGCGCGCTTCAATGTGCAGGTACAGCACCGACCAGCCGGTTTGCTCCAGCCCGTCGCCGTCCAGATCGAGGATCACCACCCCGTTGGCCGACGTAGTCACCAGGCCGGGCGCTACAGCCGTCACCCAGGCGTCGGATACAGCGCAGCCGCGGCCCTCGCCGGGCGGTGCAAAATCAATCGCCGCCCAGGCCGAGCCGTCGCCCCAGCCGGCATGCGGCCCGCCGGTGAACGACCAGACCTCGCCGGCGGCAAACGGCAAATGCATGGGCGGTTGGATCAGATTGGCCGGCACCAGTGGATCTAGCGAGAAATCGAAGGGATAGCCGAAAAACCGTTCGTAAGTTTGGAAGACGCCCTCAGCGGTGACGGCTTGCTGCCAGCCGGCCTGATCGTACAACAGGCTCATGGCGTATTGCACACCGGCCGTGCCTGAATTGACCCCCGCCGCCGGCAGGATGATGGTGTTATCGCGCAGGGCGAAATGCGACAGGGCGTTGATCTCCCACAGATAAAACCCGCGGTTGAGATTGTTGGCCAACCAGGAAAGCTGACGGTAGAGGCCCTTGCGCCACGATTCAAGCTCGGCCACCGGGTAGGTTTCAACGCGCTCGTCCACCTCGCGCGCGGTGACAAAAGCGCTCTGATACTCCAGCACCGCCAGCAGCAGGCGCGGGTTGACCGAGTATTCCTCGGCCACGCGCTGCACAATTTGCGGTCCGCTGAACGTCGCGCCGTCCAGCTCTTCCTCATAGCCCAGCAGCACGCCGCCGGCCGCTTCGGCAAACACCTTTACGTCGAATCCGGCATTGCTGGGGCTGTTCACCAGCTCGGAATCGGGAATGATCTTGAACTCCGGCGCGCCGGCCGAGGGCGTGGGCGCGGGGATGATCAATACCTGCCCAGGCGACAGCACATCGGGATTGTCCAGCTTGTTGGCATCCACCAGCAGCGTCATGGGCACATTCCTGGCGCGCGCAATGTTACCCAGCGTGTCGCCGGCTTGCACCACGTACTCTTCGGGGTCCACTCGCAAGGTGGGCAGCACGCGCGGCGCGTTGGGCGTGGGCGTGTGCAGCGGCAATTTGGGGTCTCGCGTGGTGAAGGCAAATGGTGTGGGCTGGCTTTCTTGCAGAATCGCATCGGCGGAGCGTGGTGTGGGCGCCTGCCAGGGTTGGGCGCTGCCCCACGCGCGCGTGCAGCCGGTCAGCAGCAGGACGGCGATCAGCAGGCTCCAACTCAATCCTCGACGCAGCATGGTTCCCCCGATTATTCGAAGCGAAACGGCAGGTGGCGCCCGCCGATCAGGTGCATATGCAAATGAAATACCGATTGGCCGCCGTCGTGCCCGGTGTTGACCACCAGGCGGTAACCGCTCCCGGCCACGCCATGTTCGGCTGCCAGGCGGCTGGCCACGCGCATCAGGCGCCCCAGCGCGGCTTCGTCGGCTTCATCCACCTCGTTCACCGAGGTGATGTGGCGTTTGGGGATGATGAGAATATGCACCGGGGCGATCTTGTGCAGGTCGTGAAAGGCCACAACCAGATCATCCTCGTACAACAGGGTGGCGGGCGCCTGGCCCGCGGCGATTTTGCAGAAGATGCAGGAAGAGTCCAAAGGTCAACCTCTAAAGCGATGGTAGGCGCACACGGCATGGTGCAAGAGACGTACCAGGCCGGCGCGCTGGTATGGTTCGTGTATCCTGATTATACCTGCCGCGCGCGAAATGCGCAGGCAAAAAACGCCCTTGCCAAAGGCGCAGGCTTGATTTATAATGAGCGTCGTTCGGGGCGTGGCTCAGCCCGGTTAGAGTGCACGGTTCGGGTCCGTGAGGTCGGCGGTTCAAATCCGCCCGCCCCGACAGCAATCGCAATTCCCCCAGTGCCCGACTGGGGGATGATTTTTAAGCCGGTCGGCGGTTTCTCCCATCGAGGGACGCGAAATCCGCCCGCCCCGACAGCAAATGCAATTCCCCCACCTTCGGCCGACTGGGGGATGATTTTTTAAGCCGGTCGGCGGTTTCTCCCATCGAGGGACGCGAAATCCGCCCGCCCCGACAGCAAATGCAATTCCCCCACCTTCGGCCGACTGGGGGATGATTTTTTAAGCCGGTCGGCG
>DAOUGY010000038.1:0-4383 GCA_034428975.1 Anaerolineaceae bacterium | reverse complement strand
TATCACGGCGGCGTGGTGGCGGCTATTTTGCTGCTGATGGTCGGCGTGGTGCTGCAAGCCATTGTCGTTCTGTTTTCCGGTAAGAAGGCCTGAGGAAAGGCAGAAAAACGATGACGTCTGACTGGATTTGGGCTGGTGTGGGTTTTCTGCTGACGCTGCTGGTGCTCAGCTACATTCTGGGCGACAACCCGCTCTTTCGGTTTGCCTCGTATGTGTTTGTGGGGGTGAGCGCCGGGTATGTGCTGGTCATGGCGGTGACTCAGGTACTGGTGCCGCGCTTGCTTACCCCGCTGATCAGTGGGAGCATGGGCGAACGCTTATTGGCGCTGGTGCCGTTGGTGCTTGGATTGCTGCTGCTTACACGCCTGCTGCCACGCGTGCATACCCCGGGCACCCTGCCGATGGCGTATTTGGTGGGCGCGGGCGCGGCGGTGGCAATCGGCGGGGCGGTGATGGGTACCCTGCTGCCACAAAGCGCGGCCACGATTGGCCTGTTTGACCTGCGCAACAGCGCAGCGCCGGGTTCGCAGCTTTTGATGGGTGTGGTGATGCTGGCGGGCGTAATTGGCACGCTCGCATATTTCAACTTTGGCGCGCGCGCCCAGAGTGGTCAGCCGACTCAGCGCGCGCTGGCGGTGCGCATTGCAGCGCGTGTGGGGGAAGTGTTCATCGGCATTACCCTGGGCGCGTTGTTCGCCGGTGTGTTTGCCGCAGCGCTGACCGCGCTGATGGAACGCATTGATTATATCTGGCTGATGATTTCAACCTGGATGGGTGGCGGATAAACCATGGGCACATCTCTGGTCGATGCCGAAAGCTTGCTGGCGTTGGATATTGGCTCCGTCCATACCCGCGCGCTGCTGTTTGACGAAGTGGAAGGGCAGTACAGCTTCATCGGGGTGGGGGTGTCCCCCAGCACGGCGGCGGCGCCCTTTGCCGATATCAGCCAGGGCGTGTTTCAGGCCCTGCATCACTTGCAGGAGATCACCGGGCGCGTGTTGTTGAGCGAAAGCGATCAACTCGTCCTGCCGTCGCAACCGGACGGCGCGGGAGTGGATCGCCTGGTGGTAACCTTTTCCGCCGGGCGTGAGCTGCAAATCGCCACGGTGGGGCTGTTGACGGATGTTTCGCTGGAGAGCGCCAACCGGCTGGCGGCTTCGACCTATGGGCGCGTGGTGGAGAGCATTGGTCTGAACGACCGCCGCCGCTCCGATTCGCAAATGGACGCGGTGCTGCGCGCCGGCCCCGATCTGGTGATCATCGCCGGCGGCGCCGAACGCGGAGCGACCCGTTCGGTGGTCAAGCTGACCGAGCTGGTCTCGCTGATCTGCCGGGTGCTGCCGGAAGACCGCCGCCCCGAGTTGCTGTATGCCGGCAATTCCGCGCTGGCCAAGAAGGTGGAAGAATATCTGCAAAAATGGGCGCGCGTACGCACCGCGCCGAATGTACGTCCGACCATCGATTCCGAGGACCTCGGCCCGGCGCAGGATGTGCTGGCGGAGATGGTCGGGCAGATGCGTTCGCGCCAGTTGAGCGGGTTGTCGCAATTGGCCGCGGTGAGCGGCGAGCCGCCGCTGCCCGGTGCGCACACTTTGGGGCGCATGGTGCGCTTCCTGGGTCAGGTGTACGACCCGGCCAAGGGTGTGCTGGGGGTGGATTTGGGCGCGGCGCACACCACGCTGGCCGCCTCGCTGGACGGCGATTTTCAACTGGCGGTGTCGCCGGTGGGCATGGGCAGCGGCCTGAAAGACCTGCTGGCCCAGACCGACCTGGCCGAGTTGATGCGCTGGCTGCCGATGGTGGCATCGCCGGACGATGTGCGCGATTATCTTCATCAAAAAACCTTGTATCCGGGCAGTCTGCCGTTGACGGCGGAGACCCTGGCGTTTGAACAGGCGGCCGCCCGGCTGATCCTGCGCGCCGTGGCTCAGAACCTGATGCGCCGCTGGCCGGATCAGAGCCTGTCGTTCGAACCGATTCTGGTGGGTGGGGCGGCGCTGTCCAAAGCGCCGGCGCTGACCTCGGCGTTGATGACCGTGCTGGACGGCTTGCAGCCGGTGGGTATCTCCACCATCATTCTCGATCAGCACGGCCTGCTGCCCTCGTTGGGCGCGGCGGCGGCGGTGAACACGCTGCTGCCTGTGCAGGTGTTGGAGAGCAACGCCTTCCTCAACCTGGGCACGGTGATCGCCCCGCTGTGTGATGCGCGGTACGGCACGCCGGTGCTGGCGGTGCGCCTGGAGCACGAGCGCGGGCGCGAGACGCGTCTGGAAGTGCGCCAGGGATCGTTGGTGCGCCTGCCGTTACACGCCGGTGAAGCGGCGCGCATTCACCTTACCCCGCTGCGCCACATGGAAATCGACCCGCGCCGCCGCGGCGGTTCCAACAGTTTCAAGATCGTGGGCGGGGCCTGCGGCGCGGTGATCGATGCGCGCGGGCGGCCGTTGAACCTGCCCAAAGACGATGCGCGCCGCCGCGACTTGCTCAAAAAATGGGCGGCCGCGCTGGAAAAAGCATAACTGGTACGATATTTGCACCGGATGGGGATGATGATTACTGCACCTGTGACCCACGTTCTTGCCCTGACCGAAATTCGCCGCGCGCGTTTTTTGCCGCTGCGCGGACGCGTGACAGCGCGCGTTGGCCAGAAGGTCAATGCCACCGACGTGGTGGCTGAAGCGCCGCAAGCCGGTCAGCACGTGCTGCTGGACATTCGCCGCGCGCTCAAAGTGGCGCGCATCGATCAGGCCAACAGCCTGATTGAGCGTAAAGTGGGCGAAAAGCTGGAGGCGGGCGATGTGGTGGCCCAGGCCGGCGGGCTGTTCCAACGCGTGGTGCGTACGCCGATTGCCGGGATGGTGATGGCCATCACCGGCGGGCAGGTGCTGATCGAAGCGCAGGGCGCACCGCTGGCAATGTTGGCCGGCGTCAGCGGCACGGTGAGCGAGGTGATGCCCGATCGCGGCGTGATCATCGAAACCAGCGGGGCGCTGGTGCAGGGCGCGTGGGGCAACGGTAAAATTGAGGTGGGGCTGCTGCTTTCACTGGCCAATACGCCCGACATGGAATTAACGCGCGCCAATCTGGATGTGTCGATGCGCGGCGCGGTGGTGTTGGCCGGCACCTGCCAGAAGGCCGACGCGCTCCAGGCGGTGGGTGAGCTGCCGCTGCGCGGCCTGATTTTAGCCTCAATGAGCGCGGAGTTGATCCCGTTGGCGCAGCAGTTGCCCCTGCCGGTGATTGTGCTGGAAGGTTTTGGGCGCATGCCGATGAATAGCGCGGCCTACCGCCTGTTGACCAGTAGCGAGAAGCGCGATGTGTGTCTGAACGCCGCCGCCTGGGACGCCTACAGCGGCGAGCGTCCGGAAGTGGTCATCCCGCTTCCGGCGGAAGGCCGCCCGGCGGCTGAATCGACCGAATTTCGCACCGGACAGACGGTGCGTGTGATCGGTGCGCCGTATACCGGCCAGTTGGCCACGCTGGAGCAATTCCGCCCCGGGTTGACGCGTCTGGCCAACGGCCTGCGCGCGCCGTCGGCGGCGGTGCGGTTGGAAAACGGGGAAGCGGTGGTCGTTCCCCTTGCGAATCTGGATGTGCTAGAATAAGTCATTCACCTGGAACCCCATGTGACGAACAGAGGAGAAGCAAAGATGAGTTTGAACAACCCCAATGACGAGAACAATGAGTTTGAAGAGCTGGATCGCGGCGCCTTCGAAACCGAGGATGTGACCGAAGAGTCGCAGCCGGCGTCTTCCAACCGCACGTTCAAGATCGCCATCGGCGTTCTGGGCGGGATCATTGCGCTGGCGCTGATTGCGCTGGCGGTGGTCTATTTGCTGCGCCAGGGCCAGTCGGGCACGCCGCTGGTGGATCAATCGGCTGAAATTTACGCGCAGAACACGGCCACGGCCGGCGCGGCGACAGCCGGTGCGGCCACGGTGCGCGCTGCGCTGCTTTCGGTTGGCACCCAGCAGGCGGCCACCGAAGCCCCCACCAACACGCCGGTGATCGCCGTGGCGACCAACACGCCCGAGCCGCCTCCGGCGACCGAAACGGTGGTGCCCGAGGTGGGCGGTGGGTTGGACCCGGCGGCTCGCACGGCCACGGTGTCGGCCTTTTTGACGCAGATTGCGGCGGGCGGCACGTTGACGCCTGCCCCGGCCGGCCCGACGGCGACAGCGACCGCGCTGCCCAACACGGGGTTCGCCGACGACCTGCGCCTGCCGACGCTGGGCGCGGTGACGCTTGGTTTGCTGCTGGTGATTATTCTGGCGCGTCGCCTGCGCACTTCGCCGCGCTAAACGGTTTTACCGCGCAATGGATACGGGTTGTTCTGCACATGGGCAGAGGGACCGTCTATAGTCGGCGCTGCACGCGCTGGAT
>DAOUGY010000037.1:0-25305 GCA_034428975.1 Anaerolineaceae bacterium | reverse complement strand
GGGCTGAAAATATTTTACCTTGACGATTCGGGCAGAACGGAGTATATTAAGGACGCTCAAGGCAATGTCCCCGTAGCGCAATTGGACAGAGCGTTTGCTTGCGGAGCAAAAGGTTGCAGATTCGAATTCTGCCGGGGACACCCCACAGGCGAGGAGATCATCCTCGCCTGGTTTCTTTAACGCGCGCCGGCCCCAAAAATACGGTAAAATCCCTATAACCTGAACCACGGGGAGTGCCACCATGTTCTCAAAAACGTACGAACTCGATATCGACGGCGAAGTCAACGGACCGATCAACTACAACATTGTCGATGCCGGCAACATCATTGGCACGGTCTTTCTCGGCCTGATCGCGATCCTGCTGCTGATTGCGCTGCTGCGCGAGCGGCGCCGCGGACGGTTTCACCGCCCGCACCGCTCGTTCATGCATCCGCAGCACAAATACAACCCCATCCGGATTGATTAAATGAACAATACCCCCAACCGCAAACAAATTCTGCTGACCAACGATGACGGCATCGAATCGCCCGGGCTGTGGGCCGCCGCCGAAGCGCTCTCCACCCTGGGCTTTGTCACCGTGGCCGCCCCGCGCGACCAGGCTTCCGGCACCGGGCGCAGCCTGCCGGTCACGTCCGACGGGCGCATCTCGCGCGGCCTGCTGACCATCAAGGGTCAGGAGTGGGAAGTTTTCTCTGTCGGCGGCACGCCCGGACAGGCCGTGCAGCACGCCGTGCTGGAGATCCAGCCGGAACGCCATTTCGACCTGGTGGTTTCGGGCATCAACTATGGCGAAAACCTGGGCACGGGCATCACCGTCTCGGGCACGGTGGGCGCCGCGATGGAAGCGGCGGCGATGGGCATTCCGGCGCTGGCCACGTCGCTGCAATTGCTGGATGACGGCTATTATTCCTACTCGCGCGAGGTGGATTTCTCCACCGCGGCGCACTTCACGTGCCTGTTCGCCAAATTCATGCTGGAAAACCCTCTGCCCGACGATGTGGACCTGCTCAAGCTGGATGTGCCCAACTCGGCCACACCCGCAACGCCCTGGCGCGTCACGCGTCTGGCGCGCCACCGCTATTTTGTGCCCTTTGCCGTGCGGCAGGGGTCGTGGGACGAGCCCGGCAAGATCGCGGCGCGCGCCGAAGTGCAGCGCGACGAGGTGGAAGCGGATTCGGACGTGCGCGCTGTGACCTTCGACCATATCGTCTCGATTACGCCCATCAGCCTGGACATGACCTCGCGCGTGAAAATGACGGCGATGGAGCGCCTGCTGCGCGGTGGGTTGAAGTAAGCCGTTTCCACCCGGATTCACACTGAACCGGATGCGCCAACGCATCCGGTTTTTGCTGCCCCTGCGCGCCGCAAAAAAACACCCCCTCGGGCGGAGGGGGTGAA
This sequence comes from Anaerolineaceae bacterium, assembly GCA_034428975.1. Classification (GTDB taxonomy): domain Bacteria; phylum Chloroflexota; class Anaerolineae; order Anaerolineales; family Anaerolineaceae; genus DAOUGY01. The sequence continues at coordinate 23,907 of DAOUGY010000037.1, read as the reverse complement.
ACGCGGCGTTGAGCGGTCTAAAGGTATTCTTTCAACTGGCGCGCGCGGCGCGGGTGGCGCAGGCGGCGCAGCGCTTTGCTCTCAATCTGGCGGATGCGCTCGCGCGTCAGGCCGAACTTCTGCCCGACCTCTTCCAGCGTGTAACTGTGGCCGTTTTCCAGCCCAAAGCGCAGGCGCAAAATGCGCGCTTCGCGCGGCGGCAGCGTTTCCAGCACGGCTTCCACCTTTTCGCGCAGCAGCTTGGCGTACGCGCTCTGCATCGGCGTGGGCGTCAGTTGGTCTTCGACAAACTGGCCCAGCTCCGAATCCTCGTCGTCCTCGTTGATCGGGCTTTCCAGCGAGAGCGGCAGCCACGAGACGCGCATCATCCATTCCACCTTGGCGGTGGGCACGGCCAATTCCTGGGCCAGCTCCTCGGTGTTGGGCGCGCGCCCCAGTTTTTGCTCCATCTCATGCGTCAATTTGTACAACTGGCGGATGCGGTCGACCATGTGCACCGGCACGCGGATGGTGCGCCCCTGGTCGGCAATCGCGCGCGTGATCGTCTGGCGAATCCACCAGGTGGCATAGGTGGAGAAGCGAAAACCGCGGCGGTATTCGTATTTTTCCACGGCCTTCATCAGGCCCAGGTTGCCCTCCTGAATCAGGTCCAGGAACGGCACGCCGCGCCCGATGTAGCGTTTGGCGATGCTGACCACCAGGCGGGTGTTGGCCTTGATGAGGTGCTCGCGCGCCACCAGGCCTTCTTCGATCTGCTGTTGCAATTCCAGCATGCGTTCGGGGGGGCATTTGCCGCGCAGGCAATCCAGATCGCGGCGGGCTTTCAGGCCGGTTTCAATGGCGATTGCCAGGTCCAGTTCTTCGTTCACGCTCAGGAGCGGAACACGCGACATTTCTTTCAGGTACAGACCAATGGTATCGTCGCTGGAGATGGGCGCCAGGTCGGCATAGACCGGCAATTCTTCACTATCCAGCGCTTCTTCAGAAAATTCAGCTTCCCCCTCGCGGTCGAGGATATCCACGCCGCGCCGGCGCAAGGCCAGGACAATCGCACTCAGGCGTTCTGCGTCTTTGCTGACATCGGGGTAGACTTCCATCAAATCTTCGGTGGTCAAGTACCCCTGCACATCGGCTTTTTCCAACAACAAATTGAGAATTTCCGTGCTCCGATGACGCCTACCTGGATTTGTCACTACTCCCTCCTGATCAGAATAAGGTCTTCGGACTGATGTCACCACCCATGTTGCAAGTTCAGGGCCTGGGTCCTGCGGCCGGATGATGCTCGCAGGCGGCCCGGTTCAAGTTCTCGCCGCATTCCACACACAGACCCTGACAGTCCGGGCGGCACAGCGGTTTGATGGGCAGTTCAATCAGCAGGTATTCCCGCGCCAGCGGCGCCAGGTCCACGTTGCCGTCTTCCGGGATGACCAGCGCGCTCTCCGTGGTGGGGTGGAAACGAAAGGTGAACAGCTCGTCAAATTCGGTTTCCAGCACTTGCTCGTATTCATCCAGGCAGCGCACGCATTCGGCTTTTTGCACGCCGCTGAATTTGCATTGGAATAAAAGACCCTGCGGCGTGCGGCTGATGCGCGTCACGCCGTGAAAGTCGGTCACTGCAAAATCGGGGGAAAGCGGAATTTCGGGATAGTCGAAGTGAATATCCCGGCTTGTTCCGACCGGCTGATTGAGAAGGAAGCCAACGTTAATGCGAAGTGGGTAGCGAGGTAAGGGTGCAGGCATAGAGTATTAAATAGGATATAATTTCCAATGCAGAGATTATAGCACGCCGGATTCCCGGCGTCAAGTATTTATGATTAAATTAATAAAAATTACAATATTATGAACTCCACCCTCACCCCCCTGTTGATTGCCAGCAGCAACCCCGGTAAACTACGTGAAATTCAAGCCGTGCTGGGCGACCTGCCCTGCCGCCTGCTGCTGCCCGCCGACCTGAACCTGACGCTGGACGTGGAAGAGAGCGGCCTGACCTACGCGGAAAACGCCGCGCTCAAGGCGCACGCCTACTGGCGCGCCACCGGCCTGCCCTGTCTGGCGGATGATTCCGGCCTGGAAGTGGATGCGCTGGACGGCGCGCCCGGCCTGCATTCGGCGCGCTACGCCCCCCAGCCCGGCGCCAACGACGCCGACCGCCGCCGCCTGCTGCTGTACAACCTGACCGGCCGGCCGCGCCCCTGGACGGCGCGTTTTCTGTGCACAGTGGCCGTGGCCGATACCACCGGCCGGCTGCACTTCAGTCAGGGCGTTTGCCCCGGCGAGATCATCCCCGAAGAGCGCGGCAACGACGGCTTTGGCTACGACCCGATCTTTCAGCTCAACGAGCTGGGCCTGACCATGGCCGAGCTGACCCTGGCGCAGAAAAACACGCTCAGCCACCGCGCGCGCGCCCTGATCGCCGCGCGCCCGCACCTGCTGGACATGCTGTCGGCGCGCTGATTCACCCCACCCGAGAGGACCGCGATGCCCCGAGAACGCCATTATGCGCTGGTGAACGTCCGCATGACCTGTGAATCCTGCGGGCATGAATATGAAGATGAGGATGTGATCACCGGCTCGGATGATTACATGGACGACGGCTTCAGTACGCAGAACTTGTTCGCTGTGCAGAGCGGGCAGGCGCGCTTGCAGCAAAAAATGGCCCGCCTGGAGCGCGGCGATTTCCGCGACCTGAACACGCACAAATGCCCCAACTGCGGCTACATTCAGTCCTGGAATGTGGAGCGCGCCAAACGCCGCCGCACGCTGCTGCCCATGCTGCTGGCGGCGCTGGTCAGCCTGGGGCTGCTGCCGCTCTTTGGCCGCCTGCTGGAAGCCATCGCCCCCACCGCCAATTTCCTGGTGCTGCGCTGCGCGCTGTGGCTGGTGGCGGTGATCGTGATCGACACGATTGTGTATCAGGTGTTGACGCGTACCTACAACCCCAATCGCAAACTGCCGCCGGCCGAGCGGCCCATTCCCCCGCAGGTGACGCGCGCCGAACGCACCCGTTATCGTTAGGAAGGAAGGCAGACCATGTACGACCGCTTCAGCAACGATTACGATCGTTTTGTCAACTGGCACGGCCGCCTGAATTTTGAGATGCCCTTCCTCGAAGCGCAATTGTGCGCGGTGAACGCCAACCGCGTGCTGGATGCCGCCTGCGGCACCGGCATGCACACCCTGGCGCTGGCGCAGCGCGGCTTTCAGACCGCCGGCGCCGATTTGAGCCGCGGCATGGTGGAACGCGCGCGCGCCAACGCCGCCGAGGCCGGGCTGGACGTGCCCTTTGTGGAAGCCGGTTTTGGCGGGTTGCAAGCGGCCTTTGCCGCCGGCGGACGGCTGCCCTTCGATGCGCTGCTCTGCCTGGGCAATTCGCTGCCGCATGTGCTCAGCGCAAGTGAGCTGGCCGCCGCGCTGGCCGATTTTGCCGCCTGCCTGCGGCCGGGTGGTTTGCTGCTGTTGCAAAATCGCAACTTCGACGCGGTGATGGCGCGCCGCGAACGCTGGATGGAGCCGCAGTCACACCGCGAGGGCGAGCGCGAGTGGCTGTTCCTGCGCCTGTACGATTACTTGCCCGACGGGCTGATTGATTTCAACGTCGTCACCCTGCAGCGCGAAGGCGGGCTGTCCTGGCGGCAGTCGGTGGACACGTCGCGCCTGCGCCCGCTGCTGCACGACGAACTGCATGCCGCCCTGGCGGCGGCCGGGTTTGCGCAGGTGCAGGCGTTCGGCGGGTTGGATGGCTCGCCCTTCGACGCGCGCAGCAGCGGCAATCTGGTGGTCGGCGCGCGCCGCGCCTGAACCCGGAATTAACGAGCGCCTTCCGATGCCGGAAGGCGCTTTTTTCGATGGGGTGCAGCCAAAGGCGGGCGAATGTCTGTCAGGGCAGCAGACTCAACGCTTCCGGCTGAAGAGTCTCGTCCGCCGTCACGCTGAAAATGCGCGGGCGGCCGTCCTCGCCGGCCACCAGGCGGCCCTGCTCGGGGCGCGGGCCGATGACCAGCACGTATTCATGCGGCGGCAGATTGTCGAACTGAAAGCAGCCCTGCGCGTCCAGCGCGGCGCGCGGATCGCGCCCGGGGTCGAGCATGTAGAAGCCCGAAGAATCGGTGCTGCTGTAAAACGCCGCGGCGAAGGCGAAGATCTCACCCTCCTGCCAGGCGTCGGGCGCGGCGGGCACGCAGGCCAGCAGCCCGCCCTGACCGGGTTGTGGCGCGGCGGGGGTGGGCTGCGTCGCCGCCAAAGGGGTGACTTGCGGCGCGGCGGTGGGGGCGCTGCAAGCCGTCAGCAACAGCAGCGCCAGAAGTCCTATTCGCAGTGCTTTCATGCCGTCTCCTGAAAACAAAAGGCAGGAGAGCCGTCGATGGTCTCTCCTGCCCGGCGGTTCAATTCATTTTACTCCAGCACCGGCACGCCCAGGTAATCCTCGCCCAGGGTCTTGTACCCGGTGATGCTGGTGGTCTTCTGCGAGCGCACAATGACGATCACCGGCTGGTCCGATTCGATCACGACCGAGCCGCTGAAGGCTCCGTCGGTCAGCGAGGCCGGCACCATGTAGGGCGTGGTGCTGCGCTTGCCCAGCACCGGGATGTTGGGCAGAGTGTGCACCACTTTGGGCGCGCTCACGCCGTCCGTGGCGCCGTTCAATTCGTAGTACTTCACCTGCACGGTGGCCGGTGCGCCGCCCACATTCAGGATCGAAATGTAGGTGTTTTCATCGGCGGTCGAGCGGCTCCAGCGCACGTAAGGCGCCGAGACGCGCAGCGCGCCCTGCGGCACGCCCATGAAGGCGGTTTGCAGGCCGTCGCGGCTGGTGACCTTGCCCACCACCACCACCGGCACGCGCGGGCCGTTGTACAGGCCGTTGCTCGTGGCGTAAATCACCGCCGAGCCGGATTTCCCGGCCATGCGCGCCGTCTTGCAGGCGTTGGTCAGCAGGCGCCGGCCTACATCCGCCGTGCCGGCCTTGAAGCGCGTGATCATTCCGCCGCTGGCGCTGCGGAACTCAATGAACACCGTGCCTTTGACGGCCCCGGCGTTTTGCACATAATAGGCGCTGGTCTGGTAGGTCTTGCCCCAGTTGCAGCTGGCGTTGGCCAGGTAGGCCTGGTTGGCGCCGCTGCCGGCGCCTTCGAACGCCACGGCCTTGCGCCCGGTGAATTGCAGTTCCTGGGCGGTGGCCAAAATGCGCCCGCCGGTGGTCGGTTCGCCGTCTTTCACCGCGCGAATGACCAGCGACCCGTCAAACAGGGTGGGGAAACCGGTCAGGTCGGCGTAGCTGATGATCTTGCTGCTTTGCGAGGGCACCGTTCCGGGCAGGGCAAAGCTGGTTTTCGCGCCGGTGGCGGAGTAGAAATCCAGCGTCAGGCTGACGGGGAAGGCTTCCACGTTCTGGATGCCGACCTGGGTGAACGCGCTGGAACTGCGGATGAAGGATGGAATGAAATAGTTGGGGGAGGTTTGCGTCTGATCCGAAGCGGTGTACAGCACCGGGCTGTACGCGGCATCCGTGCCCGCACCGGCGGCATACTGGCGGTAGACCGCCACCACCGGCACGCTGGCGCTGATCACCGCCGAGCCGGAAAATTCCTCGCCGATGGCCGAAACGCTGCCGATGAGCAGCTCGCCGGAGGCGTACGGGTCAACCGGCTGCTCGGCCTGGGCCGTGCCGCCGCCGGAGGCGTAATACATCACCTGCAGGCTGCCGCTCTGACCGGACGGGTTGGCGTACACAATCATCGAGGTCCATACGGCGCGCGTGGTTTGCGCGGTGGCGGCTCCGGGCAGCGCCAGGGCCAACGTCAGCACCAGAATCAACGAGAACAGGGTGAATCGCTTCATGCGCATTTCTCCAGGCGAGGGGTTTGCGTCCATTCACAAGGTTAGATGAAAGGCCGGGACAAGTCAATAATGCTTTTGGAGTATTGGCGGATCAGCGAATGATGGGGATGAGCACGGTGAAAACGGCCTGATAGCGCAGATGCAGGGCGGTGGCGCGTTGATTCTGTTCGCCGCCCAGCAGGTGCAAATGCGTGTCGAACCCGGCCAGGGCCGCGCCGGGTGGAACGGGCTGCGCGGGCGGCTCCAGCTCCTGCCAGCGGTCCTGCTGCGGCAGGTATTGCAGGGCCGGGGCGAGGCTCTCCCCGCCGGCGGCGTAGATCTGGTCGGCCAGCACGGCCAGGCGCAGCGCGGCGCGCGGCGCCGGCAGCGGCGCGCGGCTTTCCCAGGCCTCGGCGCGCTGCGGGTAATAGACATCCACGTCGGCGGTCGGGCCGGCGGCATCGCGCCCGCCGATCAGGTAAATTTTGCCGGCCAGTGCGACGGCGGCCGCATCGGCGCGCGGGTGAGGCCAATCCACGCCCCGGCTCCAGGAGTCGGCCTGTGGATCGTAAACCCACACAACATTGGAGGGTTGATCCCCCGTCTGCCCGCCAAACAGGTACAGGCGCCCGTCCAGCGCGGCGGCCGCGCGGCCGCCGCGGGCATCAGGCAGTCGCGCTCCGGCTTCCCAGCGGTCGCGGCGCGGATCGTAGCGGTACAACCGGTCGAGCGGCGCGCCCTGTGCATTCCGCCCGCCCGCCAGGTAGATCGTCTCGCCCAGCAGCACGGCCTGCGGGTTGCTCACCGCCGGTCCGGCGGCGCGGGGCTGCCAGCAATCTTCCAGCGGCAGGTAGGCCCACACCGCCCCATCCGCGGCGCCGAAGAGAAAAACGGTGTTCTCGTAGGGTACGGCGGCCGCCTGACGCACCGCCTGCGGCAGGTCGGCCAGGGTTTGCCAGCGCGCGCTTTCGGTTGGGGCGGCGGGTGGTGCTTGCGCCGGGCGCGACAGCAGCGCCGCCAGGGCCGCGACGATCAGCAGCAGCACGGCGAACACCCAGGGGAGCCGCGCGGAAAGCCAGCCCCCCACGCCGCGCGGCGGGTTGGCGGGCGGCAATTCAGGCGGCGGCGCTTCGGGCGCTTCGTCTGCCGGGGGCTCGGGTGTCACCAGCCCGTTGCGCAGCGCGTAAAGCGTGGCTTCGGTGCGCGAAACCGCGCCGATCTTGGCGAATATGTTGCGCAAATGCACTTTGACGGTGTTGGGGCTGATGTACAGACGCAGCGCGATCTCTTTGTTGCTGGCGCCGGTGGCCACCAATCGCAGTATTTCCAGTTCGCGCTCGCTGAGGGCAGGGGGCTGTGTCATGACTGGCTTAATTATACGCCAGGTGAAGCGCTTGCCCGGCGCGCGCGGGTTGTGATAGAATGCACCCTGATGGAGGGATGGCCGAGCGGCCTAAGGCGCCTGTCTTGAAAACAGGTGTGGCGTAAGCCACCGAGGGTTCGAATCCCTCTCCCTCCGCTGGACAAAACGCAGCCCACAGGCTGCGCTTTTTGTTTGGCGTCGGTCAAAGATGAAGGAAATCGGGATGATCCGGCCCCCTCCGCCTTCGGCACTTCCCTCGTTTCCAAAAACCGGGCAGGCCGGGTGGGGGCGGGGCCGCGTCATCCGCGCCGGGCCTTGCCGACATGTGCTATAATTTTTCCTACCAACGGCTTTTTCGGACCGCCGTTTCAGCAGCCCGAAAAAGCTGTCCTTTCATCCGCATCCCGACCCCAAAGATAAACATCCATGCGATTTCTCATCACCGGCGCAGCAGGCTTTCTTGGATCCGCACTGGCGAACCGACTGGCTCGCGAAGGGCACTCGGTGCGCGGCGTGGACGATCTGTCCACCGGCGATCCGTCCGTGCTCTCGCCGGACGTGCTCTTCACGCGCGGCGACGTCAACGACCGCCCCAAACTGTGGACGCTGCTGCAGGACGTGGATTGCGTCTACCACCTGGCGGCGCGCGTGCTGGTACAGGAATCGCTGCTTTACCCGCGTGAGTACAACCAGGTCAACGTGGGCGGCACGGTGACGCTGATGGAAGCCATGCGCGATGTGGGCGTGCGGCGCGTGGTGTTCATCTCCTCCGGCGCGGTGTACGGCAACCAGACCGGGCAGCCCGTCAAGGAAAGCGCGCCGGTTAACCCGCGCTCGCCCTACGCCGTATCCAAACTGGCCGCCGAATACTACGTGCGCACCATTGGCTCGCTGTGGGGCATCGAAGCGGTCTGCCTGCGCGTGTTCAACGCCTACGGGCCGGGCCAGCACCTGCCGCCGGTGCACGCGCCGGTCATCCCCTACTTCCTGCGCCAGGCTTGCCAGAACGGCACGCTGGTGCTGCACGGCGACGGCAGCCAGACGCGCGATTACGTTTACGTCAGCGACGTGGTGAATGCCATGGTGGCGGCGTCCAGCGCGCCCGATGTCAACCAGATGGTGATCAACGTGGGCAGCGGCACCGAAACCAGCGTGCGCGACCTGGCGCGCCTGGTGGTGCAGGCCGCCGGCAGCCAGCCGGAGATTATTTCAAACCCGCGCAACGAGGGCGGTCCCAACCGCCTGTGCGCCGACCTGACCCTGGCGCGCGAGAAGCTCAACTATCAGCCGCAGACTTCGCTGGAAAGCGGTTTGCGCCTGACGCTGGAGAACGATCCGCGCTTCCAGCAGAAGTAGCGCCCGGTGATGACCACCGCGGTGCTCCCTCCCTCTTTCTACAATCGACCGGTGCTGCAGGTGGCGCGCGAGCTGTTGGGCGCGCGCCTGGTGCGCCGCCTGGATGGGCAACGCCTGTCGGGCATCATCGTCGAGACGGAAGCCTATCGCGGCGAAGACGACCTGGCCTGCCACGCCCGCGCCGGGCGCACGCCGCGCACGGCGGTGATGTACGGCCCGCCCGGGCGCGCCTATGTGTACTTCACCTACGGCATGCACTGGCTGCTCAACTGCGTCAGCGAGGCGGAAGGCTATCCCGCCGCGGTCTTGATCCGTGCCATCCTGCCGCTGGAGGGGCGCGAAATTATCGCGACGCGCCGAGCCGGCCGTCCCGAGCGCGAGTGGTGCAGCGGTCCGGCGCGCCTGTGCGCGGCGCTGGCGGTCGACGGCCGCATGAACGGCGTGGATCTGTGCGACCCGGCCGGCGAATTGTGGATTGAGCCGGGCGAACCCCTGCCCGATGCGGCGGTGCGCACCGGCCCGCGCGTGGGCATTGAGAGCGTGCCCGAGCCGTGGCGCAGCCTGCCCTGGCGCTTCCTGGCGCAGCGCGCCCCCGGCGGTTGACCCCCGGTTGGCTGTGATACAATAAATCCAAGGGGGCTTCATTCCGGTTACGAGGAGGACAAACGGTGAAGAAATCCATTCGAGCTCTGGTCACAGTGAGCGTTTGCCTGAGTCTGCTGGCCCTGTTTGTTCCGGCCACTCCGGCGACCGCCGCCCCACTCCCGCAAACCCCCGACCCGAATGATTTTGTCCCCGGCGAGCTGGTCATCGCCTTCGGCGCCCCGATCGAAGCCGCCACCGAGGCCATCTCGGCCATGCCCCTGGTGCACTGGGGCAAAACCCCGCAAGAACTCTCCCGCCAATTGAACACCTTTGTGCTGCGCGTGCCCGCCGGCGAAGAGCTGGCCTACGCCGATTCACTGCGCCGCCTGCCGGGCGTGATGTATGTGGAGCCCAATTATCGCGTTTACCCCGCCGATACGCTGCCCAACGACCCGCGCTGGGCGGAGCAGTACGGCCCGGCGGCCGTGCAGGCCCCCGCCGCCTGGGACCTGACCACCGGTTCGGGGTCCACCATCATCGCCGTTGTGGATTCCGGCATCGACGCCGGCCACCCCGACCTGGCCGGCAAGGTGATGACCGGTTATGACTTTGTGCAGGATGACACCCGCCCGCAGGATGGCTGCGGGCACGGCACGCACGTGGCGGGCATCGCCGCTGCGACGGGCGGCAACGCCGAGGGCATCAGCGGCATCGACTGGGCGGCGCGCATTTTGCCGGTGCGCGTGCTGGATAACGACTGCACCGGCGATATTGTGGACGTGGCGGCCGGTGTGCTGTGGGCGCAAAACCAGGGCGCGCAGATCATCAATCTCAGCCTGGGCGCGCCGCGCTCCGACTTGATCAAAAATGCCACCTACCGCGCTTACCAGAACGGCGCGGCGCTTTTCGCCGCATCGGGCAACGGCGGGTTCGCTTCCGTGTCCTTCCCGGCGCGCTACCCGTGGGTGATGGCCGTGGGCGCCACCGATTCGGCCAACGCGCGCGCCGATTTTTCCAACTACGGCGCGGATCTGGACATTGTCGCCCCGGGCAAAGCCATTCTCTCCACCACACCGGTCAGCGGCGATTTTTACTACAAAAATCCGCCCACCACCGACAACCTGTACGGCCTGCTGAGCGGCACGTCCATGGCGGCGCCGCACGCCAGTGGGGCGGCCGCGCTGCTGCTGGCGTATGACTCCGCGCGCTTTAACACCCCCGATAAAATCTATCAGGCGCTCAAAAACACCGCCCTCGACCTGGGCGACGCCGGTTTTGACACTCAATACGGCTTTGGCCTGCTGCAAATTCGCGCCGCGCTGGACTACCTTGCGCCCGCGCCGCCCCCGCCCGCCGCCGATTACGACTATGCCGCTTCGCAGCACTGCGCCGCGGTGCCCTTTGCGTGGGACGACCTGACCGGCGGCACGGCGCTCTTCCTGCCGGGCAATGACGAGTCGACCGTCTTCACCTTCCCGGCCGGCTTCACCTTCTCTTTTGCCGGTGAGTCCTACACCTCGGCGCGCATCTCCACCAACGGCTACCTGACCTTTGGCGCCGCCGGCACCAATCCGGACAACTACCCCATCCCCTCGCCTGGCGAGCCGGATACGCTGATTGCGCCCTACTGGGACGACCTGACCCCATCCGCGCTGCCGTCCAGCCGCATTTACGCCGCGGTGTTGGGCGGCGCGCCTTACCGCCGCCTGGTGGTGGAATGGTATCAGGTGGCGCGCCAGAGCCACCCGGACACCCTCCTGACCTTTGAGGCCGTGCTGTACGAGACCAGCGGCGCCATCGCCTTCAATTATTTGCAACTGGAAGGCTTTGAATCCACCGGCGGCTCGGCCACCATCGGGTTGGAATACGGCGGCGGCAACGATGGAACTCAAGTCGCCTACCAGCAGGCCGGCGTGGTGCAGGCGAAATCGAGCATCCTGTTCAAGCCGGTCACACCCGGCAGCACGCGCACCAGCTTCGGCTGCGTGTTCACCACCACGCTGGACAGCGCCGGGCGTGAATGCGGCGACGAACTGCCCTTCAGTGTGCAAATTCCTCCACAGGCGCTGCAAGAGCCCACCGAGCTGGAAGTGCGCCTGTTGAACTTCGCCGAACCGGTGCCTGAATCCTACGTCAACCTGGGGCGCTACGCCGAAATCACCCTGTCGCCCGCGCCGGGCACGCTGACGCCGCCCGCGCAGGTGTGTTACCGCTACACTGCCCGGGATGTGCTCCAGGGCGGCGGGCATGTGGAGAATCTGTTCATCGGTCGTTATTCGGGCGGCTGGCAGCGCCTGACCACCACGTTGGACAGCGCCGGCGGGCGGCTGGCCGCTCCAGCCGAGCACTTCTCAATCTTTGGCGTGTTTGCCGCCGCGCCGCCCAAAACGCTGCCGGTGACGGGCGCATCGCTGCCGCGCTCGTCCGGGGACGTTTGGCTGCCGGTGGTGTGGATCGTGGGGGCGCTGTGCGCCGCATTGTTGCTGCGCTCGCGGCGCTGATCCTGCTGGGCGCGGGTTGCGCTGTGCCATTCCGGTCCGCCGCCCCCACCGCCGGGCTGCCCGCTCCGCAGGTGCAGCATCGCGCCTTGCCCACGCCGACTCTTCCCCCCGCTGCGCCCACGGCGTTGCCCTCACCCACCGCCCCGCCCGCCGGCCTGGCCGAACTGGCCCGCGCCGCCTACGGCGAGCGCCTGATTGCCACCGTCTCCATCCCGTCGCTCTTCATTTATGCCCCGGTGGTGCCGGTTGGCTGGCAGCCCGACCCGCGCGACGCGCAAGCCTCGGCCTGGGATTCGCCCGAAGCGGCCGTGGGCTGGGCCATTTCCTCGGCCCTGCCCGGCGACAATGCCAACATCATCCTGTACGGCCACAACAACATCGATTCTTCCGTCTTCAAAAACCTGTCGCAATTGCAGACCGGCGATGTGGTGGAACTGACCACCGGTGAGCGCACCTGGCGCTACCGCGTGACCGGCCTGACCATTTTGCCGGTGCAGGACGCCGAAGCCGACGCCGCGGCCTTTGCCGAGGTCTTTGCGCCCGGTGAAGCGCCGCGCCTGACCTTGCTTTCGTGCTGGCCGCCGGACAACAACACGCACCGTGTGGTGGTCACCGCCGAACTGGACGAGTGAGCCCGGTCGCGCTTTGCATTTTTGTCTTGCCGTTTTGTCTTGCCTGCGCCTGTCATATTGACTACAATCACTCCTATGAACATCCCCTACGGTCCCATTCTTGTGGTGGAAGACAACCCCAACGTGCTGGAACTGATCGAGGTGACCCTGCGCTTTAAGGGCTACCCGGTGGTGACGGCGCGCAACGGGCAGGAAGCGCTGCAGCAAATCGCCCGGCAGCGCCCGGCATTAATCATCACCGATATTTTGATGCCCCGCATGGACGGTTACGCCCTGGCGCATCACCTGCGCAAGGATGCGACCACCGCGCAAATCCCGATTCTCTTTCTCTCCGCCACATTCACCACCCAGGACGACAAGAACTTTGCCCTGAGCCTGGGCGCGGTGCGTTTTATGGAAAAACCGATCGATACCGAAGATTTTTTGCTGACCGTAGCGGAAGTGCTGACCGGTGAAATCAGCGCGCCGCCGCATGCCCTGCCGGACGCCAAATTCTACGAAGGATACCGTTTGCGCCTGGAAAACAAACTGCGCCACAAATCCACCCAGATCACGCGCATCGAACGCCTGTTGCAAACCCTGCCGGACGAACAGCGGCCCGCGTTTCAGGCGCTGTTGGAACAGGCCATTCACGACCGGGACGATATTCAAAACGAGTTGAACGACCTGCTGCAAATTTTGGACGATCAGCGCGGCGTAGATTGAGTGCCGGCTTTCTCCAATAGTCCACCATTCGACGGGCGCATTGCGCCCGTCCGAGCTTAACCCTCCAAGACTCAAAGGGGATGACATGCCACCGGAATTGAGCGAATTGATCGAATGGGCGCAAGAAGCCGCCGAAGTGCTGCGCGCCGGATATGAACAAACCCACGACATTCAGCATAAAGGCCTGACCGACCTGGTGACTGAGATCGATCAGCGCGCCGAGGCGCTGCTGATCCGGCGCATCCTGGCGCGCTATCCGCAGCACAGCATTTTCGCCGAAGAGAGCGGCCGCCGCACGGGTGACGCCGCCGACACCTGGTATATCGACCCGGTGGACGGCACGATCAATTACGCCCACGGCGTGCCCTATTTTTGCGTTTCGCTGGCTTATGCCCGCGCAGGGCAATTGATGCTGGGCGTGATCGTCGATCCGCTGCGCAACGAATGCTTCAGCGCGCAGCGAGGGGCCGGCGCCTGGCTGAACGGCAGCCGCCGCTTGCGCGTTTCGGATGCGCGCAGCCTGTTGGAAAGCGTGATCGGCACCGGCTTCCCCGGTAACATCGCCGCGGCGGCGCCCGGCAGCGTGGAGGATTACGCGCGTTTTGCGCGCCGCACCAGCGGCGTGCGCGTGCTGAGCTCGGCTGCGTTGGACCTGTGCGCGGTGGCCGCCGGGCGGCTGGACGCCGCCTGGAACCGCACGCTCAACGCCTACGACGTGGCCGCCGGCGGGCTGATTGCCGAAGAGGCCGGCGCGCGCGTCACCACCGTGGACGGCGACCCGGCCTACCTGCGTGCCAAAACGTCCATCCTGGCGGCCAATCCGGCCATTCACGAGCAAATGCTGGCTGTTCTGCGCGAATCAGATCAGGTACAATAAAACCCAAGATGAGCGATGCGGCGCTGCCCCTCAATCAGGTGCTAACAGGCGACAGCCTGCAGGTGTTGGACAGCCTGCCGGGCGAGTCGGTGGACGTCATTTTTGCCGATCCACCCTACAACCTGCAACTGCGCCAGACGCTCTACCGCCCCAACCAGACGCGCGTGGCCGCCGTGGACGACGCCTGGGACCAGTTCCCCGATTTCGCCGCCTATGACGCCTTCACCCGCGCGTGGCTGACGGCCTGCCGGCGTGTGCTTAAGCGCAGCGGCACGCTGTGGGTCATCGGCACCTACCACAACATCTTTCGCGTGGGCAGCATCCTGCAGGATTTGAATTACTGGATCCTCAACGATCTGGTGTGGATCAAAGCCAACCCCATGCCCAACTTCCGCGGCGTACGCTTCACCAACGCACACGAAACGATGATTTGGGCGCAAAAGGAACGCGGCGCGCCCTATACCTTCAACCATCACGCCATGAAGGCCCTCAACGACGATCTGCAAATGCGCAGCGACTGGTATCTGCCGCTGTGCAGCGGGCGCGAGCGCCTGAAGGTCAACGGCGTGAAGGCGCATACCACCCAGAAGCCCGAAGCGCTGCTGTACCGCATTTTGTTGGCCAGCAGCAATCCCGGCGACGTGGTGCTGGACCCGTTCTTCGGCACGGGCACCACCGGCGTGGTGGCGCAGCGCCTGGGCCGCCATTGGATCGGCATTGAGCGCGACGTGGAGTATGTGGAGCTGGCCCGCCAACGCCTGGCCGCAACGCCCCCGGCCGACTCGCAGCAGGTGGCTTTGCCACGCCCGCCGCGCCGTGAGGCGCGCCTGCCGTTTGGCGCGCTGCTGGAAAACGGCCTGTTGCAAGCGGGCCAGACCCTGTATTTTGAGGGCGGCGATGAATACACCGCCCGCGTGCTGGCCGACGGCCAGATTGCCTGCAACGACCATCGCGGCTCCATCCATCAAGTCGCCCGCGCCCTCCGGCCGGGCCCCTGCAACGGATGGGACCTGTGGTACTATCAGGACGCGCAAAGCGGCCGGCGCAGCCCCGTCAACACCCTGCGTCAGGCGCTGCGCTCCGCCCGTTCATCTTCATAAGGAGACCCCATGACCATAGCCAAAACCTCTTTCACCCAATCGCGCTGGAGCCTGGACGACCTGATCGCCGAGCCGCGCGCCGACAAAATTGAAGCCGCTTTTACGCAGATCGATGCGCTGGTGAGCGAATTTGAAGCCCTGCGCCCGCAACTGCGCGAGGACATCCCTCTGGACGAATTTATGGGAATCGCCCGCAAGCTGGAAGAGATCATGCGGCGCGGGTACGTGCTCAACGGCTTTGCCGGGTTGTGGTACAGCGAAGACACCCAGAATCAGGCCGCCCTGGGCCTGATGGCGCGCGTCGACCAGTACGCCGCCGACCTGACCAACCGCACGCTGTTCTTCAGCCTGTGGTGGAAGCAGCTTTCGGACGGGGCTGCCGCGCGCTTGATGGACGGCGCCGGTGACTACCGCTACTGGCTGGAAGAAATGCGCCACTTCCGCAAGCACACCCTGAGCGAAGCGGAAGAGAAGATCGTCAACCTCAAGAACGTCACCGGCGTTAACGCCCTGCAGACGCTGTACAGCTCATTCACCAACCGCTACACCTTCAAGGTGGAGATCAACGGCCAGGTGAAGGAACTGACCCGCGGCGAGGTGATGATGTATGCCCGCCACCACGACCCCGAAATCCGCGCGCGCGCCTACCAGGAGCTGTACCGCGTGTACGGGCAGGACGGCGCCATCCTGGGACAGATGTACCAGACGTTGGTGCGCGACTGGCGCACCGAGCAGATGACCCTGCGCGGGTTTGAGCAGCCGATCGCGGCGCGCAATCTGGTCAACGACCTGCCGGACGAAGTGATTAACACCCTGCTGGACGTGTGCCAGAAGAATGTGGGTGTGTTCCAGCGCTTCTTCAAGCTGAAAGCGCGCTGGTTGGGCGTGGATCGCCTGCGCCGCTACGACTTGTATGCGCCGGTGGTCAAATCGGACAAGGCCTATGCCTTCACCGATGCGGCCAACATGGTGCTCGATTCGTTCGAGCAGTTCGACCCGCGCTTCGCCGAGATGGCCCAGCGCGTGTTCGCCAAAGGCCACATGGATAGCGAAGTGCGCAAGGGCAAGCGCGGCGGCGCGTTCTGCTCGACGATTCTGCCCGAGCTGACCCCGTGGGTGCTGCTCAATTATCAGGGCCGCGCCGACGACGTCGCCACCATGGCGCATGAACTGGGACACGCCATTCACTCCATGATGGCCGACCAGCACAGCCTGTTCACCCAGCACGCCTGCCTGCCGCTGGCCGAAACCGCCTCGACCTTCGGCGAGATGATGCTGGTGGATCGGCTGCTGCAGGATGAGAAGGACGAAGATGTGCGCCGCGACCTGCTCTTCGGGCAGGTGGACGATGCCTATGCCACCATCCAGCGCCAGGCGTTCTTCGCGCTCTTTGAGCGCAAGGCGCACGAGATGATCCAGAACGGCGCCTCGGTCGACGAATTGGCCGAAGCGTACATCCAGAACCTGCGCGATCAATTCGGCGATGCGATGGAAGTCAACGACGAGTTCCGCTGGGAATGGGTTTCCATCCCGCATATCTTTGAAGTGCCCTTCTATGTGTACGCTTATGCCTTCGGGCAATTGCTGGTGCTTTCGCTCTACCAGCAGTACCGCCGCGAAGGTGAGTCGTTCAAGCCGCGCTACATGGCTCTGCTGGCGGCGGGCGGTTCGGAAGCGCCGATGGCCGTGTTGGACAAGGCCGGTGTGGACGTGCGCCAGGCGGCCTTCTGGCAGGGCGGCTTTGATGTGATCGCCGACCTGGTGGCGTCGCTGGAAGCGATTCCGCTGCCGGCCAAGTAGCCGCGACGGCCTACAGAATCAACAGCCCCTGGCATTGTTGGATGCCGGGGGCTGTTTGTTGTGGAGAGAAGATGAACCGCGTTGCAGAGGATGAGGACGACGCCGGGGAAGGCGGCGCGATCGGGATGAGAAGATTTTTCATCCCCACGCTCCTACGAAGATTGGCCTCTTTGCGGCATGGCGTGGGGCAGGCCACAGATCACGGCGCGGGCGCATCCCCCCAGGCCGAGGCATACCAGCGCAGATAGTCTTCCACGTGCGCCCGCCAGTACGTCTCATCATGCGCGCCCTTGTTGAGATGCCACACATACGGCACGCCCGCGTCTTTCAGCTTTTGCACAAAAGCTTCCACCGAGCGCCGCTCCGGGTCGACATGCCCGGCATCCAGATAGACCTGCGGGTACTCGTCCGGCTGCATCGGTTTCAGCCACAGATACAGGCGGTTGCTGTCGTAATAGAAAATGGCCGGGCTGTGCGCGCCGATGTGTCCAAACGCCGGCCAGTATTCAAACCCCACGCGCAGCGCCCAGGCCGCCCCGCGCGAAAGCCCGCCAATGGCGCGGCAATCGCGCTGCGCGCAGGTGGGGTAATGCGCGTCAATCCAGGGCAGCAGTGCCTCGGCCAGCGCGCGCCCAAACTGCGTGTCGATCGGGTCCTTGGTGGAATACGTCTCATAGGGGAAGACGATGAGAAACGGCGGCGCCTCGCCAGAGGCGATCAGCCTGTCGGCAATCTCCACCGCGCCCAGATCGATCCACTGCGCGTCGGTGTAGGTCTGCCCGTGCAGCAGGTACAGCACCGGGTAGGGTCGATCAGGCCGGGTGGAGTAACAGGGCGGCAGGTACACGCTGAACTCGAACGGCTTGTACAGTAGATCGGTTTCGATCTGACCACGCTCCACCCGGCCTTGCGTTTCGGCGCAATCCGGCGCGGTGGGCGTGGGGCCGGGATCGGCGGTTGGGGGCAGGGCGGTGGCCGTCGGCGGCGGCGGTGAGGCGGCGGGCGCCGGTGTGGGCGTGGACTGCGGCGCGCAGCCTGCCAGCACAACGACAATCAGCGTGGCGATCCAAACCGGCGCGTGGATGTGGGCAGAGCGTAGCGTGCGAGGTGTGTTTTTCATATAATTAAGCCTTCCTTGACGGAGGGCCTGTATTCGGATTATACTCGAACCGTTCGGGGTGTAGCGCAGTTGGCAGCGCACCGCGTTTGGGACGCGGGGGTCGGCGGTTCAAGTCCGCCCACCCCGACACCACCGCCGCCGCAACAGGCCGGCGGTTCGATTTTCGGGTATGATTATAGAAAATTACGGTGAGGGAAAATCAGGCAATGGCACCCAAGAAAACTGACGGCGTGATTGAAGCCATCCGCTACACCCCGGAAGGCGATATCGACCTCATTCGCATCTACGAGCGCCGCGGACCAGCCTACTCCGACCGCGTGCTGATCAGCCGCGACGAGCTGGTGAAACGGCTCAAGGCCGGTAAAACCTTTTTTGTCGGCACCCGCAAACCGATGTTGGGCTCCACCTTTGAGTTGAGCGACCCGGTGCGCCTGGTGCGCAAAGACGGCGGTGAAATCCTGGTGAGCGGCAGCGCCAGCGCCGAGCGCGACAGCCTGCCGACTGTCCCGCGCTTCTAATTCCCCTGCGCCTGGCGCAACAAGGAAGAGTCGTGTCCGCGCCGCTTCTTTCGATCATCATTCCGGCATACAACGAAGAAAACCGGCTGCCGTCCGCGCTGGACGAGATCAGCCGTTTTCTTGCGTCTCAACCCTACTCGGCCGAAATTGTCATCGTCGAAAACGGCAGCCGCGACCGTACCCTGCAAATCGGGCAGGAATACGCCGAGCGCCTGCCCAACCTGCGCGTGTTCCACGAGGAGCAGCGCGGCAAGGGCCTGGCGGTGCGGCGTGGCATGTTGGAAGCTCGCGGTGAATACCGCTTCATTTGCGATGTGGACCTGTCCATGCCCATCGCCGAGGTTAACCGCTTTTTACCCCCCCTTGCCGGGGACGCCGATATCCTCATCGGCTCGCGCGAGGCGCCCGGCGCCGTGCGCTACAACGAACCGGCTTACCGCCACCTGGTGGGCCGGCTGTTCAACACCGTGGTGCGCGTCATTGCCCTGCCCGGCCTGCAGGATACGCAGTGCGGCTTCAAGTGCTTCCGCGCAAGCGTCGCCGAAGATCTCTTCCCGCGCCAGACCATTGCCGGTTGGACCTTTGACGTCGAGATCCTGTTCATCGCGCGCCGGCGCGGCTACCGCATTGCCGAGATTCCCATCCCCTGGTATTACAACCCCGAAAGCAAGGTCAATGTCTTGCGCGACCTCAAACAGGTCGGGCGCGATTTGTGGACCATTGGGCGCAATGCGCGCGCCGGCCGGTATAACTGATTTTCCCTCATTCCAACGATATGACCCGCAGCAAGTGCATCCCGCCGGCCGCCCCCAGCCTGGAATTTGAGCTGCCGCTCTGGCAGGCCGGTTTGCTGCATGTGGCCGGCCTGGACGAGGCCGGGCGCGGCTGTTGGGCCGGACCGGTGACCGCCGCGGCAGTGATTCTGCCGCCCGACCCGCATGTGCTGGACGCGCTGCGCGGCGTGCGTGATTCCAAGCAGATGAGCGCGCGCCAACGTGAAACCTGGGCCGGTTGCATCCGCCGTACGGCGCCGGCCTGGTGCGTGGCGCAGGCGACGGCCGTCGAGATTGACGCGCTGGGCATCGTGCCGGCCACACGCCTGGCCATGCAGCGCGCGCTGGACGGGCTGGGCCTCGCCCCGCAGCATCTGCTGATCGACGCGCTGCGCCTGCCGGGTGTGGCGCTGCCGCAAACCGCGTTGATCAAAGGCGACGCGCGCAGCCTGAGCATCGCGGCGGCTTCGGTGCTGGCCAAAACGACGCGCGACGCCTGGATGGCCGAGTTGGACGCACAGCATCCCGGTTACGGTTTTGCCGCGCACAAAGGTTACGGCACACGCGCGCACCGCGCCGCGCTGGACGTGCTGGGCGCCTGCCCGCAGCACCGCTTCAGCTTTGCCCCGCTGAAAGGGCTGCTCCCCCCGCTGGTTTAGGATAAATGTCACCCGATTTTTGAAAAATTCGCTATTGCCATCCGGCCGGTTTTATCGTAGGATATGATAAGTTGTCTGACATTTAAAATCAGCTTACACTGGCCGGCGATTCCGTCCGGCGACCCACCCCGTACCGCACAATCCCATTTTTATCCCCCCTACGCAATGGAGGCAGCATGTCCGACTCGATGAAGGTCCAGCCTTTTGGTTTTCTGCTCAAGTGGATTCTGAAGGAATACAGCGAAAACCACTCGATCTTCGGCATTCACCGCTCGCAGTTCTACGTGCCACGCCGGCACACACCCTACGCCACCCCCAACCTGTTCGGTTCGCATCTGGGCACGCCCATCGGCCCGGCGGCCGGCCCGGCCACCCAGCTCACCCAGAATATTATCGCTTCCTGGCTTTCGGGTGCGCGCTTTATTGAATTGAAGACCGTGCAGATCATGGACGAGCTGGAAATCCCGCGCCCGTGCATCGACATGGAAGACGAGGGCTACAATGTCGAATGGTCGCAGGAGTTGCGCCTGCATGAATCGATCAGCGAATACGTCAAAGCCTGGGCGCTGATTCATATCCTCAACCGCCACCTTGGCTGGGAAGAGCGCGCCCCGTTGGGCACGATCTTCAACATGAGCGTGGCCTACAACCTGGAAGGCATCCAGTCGGACCCGATGACGCATTTCATGGACATCATGGGCGACGCCTCGCAGGAGATCGCCGAGATCCGCGCCTACCTGGCCAAAGAATACCCGCAGTTCGCCGATATCGAGATTCCGGCGCAACTGACCAACAATGTGACGCTTTCCACCATGCACGGCTGCCCGCCGGATGAGATCGAGCGCATCGCGCGCTACCTGATCGAGGAGCGCGGCCTGCACACCACCGTCAAACTCAACCCCACCCTGCTGGGCCGTTCGCGCGTGGATGAAATCCTGCATGACGCGCTGGGCTTCACCGAAATCCACATCCCCGACAGCGCTTTTGAGCACGACCTGAAGTACGACCGTGCCCTGTCGCTGATCCGCTCGTTGCAGACCAGCGCCGCGGCCAAAGGCGTGGCTTTCGGCGTCAAGCTCAGCAACACGCTGGCCATGTCCAACCACCGCAACGCGCTGCCCGGCAACGAGATGTACATGTCCGGCCGCGCGCTGTACCCCATCACCATGAACCTGTTCAATGTGCTGGCGCATGAATTTGACGGCAAGCTCAACGTTTCCTACAGCGCCGGTGCCGACGCCGTGAACACCCCCACCATCCTGTCTTGCGGCGCGCTGCCCGTCACTGTTGCCAGCGACCTACTCAAGCCGGGCGGCTATTCGCGCATGGTGCAGTACCTGGAAAATCTGGAGCTGGAGATGGTCAAGCGCGGCGCGCGTACGCTGGATGAACTGTCTGCCGAGCGGTTGACCAATGTGACCGCCGCCGCCGGGGATGCCCTGACCGACCCGCGCTACAAGAAGGAATACTTCCCCTTCGGGTTGCCCAAGGTCAAATCGGGGTTGGATTTCTTCGACTGCGTGGTGGCGCCCTGCGTGGAGCCGTGCGCCGTGCATCAGGACGTGCCCGAATACGCCTGGCTGATCGCCCAGGGCGAATATGACCGCGCATTGGAAGTCATTCTGGCGCGCAACCCGCTACCCGGCGTCACCGGCTACGTCTGCACCCACCTGTGCCAGACGCGCTGCACGCGCAACGATTACGAAGAGCCGGTGGCCATCCGCGCGCTCAAACGCGTGGCGGTGGAACGCGGGCATGCCGACCTGACCGTCGGCGCCAAAAAGAAGACCGGCCACAAGGCGGCAGTGATCGGCAGCGGGCCTTCCGGACTTTCCGCGGCCTGCTTCCTGGCGCTGAATGGCGTGGACGTGACCATTTTTGAAGCCAAAAAGACCGTGGGCGGCATGCTGCGCATGATTCCGGCCTTCCGCTTGCCGCAGGAAATCATCGACGAGGATGTGGAACGCATCCTCAAGCTGGGCGTCAAGATCGAGACCCACCACCCGGTGACGCGCGCGCCCGAGGCGCTGCTGCAGGACGGCTTTGATGCCGTGTACGTGGCGGCGGGTTTCCAGCGCGACATGCCGCTGGAGATTGAAGGCAGCGACGGCCCGGGCGTGTATTCGGCGCTCAACCTGCTGGAGCGCGTGCGCAACGGCGAGGCGATTAATATGGGCGATCGCGCTGTGGTGATCGGCGGCGGCGACACCGCCATGGACGCGGCGCGCATCTCCACCCGTCTCACTGGCAACCCCGCCACCATCCTGTACCGCCGTACGCGCAAAGAAATGCCCGCCAGCCCTGAAGAGCTGGAAGGCGCGTTTGAAGAAGGCGTGATCCTCGAAGAGCTGATCACCCCCAAGCGCGTTGTCCGTCAGAACGGCGTGGTGGTGGCGCTGGAATGCCTGCGCAATCGCCTGGGTGAGCCGGACGCCAGCGGCCGCCGCCGCCCGGTGATCATCGAGGGCAGCGAGTTCCAGGTGCCGTGCAGCGCGGTCATCACCGCTATCGGCCAGGAGCCCGAGCTGGAATTCCTCAAGGGCAGCGCCATCGCGCGCCTGCGAAACGGCTCGGTCGGCGCGGACAAGGCCACCGGTTTCGCCGGCATCGCGCGCGTGTACGCTGGTGGCGACGTGGTGGAAAGCCCCGACAGCATCATCGCGGCCTGCGGCGACGCGCGCCGCGCCGCCGAGGCGATCTGTGCCGAGCTGGGCATCGCCTTTGAGCAGTATGCCTCACGCCCGGCCGAATTGAGCGAAGAAGACATCCTCAAGGTCAAGCGCATGCGCATCCGCCGCGAGGCGCAGAACAAGCCCGCCATGATCCCGGTGGAACGCCGCACCGACTTCGAACGGATTGAAGCCGCGCTGGTGGAAGACATCGCCCGCGCCGAGGCCGCGCGCTGCCTGCAGTGCACCACCTTCTGCGATAAATGCGTTGAGGTCTGCCCCAACCGCGCCAACTTCACCTACATGATCCAGCCGGTCAACTGGCGCCTGCCGCGTCTGAGCCTGCAAAACGGCGCGCTGGCGGTGACGGAGAAGGAAGGCTACCGCGTCGATCAGGTGCGCCAGATTTTGCACATCGACGACCTGTGCAATGAGTGCGGCGACTGCGCCACCTTCTGCGTGCACAACGGCAAGCCCTACACCGAAAAGCCGCGCCTGTTCTTCAAGGCCGAGGATTTTGAGAAGGAAGAGAGCAACGCCTTCTACGTAGAAACGGACGGCGACTCCTGGCTGATGCGCTACCGCAAGGCCAACGCCGAACACCGCCTGTGGCTGGGCAAGACCGACGGCGCGGTGCGCTTTGAGAACGACTACCTGCAGGCCGAAATTGAACCGGCCGATTTTCAGGTCAAATCGGCGCAGGCCCGCCAGGCCTTCGAGGGTGCGCAATCGCTGCGCGACGCCGCCGACATGTACGTGATTCTCAAGGGCATCACCACCACGATGAAGTACCTGCCGGTGCTGTAAAAAAAACGGAACCGAATTGCGCGGGGCTGGCCGACGGGCCGGCCCCGTTTTTGTTTGAGGGCTCAATATGAGGGGGTGGACAGGTTGGCAGGGGACCAATTTGCGCCAGTTTTCACACAAATGCGGGTATAATGGGTAATAGGGGCGAGATGCGGCCCTTTTATTTTAAATATTTTTCTGCATCCACAGCGCTATCATTGTTTTACAGGAAACGGAGCATGTCCCAAACCATACAATTTACCGATGTTACCCTGCGGGACGGCAATCAAAGCATTGCCGCCACCCGCATGACGCGCGCCCAGTCGTTGCGCGTGCTCAAGATGATCGCCGATGCCGGTTTCCCCACCCTGGAATTGTGGGGCGGCGCCATTCTGGATAGCTGCATTCGCTATCTGAACGAGGACCCCTGGGAGCGGCTGGAGATTTACCGCCAGACGCTGGGCGGGCCCAGCCGCATTCAGGCGCTGCTGCGCGGGCAAAATCTGTTCGCCTACCAGCCCTACCCCGACGATCTGGTGATCTCCTTTGTCAAACAGGCCTGTGAATCGGGCGTGGGCGTCATGCGCATGTTCGATGCGCTCAACGACGAGCGCAACCTGCTGCTGGCGCTGATGGCCACCAAGAC
>DAOUGY010000036.1:0-24885 GCA_034428975.1 Anaerolineaceae bacterium | reverse complement strand
GGTCGTCAGGTCACCGCAGTGAATGAGAGTGTCAACCCCTTCCCGCCGCAAATGTTCCAGGGCGGTCTTTAAATTCGTTTGCCGGTCATGCGTGTCCGAAAGGATGCCAATGCGCATTGTTCACCTCGTAGATCCATGAACCGATTATAAATCCGTTTGGTTGGACAGAGGAATGGATTGCAAACCGCCGGGGGCTCAATGCAAAAAGAAAAATCTGATAAGATTAATCTCAGCATGGAAGATCCATCCAACGTGACTCCGCAGAGCGCGGATTGGGAACGCCAGGTGCAGGAACTGGTTCGCCGCCGGCAGGTGGCCGAAAGCCTGCGCGGAATCCTTGGCATTCTCAATTCCAATCTGCCTCTGCCGTCCATTCTTTCCTACATCACCCAACAGGCGGCCCGCCTGCTGGATGCCGATGCCGTGGCCATCTATCGCCTGGACGGCGATGGGTTGCTGCGTATTCAATCCTCGTTGGGGCTGGATGACGAATATGCGCGCCACGCCGCCATCAGTCTGCGCGAAGCCGCCACCGGTCAGGCGGTCTATCTGCGTCAGGCGGTCAACATCCCTGACATCAACCACGCCATCGACCAGAACATCGGTGAATTTACGCCCACGCTCACCCGCCTGCTGGCCAAACTGACTCGCAATTACCACGCCATTCTGGCGGTTCCGCTCATCATTCGCGAGGATGTATACGGTGCCATATCGCTTTACTACACCACCGTGCGCGCCGCCACCCAGGATGAGATCGACCTGGCGGTCAGTTTCGCCGATCAAGCCGCGCTGGCCATCGAGAACGCCCGCCTGCGTGCCCAGATTGAACAGACCGCCGTGACCGCCGAGCGCAACCGCATTGCCCGTGAATTGCACGACTCGGTCACGCAAACGCTGTTTTCCGCCAACCTGATCGCCGATGTTCTGCCGCAAGTCTGGGGGCGCAGCACCGAGGAAGGCCTCAAAGGGTTGGCTGAGCTGCGACAGCTCACCCGCGGTGCGCTGGCCGAAATGCGCACCCTGCTGTTGGAATTGCGTCCTGCCGCGCTCTCGCAAGCCCGGCTGGAAGATTTACTGCGCCAATTGAGCGAGGCCACCGCCGGACGGATGCGCGCCCGCGTGGAGCTAAACCTCGACCAGCCATTCCCCGTTCCACAGGATGTGCGCATCGCCTTCTACCGCATCGCCCAGGAAGCGCTCAACAACATTGCCCGCCATGCCGATGCCGGGCTTGTGCAAATCGACTTGCGCGGACTGCCCAAAAGCGCGCCGCGCCGCCTGGAACTATCCATCCGCGACGATGGCTGCGGGTTCAACCCCGCCACAGTACCCTCTGACCACCTGGGGATATCCATCATGCGCGAACGCGCGCAGAGCATCGGCGCCCATATCGAGATTACCAGCCGGCCGCGCTGCGGAACCATCATCCGCGTGGACTGGACGAAGGAGCGCATATGACCCCCACCCCTCCCATCCGCGTCTTAATTGCCGACGACCACACCATGGTGCGCAGCGGACTGCGCATGTTCCTGTTGGCCTTCGATGATATGACCCTGGTCGGTGAAGCCTCCAACGGCGAAGAAGCCCTGCTAATGGCCAACAAGCTGCGCCCGGACGTCATCCTGATGGACCTGATCATGCCCACCATGGACGGCATCCGCGCCACGCGTGAAATTCGAGATATCTGCCCGGGCACGCAAATCATCGCTTTAACCAGTTTCCCGGACCCCGAACTGATGCAAGAAGCCCTGCAAGCCGGAGCGATCAGCTACCTGTTGAAAAATGTTTCCGCCAACGAGCTGGCCGGCGCCATTCGCGCCGCCCAGGCCGGGCGTCCAATTCTCTCACCCGAAGCCGCCCGGATGGCTTCCGAACACACCGCCCCCCCGATGGGTATTCATGAACTGACCCCGCGTGAGCGCGAAGTGCTCACCCTGCTCACTTCGGGGATGAGCAATGCCGAAATTGCCCAAACCCTGGTGGTCAGCCTTTCCACGGTCAAGTTCCACGTATCCAGCATTTTGCAAAAGCTGGGTGTGCAAAGCCGCGCCGAAGCGGTTTCCGTTGCTTTGCAGCACCACCTGGTGGACTCGACGCGCCCGATGCGCCCACCGCCCGCCGGATCGTCCCCGGAATACTAATCTTAAGTACAGGCTGATCCGTTCTTCCGTCGGATGCGCCAGCCCGCACGCGCGCTACAGTTATCGTAGAGAGAAAGGAAGTCTACGATGATCCGCGTGCTGTTGGCTGAGAATCAGGGACGATCCCGCGCCGTCATTCACCATTTCATTCAGACGGGTGAACGGTATTCGATTGTGGCAGATGTCGGCTGTTACGCCGATCTGCTTTCCACAGCCGGCGCCTGCCAGCCGGATTTTGTTTTGATCGAATGGGATTTGCCCGGCCTGGGCACCCTGGCCTGTCCGCCTTCCGGCAACCGCACCTCGGCAATGCTGCTGAAAAAGCTGGTCGTAGAACTGCTGCATTCTCTGGCCTGCCGCCCCACTGTCATCTTTTTGTGCGATTTGCCCGATGCTGTTTATCCGGCGCAGCAAACCGGCGCCGACGTGGTATTCTATCAGGCGGAACTGTCCGACCGGTCCCTGGCCGCATTGGATCGCATCCAACCCAACGGTAATTTTGCCTGTGCTTAAGTACAGGTTCGCCGGTCTGATCCTGGCCCAAAACCTGTGCCGTTTTTTGGCGGCACAGGCTCTTTCTTTAAAGGGGGCAGGTCTACAATGAGCTCGTTCACACGGGTTGCACGCAACCGACCCTACACCGCAATCCGCAAATTGCTTCCAACCGTGAAGCAGGAGGAGCTCAATGGGAAAAATCCTGATGATCCACCCGGACAAGTGCACCGGGTGCAAGAACTGCGTCAGCGCGTGTTCGTACACCAAAGAAACGCGCTTTCGCCCCGCCGCCTCGCGTGTCCACGTGTACTCCTGGGACCGTGAAGGCATTTCGGTGCCGATGATGTGCCAGCAGTGCAGCGATGCCCCCTGCGTCAGCGTCTGCCCCACCGGTGCCATGCACCGTATTCCCGGCGACACGCTGATCGGCTACGACCTGAAGAAGTGCATCCGCTGCCGCATGTGCGTGCAGGCCTGCCCCTTCGGCAATGCCGTGTACGATTCGATCACCGATTCCATCATCAAGTGCGACACATGTGCCGGCGACCCCGCTTGCGCGCGCATGTGCCCAACCGGTGCGCTGGTCTTTGTGGACGAGAATGTATCCACCCGCTCTCGAAAGAAGGCCTTTGCCCTTAAATTTAAGGAAGCCTTCAAGGAGGTGGCATGATGTACGGTTGGACGGGTACCATCCTGCGTGTCAATCTCTCCACCGGCAGCATCAAGCGCGAGCCGACCGACATGAAAGCCGCCCGCCTCTATATCGGCGCGCGCGGCCTGGCCACGCGCCTGCTGTGCGATGAAATCGATCCCACCATCGACGCCCTCAGCCCTGAAAACAAACTGATCTTTGCGCCCGGCCCGCTCTCCGGCACATTCGCCCCCTCGATGGGCCGCTACGACGTGGTCTGCAAAGGTCCGCTCAACGGCACGGTGGCAGCCTCCAACTCGGGCGGCTCGTTTGGCCCGGAAGTCAAATTCGCCGGATACGACATGATCGTGCTGGAAGGCAAAGCCAGCAAGCCGGTGTACCTGTGGATCCATGACGAAACGGTGGAACTGCGCGATGCCGCCCACATGTGGGGCAAAAACATCTTCGATACCACCGATATGTTGCGTGCCGAGACGGATGAAGACGCCAAAGTGGCCTGCATCGGCCCGGCGGGTGAAAAGCTTGTGCTCTTCGCCTCGATTATGAACGAAATGCACCGCGCCGCCGGCCGTTCTGGCGTGGGCGCGGTGATGGGTTCCAAGAACCTCAAAGCCGTTGCCGTGGTCGGCACGCATGCCGTGGAAGTGGCCAACCCACCGGATTTTGAAAAAGCAGTGATGGTCGCGCGCCAGAAGATCTCCGAACATCCCGTCGGCGGCACCGGTCTGCGCCTGTTCGGCACCAACGTGCTGGTCAACATCCTCAACAGCGTGGGTTCACTGCCCACCCGCAACTTCAACGATGGGTACTTCCCCACTGCGGATAAAATCGGCGGCGAATCGCTTGCCGCCAAGAATCTCGTGCGCCCCAAGGGCTGCTTTGCCTGCATCATCTCATGCGGGCGCGTCACCAAAGTGACCAATCCGAAATACGCCGGCGAAGGCGAAGGCCCCGAATACGAAACCGCCTGGGGCTTTGGTGCGGATTGCGGCATCGACGATCTGGACGCGGTCATCAAGGCCAATTTCCTGTGTAATGAACTCGGCCTGGATACCATTTCCTGCGCCACGACCATCGCCTGCGCCATGGACCTGTACTCGCAGGGTATCCTCACCCTCAAAGATACCGGCGGCATGCCGATCAACTTCGGCGACGCCGACACCATGGTCAACCTGGTGAGCATGATCGCCAACCGCGAAGGGATCGGCGATAAGTTGGCCCTCGGTTCGTACCGCTTTGCCGAGAGCTTCGGTCACCCCGAGTTCTCCATGTCCTGCAAGAAACAGGAAATGCCGGCATATGACCCGCGCGGTGTGCAGGGCATCGGCCTGCATTACGCCACCTCCAACCGCGGCGGCTGCCATGTGCGCGGCTATACCATCTCCCCCGAAGTGCTGGGCGTGCCCTTCAAGGTCGATCAGCATGCCACGGAAGGCAAACCCGAACTGGTCATCACTTTCCAGAACCTGACCGCGGCGCTCGATTCGACCGGCGCCTGCCTCTTCACCACTTTTGGCATCGGCGCGGATGATCTGGCGGCCTTGATGAGCGCCGTCACCGGCATCGAATATTCCGTTGACGAATTTATGAAAGCCGGCGACCGCGTCTGGAACCTGGAGCGGCTCTTCAACATGAAGGCCGGTTTGAGCAGCAAGGACGACACGCTGCCCGACCGCATCCTGCACGACCCGATCAAGACTGGCCCGTCCAAGGGCGAGGTCAACCATCTGGATACCATGCTCCCGGTGTACTACGAGCTGCGCGGCTGGACGGCGGAAGGCGTTCCCACCGAAGCCAAGCTACACGACCTGGAACTGGCCTGAGCGGAGCTCGACGCTTTTCTCATCGCCTTAAGGATCAAACCGGCGGGCAACCTCATGCGGGTTGCCCGCCGCAATGGAGAGCCTGAACCCCCATGCGCATTTGTTACTACGCCACGCTGCGCGACATCACGCACCGCCATCAGGAGCTGTGGGACGCCCCCGCCGCCACTTTGGGCGATCTGCTGGACGCGCTGTGCCGCAAACATGGTCCGGCCTTCGAACGTTGGGTGGGTGAAAAGGAAGGCTGCTTTGGCAGCATGAGCATTTTCCTGATCAACGGGCGCGATTACCGCGACTTGAACGGCAAAGCCACTCCGCTTCATCCGGACGACACGATTTGCATATTCCCGCCGTTGGCCGGCGGATAACCGAAAGAGAGCCTGTTGTGAATCCTATCGCCGCAATTCCCCTGCTGATCCTGTGTGCGGGCATCCTGCTGCAACTGATCGCCGGGCGCTGGCTGAAACCGGTTCAGAAAGGGGGGCTGGCTTTTTCCACCGGATTGCTGGCTTTCGCCGGCACGCTCGCCCTGCTGCCGGCCGTTCTGCGCGGTGAACCGCCCGAGGTCACTCTGTTTTCCTGGGATCCGCTGGCGGTCTTTCAACTGCACATCGACGGATTGAGCCTGCTCTTTGCGCTCATGGCCACCGGCATCGGCAGCGCCATTTTGCTGTACTGCATCCGCTACATGGCCCACGAGCCGCAGGGCGTCACCCGTTTCTATGCCCTCATGCTAACCTTCATCGCCGGCTTGCTCGGCCTGGTCGGTTCAGCCAATTTGCTCACCGCCTATCTTTGCTGGGAAGTGATCGGGTTGTGCTCGTACTTCCTGGTCGGCTTTTGGTATCGCGACAGCGCCGCCGTCAACGGTGCTCGCAAAGTGCTGTTAATGACCCATCTGCCGGGCTATGCCCTGCTGATTGCCATCCTGCTGCTCTATTCCACCAGCGGCACCCTCTTGTGGACTGACCCGGCGCTGGCGGGTTCCTTCACCACCACCATTTTTCTATTCATGCTCGTGGCCGCCATGGCCAAATCGGTGATGTTCCCGCTGCACACCTGGATCCCGGAAGCGATGAACGCGCCCACACCGGTCTCGGCCCTGCTGCACTCGGCCTGCTACGTCAAAGCCGGCGTTTATCTCATCGCCCGTTTGTATTCCATCACCCCCTGGCAGCCGGGCTGGAACACCCTCGTTTTGGCGCTGGGCTGCGTCACCATGCTGGTTGGCGCGCTATTCGCCCTCACCCAGACCGATCTAAAACGCTTGCTGGCTTACTCCACCATCTCGCAACTGGGCTACATCATCACCGGCCTGGGTCTGGGCTCGCCCCTCGGCCTGGCCGCCGGTCTGTTCTACTGCTTCAGCCACGGCTTGTTCAAGGGGACGCTCTTCCTGTGCGCCGGTGCCGTGCAGCACGCCGCCGGCACGCGGGATATGCGCCAGTTGGGCGGCCTGGCGCGGCGCATGCCGCACACCGCGCGCATCTGGTTGATCGCGTCCGCCGCCATCATCGGCGTTCCGCTGTCCAACGGTTTTGTGGCCAAATGGCTGCTCTATGACGCCGCGCTCGAATCCGGCGCCTGGGCGGTGGTGATCATCGCCTGGCTGGTCAGCACTCTGACTGCCTTCTACATTCTCAAAGCCACCACGGCTGTCTTCTACGGCAATCTGCCGGCGGCCTTGCGGCAACAGGACGTGCAAGAGGCCGCGCCCTCCATGCGCGCGGGGATGGGTTTCCTGGCGTTTCTATGCGTAGTGTTCGGCCTGGCGCCTCAAATCCTGCTGCGCTGGGTGGTGGCGCCGGCAACGGCCGCCCAAAATGTCGTCTGGCCGGTCAATCTCACCTTTTTGGGGGTGCATACCACCTCGGCCGGGGCGCCGGTCACCCTGGGCGCCGGTCTAACGGTTTTGGCCCTGCTGATCGCCGCGCTGATTTATCGCGCCGCGCGTCCCTCCAGGCGCACCGGCGTCAGCGTCTTTTCCGGCGGTGACCCTTTCCCCATTCCCGATGATGCCCTGGGCGCTGAAGACATCTCCGAGATCGTTTCCGGCAGCCTACAGCCCGTGTACCGCGCCACCGACCCCGATCCGCTTTACCGGACGGCCTGGAAGACGCTGAAAGCGCTTGCGGTGGCCTGGACGCATGGTTATGCCGTGTTGGAACGCCGCCCGCTGCTATCCACACTGGCGTTTGCCGCATTGGCACTCCTCCTCGTCTGGGTCCTGTGATCAAAGGAGATGCGCCAATGGAACTCTTCGAAATGACCGCCATTCACTGGAACGAAATTTTTAGCATCGCCGCTGTCGCGCTTTTGGTTCTGGCTGGGGGAATTGCAGTGTCCCTCCCCTCTGCATCGCGCAAGGGTTGGCTGCCGGCCGCATGCATGACCGCCTTGGTCATCGCGGCGCTGCTCAACAGCACACCGCTGGCGCGTGTGTTACTGCTGGATGCCGCCGCGCTGTGCGCCGTCGCGCTGGTGTGGATTTACAACCCCACAGCCGGGCGGCTGTACCTGGCCGCCGTGCTGATCGGCGCGCTTCTGACGGCCGCCGGCATGCTGTTGGGGGGGCTGCTCGCCGGGCCGGTCAACCCGCCGCAGCCGCTGGCCGCCGGTCTGATCCTGGTCGGGTTCGCCATCAAACTGGCGCTGGTGCCATTTGGTTTCTGGCTGCCGCGTGTGGCCGAGAGCGTTCCAGCCCTGGTCACCGCGTTGATCGTCTCCGTTTTAGACATGGCCGAGTTCGGCGAGCTGGCCCTGCTGCGCCTGGACGCACCCTGGGTTTTTGAAGCCCACAGCGGTCTCTGGTACGCGCTGGCGCTTCTCACCCTGTTCGGCGGCGCGCTGCTGGCGCTGGGACAGCGCGATTTGAAGCGCATGCTGGCCTTCTCCACCATCGATGACATGGGCTACCTGTTGATCGGTGTCACCGCCGGCACTACCGCCGGGTTGGGCGGCGCACTGCTGGGTGCGCTGGCGCACGCCGCCTGCAAGCTGCTGCTGTTCGGCGCGCTGGCGGTAGCCGAAAACTGTCTGGGGCGCTCCATCACCCTGGCCGATCGCGGCCTGGCGGCGCGCTTCCCGGTCAGTTCGGCAGCATTCATCGCCGGCGCGCTCGGCATGGTCGGCGTGCCCCCGCTGATCGGCTTTGCCGGCAAATGGCGGCTTTACCTGACCGGTGTTAACACCGGCGGCGCCGCCTTCGGCATGGTGATGGCGGCAGCCACCGCTCTGGCGTTGTTCTACTATGTGCGCTCCATCCACACCGTCTGGCTGGGTTCCTCAACGGAATCACCCACCACCGCGGAGCCGCGCGGCGCGGTTCTGGCGCTGGTCGTGCTGATGATGCTGGTCATCCTCCTGGGTCTCTTCCCCGGTGTGTTAATCACGCCGGCGGGTTAAGCCGCTTCGATACAGGTGAATTATGGCAACTGGATGGTTCCGAAAATTGCTTAACCTCTCGCGGCGCAAATCCCCGTGGGTCTATCGCATCAACACCGGCTCCTGCAACGGCTGCGATATTGAAGTGGCGCCGTGTTTCTGCCCGCGATACGATGCCGAACAGATCGGCGCGGTGCTGCAAGGCAGCCCCAAGCATGCCGATATTCTGCTCGTCACTGGCCCGATGACGCTGCGCTCGCGCGACATCGCCCGCGACCTGTACGATCAGATTCCATCGCCCAAGGCCGTCGTGGCGGTCGGATCGTGCCCGGCCAGCGGCAACGTCTTCGCCGGCAGTCCCACCGTCATCGGCTCGGCTGCGGTGGTCTTCCCGGTGGATGTATATGTGCCCGGCTGTCCCCCGCGCCCGCAGGCCATCATCGCCGGCATTCAACAGGCCGGTCGTCTACTGGCCGAGGGCAAAACGCATTCCCAGCGCAAGGAGGCCGGTGATGAATGAAGCGCTCTGGCGGATTCCTCTGGCGGTGCTGATTTGGCCGGGTCTGGCCGGGTCGGCCGTCCTCGGCTGGTTTCTGCTCTGGTGGGGGCGCAAGCTCGTCGCCCGCTTGCAGGCCCGTCAGGGGCCGCCTTTCTTCCAGCCGTTCTATGATTTCGTCAAACTGTTGGGGAAAGATACCGTCGTACCGACTGGGGTCAACCCGCTGCTGTTCTATGCGCTGCCGGTGATTGCGCTGGTTTCCACCATTTTCGCCCTAGCGCTCATTCCCGCGCCCGGCAGCCCCTTGACCTCGTTTTCCGGCGATCTGATCCTGCTGCTCTACCTGCTCGAAATGCCGGCGCTGTGCGACGCCCTGGCGGGGTTCATCACGCGCTCGCTCTACGGCCAGATCGGTTCGGTGCGCGAAATGATCCTCTCCCTCGGCTACAATCTGCCGTTCCTCACCGCGCTCATCGCCCTGGCGCTGCAAGCCGGGCAGTTTTCGCTGCGCGCGCTGACCAGCGCTCCCCTGGGTCTGGTGCATGTTCTGGCGGCACTGGCCATCCTGCTGGCCATCCCCGCGCGCCTGAAGACCAATCCCTTTTCCATCCCCAACGCCGAAAGTGAAATCGTCGCCGGGGTGCATGTGGAATACAACGGCCTGCCCCTGGCGCTGTTTGAATTGTCTCACGCGCTGGAGCTGGTGGCCTTGACCGGCCTCTTCGCGGTGTTGTTCGTCAACCGCCTGCCGGCGCCCGCCTGGGGTGCTCTGGCTTATGTGCTCATCGGTGGGCTTCTGGTGGCGCTCACCAGCCTGCTGGCGTCCGCCACGGCGCGTCTGAAAGTGCAGCATGCCCTGCGCTTTTACTGGACCTGGGGAGCGCTTTCGGCCGTGCTGGCGCTGGCTGCCGCGCTGCTGGCCTGATTGGAGGATATCGTTGGACATTCTTACTGTCATCCGTCGCAATCTCTCCGCCCGCTCGCGCACACGCCGTCCTACCGATGCCGTGGCACTGCCGGATGGTTTTCGCGGTCGGCTGGACCATCAAACCGAACTGTGCACCGGCTGCGGCACCTGTGCCTATGTCTGCTCGCCGGCAGCCATTCACGTCACCCATGATTTTCCGTGCGGCGTGGATTGGCGCTACGATGCCGGGCAATGCACCTATTGCGGCAAATGCATGGAGTACTGCCCCACCCAGGCCATCCGCTTGCATTCGGAGATGGTGGATTTAACCGCCCGGCGTGATGAACATCTCACCCTGCACCGCGTCGAGTATCAGCCCTGCACGCGCTGCGGACAGCCCATCGTTCCCATGCCCGGACCGGTGTTGGCTCGCCTGTACGGCGGACAAACCCCGCGCGATGTTGCCGAATTGCACCGCCTGTGTGAAAAATGCCGTTCACGAGCCGCCGGTCAGCGCATGAAATCCGGATTGCGCGGCAGTTCACTGGAAGAAAAGGAGCGGGCATGAACCCCACCTGGATGCAGGACTTGATCACCCTCGCCGGTTGCCTACCGGAACCCCGCCCCGACGGCGCATGGTTGCGCGTACCACAGGAAAACCTGGTTGCCGCGGCACGCCTGCTGCTGGATTCCGCCGTGCGCTTGAGCACCATTACGGGGGTCGCCGCAGCGGACGGTGAAACCGAACTGATCTATCATTATTGCCAGGGCGGCGCCGCCCTCAACCTGCGCACCGCCACGCAAAGCAATGGCATGCCGTCCATCGCCGCCTTTTTGCCCGCCGCCGCCTGGATCGAGCGCGAGATCCACGACCTGTACGCGGTGGACTTCACCGGTCACCCCAACCTGACCCGCCTGGTCCGCCCGCCGGAAATGCCCGTGGGGTTCTACCGCGAACCCGGCGGCGCAGCCGGAAAAGCCGCAAGGAGCGCCTGACATGCCCTACAAACTACCCATCGGTCCCTATCATCCCGCCTACGAAGAACCCTATAAACTCATTCTCAACTGCAAGGGTGAAGTCATCCAAAGCGCGGAAGTGGAAATCGGCTTCATCATGCGCTCCATCGAACTGCTGGCCCAACGCCGCAATTACATCCAGGATCTTGTGCTGGTCGAGCGCGTTTGCGGCATTTGCTCCAATGTGCATGCCATGACCTTTTGTATGGCGGTGGAGCGCATCGCCGGCATCGAATTGCCCGCCCGAGCGCGCTACATTCGCACCATCGTGGCCGAGTTGGAGCGCCTGCATTCCCACCTGCTGTGGGCCGGTATCGGTTCGGAGGACATCGGCTTCCGCACCCTGTTCATGGAAATCTACAACCTGCGCGAACAGGTCATGGATGTGCTCGAAGCCTTGTCGGGAAACCGCGTCAATTACGGCATGATGGCCTTTGGCGGCGTCAACCGTGACATCGCCGATCCCGCCGCCATCCTCGCTGCAGTAAAGGCAATCCGGACTGCGCTGGAGAAAGTGGTCATTCCCATCTTCACCACTGACGCCACCGTAAAAGCCCGCACCGTCGGCATCGGCGTGCTGACCCCGGCGGATACTGTCGCCTACGGCGTGGTGGGGCCGGCGGCACGCGCTTCGGGGT
Organism: Anaerolineaceae bacterium; assembly: GCA_034428975.1. Classification (GTDB taxonomy): domain Bacteria; phylum Chloroflexota; class Anaerolineae; order Anaerolineales; family Anaerolineaceae; genus DAOUGY01. The sequence goes on along the minus strand of DAOUGY010000036.1, from coordinate 13,329 downwards.
TGGATAGCGACGTGCGCAAGGACTTCCCCTATGCCGCCTACGCCGAGCTGGGCTTTCAGAGTGTGGTACAGCCGGCCGGAGATGTTCAGGCCCGTCTGGTGGTGCGCGCGCTGGAGATGTTGGAGAGCGTGCGCCTGATCGAAGCCGCGCTCATGAATATCCCAACCGGAGCGATTCGCATCGACGATCACTTCCCAATCATTCCGCCCGGCGAGGCAATCGCCCGCCTGGAAGCCCCGCGCGGCGAGGTGATCTATTATGTTCGTTCCGATGGTTCGGATACCCCGGAGCGTGTCAAAATCCGCACCCCCAGCTTTGTGAACATCCCAGCCATCCCGGCCATGGTGCGAGGTCAATTCCTCGCCGATCTACCTCTCATCCAGGCATCCATCGACCCGTGCTGTTCTTGTACGGACCGCTAAAAACCTCTGACACCCGGATGCACAGGGCGCGCCTTCCCGAATCACTGCGCGCCCTGTGCGATTTAATTCGAAAATGAATCACGTTGATTGATGTATAATACCCGTAGGGTTTGTCTGGGCTCCATCCCCCGCATCCTGTAGGCGTCCCTCCCATATCGTACATCCTTTATCGGCTGTCATCCTTTTCAAGAGATTCTATTTGCATGCAACCGTCGCACCCGGTTCCACGAACGCGTATCACCATTCCGCACCGGCGAAAAGATTGGCTCCGCCGGGAGCGATTGCATGCCCTGCTCGATGAACTGATCGACAAGCGGCTGACGATAATCGCCGCGCCGGCCGGTTACGGCAAAACCACCGTGCTGCTCGATTACACCGCGCAGAGCAACCTGCCGGTGTGCTGGTACTCCATCAACGCACTCGATTCCGAACCCCATCGTTTCATCAACAACCTGGTCGAAGCCGTTGCGCTGCGCTTTCCTGAATTTGGTCACCAAACCCGTGCCGTCTTGCAAAGCGGGCAAACCGCGGTGGACAATGAATTCATCGCCGCAGTATTGGTGAACGATCTGTATGAACACATCACCGAGCATTTCATCCTGATCCTGGACGATTATCACTTCGTCAACGAAAACAGCGGCATCCGCGCTTTCATGAATCGCCTGATTCAAGATGTGGACGAAAACTGCCACATTCTGATCACCTCGCGCACGCTGGTTTCATTTCCTGCTCTACCTATGATGATCGCCCGCTCCGAAGTGGGCGGTATCAGTTACGAAGAGTTGGAGTTTTCCACCGATGAAATCCGGCGACTCTTCCTCGCCCAGCAAAATCAGGCCATTTCCGATGAAAAAGCCTCGGACATCTACGAGCGCACCGAAGGGTGGATCACCGGCATCCTGCTCACCGCCCAGGTCAACCCGCAGAGCGTGGAAAACCAGTCTCGTCTGACGCGCGTCAGCGGGTCCAGCTTGGATGCCTACTTCAAACAGCTCCTGCTTCAGCAGCCGGACGATCTGCGGCTCTTCTTACAACGCTCCTCGCTGCTGGAAGAGTTCAATGCCGAGCACTGCCGTGCCATCATCGGCGGGGCGCTGAACCTGCCCGAGACCGATTGGTTGGTCCTGCTGGACCAGGTTCAGGCCAATAACCTGTTCAGCCTGCCCGTCGGCGACAGCGGCGAATGGGTGCGCTACCACTACCTGTTCCTGGACTACCTGCAAGCCAACATGTGGCGCGAACGACCGGCCGAGGCGCAGGCCATTTCCTCGGCCCTGGCCGAGCATTATCTCAACGAACGCCAGTGGGATCACGCCTATGCCCTCTACCGCGCCCTCAACCAGACCGACCAGCTGGTGCGCTTGATTGAACGCGCCGGCTCGGATCTGCTGGTGGACAGCCGCATTGCCACACTCTCCGCCTGGATCGACACGCTGCCCATCGACGTATCCAGCACCCAGGCCTATATCATTGCGCTGCAGGGCGCCATCGCCGCCACCACCGGCAACACCTCACTGGCCCTCACCCTCTACAATCAGGCCGTCAATGCCATGGCGCTGCCCGGCGATCGCCGCAAACTGGCCCGCGCGTTAATCTGGCGCGCCGCCAGCTACCGCCAGATCGGCAACCTCAACGCGTCCATCGCCGACGCGCGCGAGGTCATCGGTCTGGCCGAGGACGATCTGGAACTGCGCATCATCCACGCCGAGGCACTGCGCACCATTGGTATTTGCACGCGCATGCAAGGCAAACTGCACGAAGCCGCCAACTGGCTGACCCAGGCGCTCAACATGGCCCTTTCCGCGCAGGATCGTCGCAATGAAGCCATCATTCGCAATGAACTGGGCTCGCTGTATGAAAACCTGGGCAATTACGCCCAGGCCAGCGAGATGTTCAGCGCCGCCATCAAATATTGGAAACAGCTCGACAACGCCTACTGGCTGTCCAACCTGCTCAACAACCTGGCCGTCATCCAGCAGATGATGGGCAATTATCAGGAGGCCTTCAATTCGCTGGAAAAAGCCCTGGCCTATGCCCGCACCAGCAGCAATGTGCGTCTGGAAGCCTTCATCCTGGCGGGCATCGCCGACATCTACGCCGAGTTGGACGCTGTGGAAGAAGCCCAAACCGCCTACCAACAGGCCCGCGCCATCGCCCGTCAGGTGCGCGAAAATTTCCTGCTGGTTTATATGGACGTGCAGGAATCCAGCCTGGCCAGCGCCAACGGCGAATTCGAGAACGCTTACCGCATGCTGCAAAACGCGCGCACCATCGCCCTGGCCGACGGCTCCGACATGGAGAGCTTCCTGTGCGATCTGGAATACGGCGGCGTGAAGATCCGCGAAGGCAAAGCCGAAGACGGCCTGCTGGCGATTGAAAAAGCGCTCGGCTTCTTTGAAAGTCAGGGCCACAAAGCCCAGGTGGAAAAAGCCTACCTGTATTTGATGATCGCCAGTGGCCAGGTGGGGCATTACGAGCTGATGTTTTCGCACCTCATGCGCGTTCTCACCTTTTTAGGCGGCAATTATCCCGCCAATTCACTCATCGCCACGGCTTCGCGCTTCTTTGACACCCTCACCAGGCTCAACGAGGTGGAACTCATCGGCGGGCAGATGGATGATCTGTTCCACCACATCGAGAGCTTCCGCGAGCAAATTCCCGGCTTGCGCCGCTTCCTGCGCCAGCATGCCATCAGCGTACCGTTTGCGCCCCCCACCTACAGCATCCGCGCCCTGGGCAAGATGCAAGTGCGAGTCAACAACCGCCTGATCTCCAGTTCCGACTGGCAAACGCAAATTGCCCGCAATCTGTTTTTCAAGCTTCTGGCCCAACCGGAAGGCATGACCAAAGAGGAAATCGGCCTGATCTTCTGGCCCGACGCCAGCCCGGAAGATGTGAAATTTCGCATCAAGAACACCCTCTACCGCGTGCGCCACGCCCTCGGCAAAGAAGTGATCCTGCTCGACCAGGAGATGTACCGCTTCAACAACAACCTCGATTACGACTACGATGTTGAAGTCTTCCTGCGTGAAAATGCCCTGGCCCAGAAAAGCAAGGACCCCTTGCAAAAGCTGGCGCATCTGCGCGAAGCCGTCAAGCAGTACAAAGGGCCGTTCCTGGTGGAGGTCACCGATACCTGGGCCATTGCACCGCGCGAAGCCATGCAGCAAAATTACCTCAACATCCTGCTGCAAGTATCCGAGCTGTACCTGGGCATGGCCAATTACGACCTGGCGCTGGATTACTGCCAGCGCGCGTTAAGCGAAGACAACTGCCTCGAAGCCGCCTACCGCCTGTCGCTGCGAATTTACGCCGCCATGGGCAACCGCGCCGCACTCGTTCGCCAGTACCAACGCTGTGTCGAAGTATTGCATCGCGAGATTAACACCGAACCTTCTCCCCAAACCCAATCTCTGTATCAAGAACTGGTGAAGTAGTCGTCTTCCCTAACAAAAATGCAAAGTAATCGACCAGCATCTTTGCTGGTTTTTTTCTATTTTGAGACTGTCTTAATGCCTGTTTTGAGACCGCAGATTCGCATAATGAACCCATCACACAAAAATGTTGAGGAGCACAACATGTCCAAATTCTTCTCCATCCACTCGTTTTCCCCGGTCGCCAGCGGCGGTATTGGCGGTAATTATTCCCCGGTTGCCAGCGGCGGTATCGGCGGCAATTATGCCCCGGTTGCCAGCGGCGGCATCGGCGGCAATTACGCCCCGGTCGCCAGCGGCGGCATCGGCGGAAACTAACCGCCGAACGTGGATGGAGGGCTTGCTTCACGCAAGCCGGTCGACTTCATCGCTTCATCGCAGTCTCAGAACCTTACCAGACGAAATCGAGTGATTCTACAGTCTGCGTCGCCTGCCGGCGCTCTCGAAAGCAACCAGTAACCGGTTCAGCCAAGGGGAAGGTTTTCCGGCGGCAGACGACCCAAAGAAGAGTTTGCTCAATCTGTAGAGTCGGCGTTTCGTCAACAGAATATCCGCAGCCTCAAGTTTTGGGGCATGGAACCGGGCTCACGATCAGCCACACCGCCAGGGGATTTGTCGGCGAACGCTGTGAAAAGCCCTGCAGCATTGCAGCCACTTTGCCGGCCTGTCCGGCAAGACCTGACGACGGACGGCGGGTAGGCAATTCATTCAAACGGCGACACGGGTCGCCAACACACAGTTCTGCCAACCGCTTCAACAACTCAGCCAGGCTTTCCTCCGCGATGCTTCACGCTTGAGGTTGCCTTGTTGTCCCCGGGTATTCGACCCCGTGGGTCTGTTATGATCGTTCACCGGAGAAAATCACATGACTATCCTGACCCAGGTTTATCAGAATGGCGTTTCGCATAAAGGCCTTTCCACTGATCCGGAAGAAACCTTCCTGATCGAATGCGGCCGGCTGCTCCAGGCTGCTGTGATGAACCGCCGTTTCCGCGACTCGCTCCTGTCCGACCCCGTCCGAGCCATTGAAGGCGGTTATTGCGGCGAGAAGTTCTCCTTCACCCGCGAAGAAAAACAACGCATTCGCGCCATTCAGGCAACCAGCCTGGAGGATTTTGCCTCCAAAGTGATTCAAATCAATCACTTCACGGTTGTGCCTGAATATTCTTATCTGCGCAAATAACGGCTAAGGTCGACCCCTTACTGTGTGCTGCAATGAATAACCATACCTGTAAGTCCGAGTGGGATGCTTCAACGTCGCTGTTGGGGACGGATTTCCTCAAAGGAAATCGCCTGCAACCGACTGATTTGCTCATTCCCCTGATTCTGGACAAGGAAGACCACATTACGCGAGTGTTTGTGGTGGGGAACGAGGAATTCCCACAAGGCGGCCAGCGCAATTTGCTCGATATCTCCGGCGACCAACTGCGCGAGAGCCTGGCAGGTTTGTCCATCCAACGCGGCATGCTGGATCAGTCACTGCAAAAGGGATACATCACCACCCTGCTGCGCCTGGCCGATTCGATCGACAACTGCGACCGGCACACGCGCTGCCACAGCCTGCGCACATCCTACTGGGCACGCAGCCTGGCTGCCGAAATCAATCTGCCCGCGGCCGTCACCGCCGAAATCAGTCTGGCCGCCCGCCTGCACGATGTGGGTAAAATATTGGTTCCGCGCAAGATCTTGATCAAGCCCGAACGGCTGAACGACGACGAGTGGGACACGATGAAACACCATCCCACCTACGGCGCCTTTTTGATGGAACCCACCATCCAATTGCATTCCATGCAGGATGGGGTTCGCGCCCACCATGAGCATTGGAACGGCAGCGGCTACCCGCACGGTCTGTCCGGCGAGCAAATCCCGCTGAGCGGTCGCATCATTGCTCTGGCAGACGCCTATACCACCATCACCGAAGGGCGCGTTTACCGCAACGCCCGCCCCATCCCGGCGGCGCTGGATGAAATTCGAGCCTGCAGCGGCACACAATTTGATCCGTATTTGGTGGATGTTTTCAGCTACATGATGGAGCGCCTGCAAAGCGAAAGTCAAATTCCGAGCGCGTACGAATGATCACAGGGGACCATCGCCTCGCGCGCCGTTTCTCAAAGAAGGGACCGACTTCAGGGCGGTCCCTTTTTTGATTCCAGAATCGTCTTTTCCCGCCGGTAAAGCGGGGCAATCCGCGCCGGGTGGGATTCAATCTCCACCACAAAAGCGCGATTGAGCAGGATGTGGGAAATATAAAATTCCCGACGTCGAGGACGGCGTCGGGATCCGATTCAACCTGTTCAACAATATGCATTGCCCAAGGATTCATTTGTCCCGAGCGAGCCTGTAAGCCGCGTTCTGTCCAACCGGCGGGTATCCTCGCGGACGACGCCGATCTGGATGATCATCTCTCTGGCCCGCATGTTACCATGCGGATCTAGCAGCCTACCCGGCGCTCCAGGGGGACGAGCCGCCCCCCTCCCGCCGAAGCGGAATTCACGCCTGCTTGGCCTTGCTCCCGATGGGGGTTACCTGGCCGCCGCATTACTGCGGTCGCCGGTGGTCTCTTACACCGCCGTTTCACCCTTACCCCCTCGCGGGGGCGGTATGTTTCTGTGGCCCGTTCCGACAGGTTCGCCTTGCGGCTCCCCGTCCCGGATGTTATCCGGCATCGCGCCCTGTGGAGTGCGGACTTTCCTCGATTCCGTCAGACGGAACCGCGATCATCCGGCCCGCCCGGGACAGCTTCAATATACCCTGATCCGCCCGTTGCGTCAACGCCGACTGCCTTTCCGGTTTTTTGTTTCATTTTGCAACCGCGGGCGATGCCTCCGCCTGCGGCTTGATGGTAAAATCATACAGGGGAGCTTGTACTGCCGTTCACAATGGGGCGCTGAACCTCATTGATCTGATTTCAACAAGAGGTGTATCATGCGAAAACCGATGGTTGCTGGAAACTGGAAAATGAACAAGACCGCCGAGCAGGCTCGCCTGCTGGTGGCCGAACTGCTGCCCGGCCTGCAAGCCGTGCCCTCCGTTGAACGCGTTCTCTGTCCGCCCGCCACCGCCCTCATGGCGGTTTCCGCCATGCTCGCCGGCACCGATATCGGCCTCGGCGCTCAAAACATGCACTGGGAAGCCCAGGGCGCATACACCGGCGAACTGTCCGCCGCGATGATCAAAGAGTTCGGGGGTTATGTGATTCTCGGCCACTCCGAGCGCCGCACCTACTTTGGCGAAACCGACCAGACCGTCAACCGCCGCGCCAAAGCCGCCCTGGCCGCCGGCCTGATCACCATCTTCTGCATCGGTGAAACTCTGGCCGAATACGAAGCCGGCACCACCCACGAAGTGCTCGCCCGTCAAATTGCCGAAGGGTTGAAGGACATCCCCGTGGAGCAGGCCGGAAACCTGGTCATCGCCTATGAACCCGTCTGGGCTATTGGCACAGGCAAAGCCGCCAGCGGCGAAGGCGCCAACGCTGTCATCGCCAGAAGCATCCGCCCGGGTCTCAAAGCTCTGTTTGGCGATGCGATTGCCCAGGGTTGCCGCGTGCTGTACGGCGGTTCCGTCACCGGCGCCAATGCCGCCGAGTTCTTTGGCCAGCCCGAAATCGACGGTGCCCTGGTGGGCGGCGCCAGCCTCAAGCCGGATTTCCTGGCGATTGTGCAGGCTGCCGCGCAGTGATTCCGGCGCCGTTTGACGGTCTGCTGGTTCTAATCCTTTGCCTGGGGCCGTATCTGATCATCCAGCGCGCGCTGCAATTTGAGCTGCACGCCGTGTTTTTGCTGCTCACCCGCCGGCCCAACATCGCCCACGGCATCTACGCCATCCTGTTTTTCCCTGGCGTGTTGCTGCACGAACTCAGCCATTTTTTAATGGCCCGGTTGGTGGGGGTACGCACCGGTCGCTTTTCCATCCTTCCCCAGGCGCTGCCCAACGGCACCTTGCGCCTGGGGTACGTGGAAACGGCTCGTACCGATCCCGTTCGTGACTTGATCATTGGCACAGCCCCGCTGCTCAGTGGCGGGGCTGTCACGGCTCTCATTGGAATCTACCCTTTGGGATTGGATGACCTGATCGCCGCATTCACCGCCGGCGGCATGCCCGCGCTAATTGCCGGTGTGCGCGGCTTGCCGTCCCTGCCGGATTTCTGGATCTGGTTTTATCTCATGTTCGTGGTCAGCAGCACCATGCTGCCGTCGGCATCCGATCGACAGGCCGTTCTGCCGGTGGCGGGGGGCTTGCTGGTGTTGACGGTGTTGGCCGCTCTGGCCGGCGCCGGCCCGTGGATGATCGCCCACCTCGCCCCCGGCCTGAACATTGTCCTGCGCACACTGGCGCTGGTATTCGCCTTTGGGCTGGTCGTAGCGATCGTGGTGCTGCCCCCGGTCTGGCTGCTGCGTGTGCTCATCAGCCGTATCACGCGCACGGCCGTCAGCCGCACCTAAAAGAAGCGGAACCCCAAAATATACAAAACAGCGGTGATGCAAACCCACAGCGCCATGCTCAGCTGCAGGCGCTGTACGCGCGTGCGGCTGCGCCGGAAAAGCCAGTAGAGGACATACAACCCGGCACCAATCGCAAGCGCCAGCAAAATCCGACCGAACGTCGCGTAGCCCACCCATTGCATCAACGTGCGGAATGAGGCTGCCACCAGCCGCAGCAGCCAGTGGAGCAGATAGGTCACGGCATAAAAGCGCGCGCCCAGCGGCAAACCGCGCCGCCAAAGCACGCCCACCACCAGCGCCATGAGCAGCCAAAGCACCAGGCCCGCTTCACCGGTCAGACCAAAGCTCCCCAACAGAATGCCCATTTCCGTCACCACCCAGGCCAGCGTACCCCCCACGATGGCAAAAAACAGGCGGCGCGGTTCATCGACGCGGTTAAGCATCGAATGCTCCAGGAAATAAATGGAGAGCGCCAGCATTCCCAAACTGAACATCAACCACCCAATCCGGCCGAACAAGCCGCCCAGCAGCGTGCTCAACAAACCGCACACCAGCAGCATCAAAACCGGCAAAATGGCCGCAATCAGTCCGTCTTGAATTTTACTGCGCACTTCGGCAGAGAGATGCTTCATGGATGGCGCGCTCCCCATCAGTGGATTTCCCCTCGAATCTATTGTAATCGAACGCGCAACGACTGACCAGCCGTCCGGCTACTCGGATTTCTTACGCGGTGGGCGCAGGCGCTCGGCGCGCACCACCGCCGTCTTGCCAAAGCGCTCGCGCAGTTCATCCAGAGCCTCCAGCAAGCGGTGTTCTTTTTCGTTTGGCGTTTCCCATAGCTCCAATTGCCGCGCGCGCCCCGCCAACCCGCTGACGCCCACGCCCAACAGGCGCACAGCCCGTCCCGGCGCCCACACGGCGTGGAACAGGCGCAGCGCTTCGGCGTAGATCACGCCGTCCTGGTCCACCGGCTGGGGCAGCGATTGCTGGCGGGTGTGAGTGGAAAAATCCGGCCAGCGTATCTTGATGCGCACCACACTGGCGCACAGATCCGCGGCCCGCAAACGGTAACCCACCTGGTCCGACAGGCTGCGCAGCGTGCGTTCCAATTCCGGCCCACCGGCCACATCGCGGCTGAAGGTGACTTCCTGGCTGATCGACTTGACCTCATGTTCGAGGTGGATGGGGCTGTCGTCCATCCCGCGCGCGCTGCGCGCCAGATCCGCGCCAAACCGGCCAAACTGCGCGCGCAGTGACGGTTCGGGCATCGCCGCCAGATCGCCCACGGTATGCACCCCCAGTTGGTTCAATCGCTCGGCGGTTTTTGGCCCCACGCCCAGCAGCGCCTGCACCGGCAGCGGCGCCAGAAACGCGGCTTCCTCGCCAGGCGGCACAATGTGAATGGCGCGTGGCGGGGTTGGCTCGCGATGCCGCCCCTTGCCAAAATCAGTGGCGATCTTGGCCACCAGTTTGTTGCTCGCCCCGCCAATCGAGCACGGTAGTTTCAATTCCTCGCGGATGCGCCGCTGCAAGCCCTCGGCTATTTCCCGGCTGCTCTGCGGCAGGTCGGTCACATCCAAAAAGGCTTCATCAATCGAGATCTGCTCCATCAACGGAGTGACGTCGTGCAGGATGGCCATCACCTGATCGGAAACGGCGCTGTACTGACCATGCCGGCCAGGGATCACGATCAACTGCGGGCATAATCGCATGGCGCGGCCCATCGGCATGGCCGAGCGCACACCCATCTGGCGCGCCGCATAGGAGCAGGAAGCCACCACGCCGCGCTCGTCGGGCCGTCCGCCCACAGCGAACGGCTTGCCCACCAGTGCCGGGTTGTGCAGTTCCTCCACGGCGCAAAAGAAGGCGTCCAGGTCGAGGTGCAGAATTTTCCGAATTCGCGTACCGGGCGTGTCCATCATCTATGAGTGTAATGCGGCAATCGCGGCGGGTCAACCGCCGGTCGTGATCATTCGTTCGCCGCATCGCTCTCATGCAGCAGTTTTTGCTCGTAGATGCGCCGGATCGAATCTTCCAGCTCCGGGCGGCGTACTTCCAGGTCGGCCACCGGCAGGCGCGCGATGACGCGCTGCAGCGCCTCGGGCGCCGGCAACCGGTGCGGATCGAACGCATACGTCACCTGCACCCCCTGCCGCGCGATCACGCTCAGGCCGTCCACGCTCACATCCTCGCAATCCCCCGAGAGCGTCACCACCAGGCGGCGCTGCTGCTCAAAGCGTTCCACCAGCAGTGCCAGCCGACCGTCATACAGCAAATGCCCGCGGTCCAGAATCATCACACGCTCACACAATCGTTCCACATCCGAAAGGTCGTGGGTGGTCAAAATCACCGTCGTGCCGCGTTCGCGGTTGACGAAGAGAATGAACTGGCGAATACGCTCCTTGGCCACCACGTCCAGGCCAATGGTCGGTTCATCCAGAAAGAGCAGGCGCGGTTCGTGCAGCAGCGCGGCGCACAACTCGGCGCGCATACGCTGACCCAGCGAGAGCGAGCGCACCGGCGATTGCAGGAACTCATCCAGCTCCAGCAGCTCGCGGAACTCGTCCAGATTCTTACGGTATTGCTCCGGGGCAATCCGGTACATCGGCTGGAGCATCTCAAACGAATCGATCAACGGCAGGTCCCACCACAGCGAGGTACGCTGGCCAAACACCGCCCCAATGCGCGCCACATAGCGCGCGCGTTGTTTCCACGGCACAAAGCCGTCCACCATCACTTCGCCACCGCTCGGCACCAGCAAACCGGTCAGCACCTTCATGGTGGTGGATTTCCCCGCCCCGTTCGGCCCCAGGTACCCCACCAGTTCGCCTTCCTGCAGCGTAAAGCTCACCCCGTCCACAGCGCGCACGGTTCGCCGCACTGGCGACACCAGATTGCGCAGCGCGCCCGTCAGACCCTTGCGCCGCTCGGTGATTTCAAACGTCTTTTCAAGATTGGCTACGCGAATGATAGGCGTCATGGTTATGTCCCCGTGCTTTGGTAGTGATTCAGGCCGAAACGCCAGAAGCGGAATGCCAGAAAGAGCATCCAGGCGGCGATCAACGGCGCCAGAAACGGCGCAAACGATGGAAAACCCAGCGGGTCGGGTTTATCCAGAATATAGAGCGCCGGCAGGAAGTTGAGGAAAACCAGCGGAAGGACGTAGGTGAAAAAGCGCACCAGCCAGCGCGGGTAAATATGCATCGGGTACGTCATCAGCTCGTTGCCGCCGTAGGTGAAGATATTGACGAACTCCAACGGCTGGATGGTCCAAAACGTCAGCGTACCCCCGGCCACAAACAGCGCACCCATGCCCAGCGATTGGCTGACCAGCACGACCGGCAGGTACAGCACCTTGCCCACCGTCCAATGAATATTGCCCAGCGCAATCGCCACAGCCAGAATCAACGCCCCGCCGAACACGCGCCCCAACCGGCGCAGGATAAACCGCGAGCCAAACACCTGCAGTGTGGCGCTCACCGGGCGTAATAGAATTTGGTCAAACTGCCCCAGCCGCACCAGCGGGCTGAAGGTGGACGGATCGAACCCGCTGAAGAACAGGTCCATGGTGCCGAAGCCCATTTCGGCCATGCCGAACAGAAAGGCGACCTCGGGCAGCCCCCAGCCGCTGATCGCCCCAAAGCGCTGCAGCACCAGCGCAAGAATGATGAAGTACGAGCCGTTGAGCACCAGCGTTGAGAAGGCTTCCAGCAGAAAGGAAGTGCGGTACTGCATCTGCGAGCGCAGTTGGATGGAGATCAGCTTGAGGTACAGGTGAATGGCACGACGCATGCTCAACCTCCCTGAATGACCAAACGGCGCACTCCGGCGCGCAGTACCACGCGCGCCAACAGCCACAACGCGCCGAACCACCCCAACTGGATCAACAGCGCCGTGACGATCTGCACGCCGTGAATATTGCCCAGGTAAATTTCCACCACCGTGTTAACCATCGACGGAAAGGGCGTATATTCGCAAGCCCGGCTGAACCAATCCGGCATTAATCGCAGCGGCAGAATAAAGCCCGAAAAGAATTGGGATATGGCAAACCCCAGGCGACAAATGCCCGTGGCATCGGGCGTCCAGAACACCGACAGGTTGACCAGAAAACGCCAGGCGAAACTGACCAGCCAGCTCAACCCCAACGCCAAAACCACCGCCAGCCACTGCGTCAGGGTGCGCGGTGCTTCCAGCGAATAGAACAGCGCGCCGATCGCCACCAGCACGATGCCGCGCAGCGCCAGATTAACCAGCGAGCGCCCGAAATCACGCGCCAGCCAGTAGCGGAAATAATCCACCGGGCGCATCAAATCGCCGCCCACCTCGCCCGAATATACCGCGCGCATCTGATCATACGAACCGAACACGCTCAAGAACGCAATCACCGCCTGCGAAATCAGCACAAAGGTGATCGATTCACGCAGCGACATGCCGTTTACGTCAGTCTGAACCCCGTACAGCGCCGTCAGCAGCGCAATGCGCAGCACGGCGAAATAGAAATTCGTCGCCAGGCCGGACAGAATGGCGGCGCGATAGGTGAGCTGTTGGCGAATGGCCAGCATGATCAATTTTCCCATCAAGCGCATGGCGCACCTCGGGAAGTCAAAAGAAGGGCAGGGCCGGCTATTATACTCCCAAGTTTTGAGCCGGTGAAGAGGTTAACAAAAAAGCGCAGGCGGGTTTCCCCGGCCTGCGCGTATCGTCCAACATTTAACGCTTCATGGCGGCTTTCAGGTTTTCAATCGCCTCCACCGGCGTGGGGTCCACCCCGTAAGCCATCGCCAGGTAGTAGGCCATGTAATCACCAAAGTGGATGGCCGTCCACATTTCGGCCAATGCATTCTCGCCGGGCGCATCAAACACATCCGTGTTCAAACCTTCCAGCAGGAACCCTTCCCGCGTCAGGTTGGCGCGCAGCAAATTGCGGGGATGCTCATACCGCGAGCGTAGGAACAGCACAAAGGTCTGGCCCAGGGCGTGGGCGGGGTTGACCACCCCGGCCAACGTGTTGTGGTCGGCTTCGGGTAA
>DAOUGY010000035.1:0-3991 GCA_034428975.1 Anaerolineaceae bacterium | reverse complement strand
TTCCTTCGAGGTTGCGTCTTCGCAGTCTGAAGGGCGCGGGCTGGGTTCGCTGTGGCAGAGCTTGCTCTCGGTGTTCCATACGCCCCCGCGCGAGCCGCCGCCGGAACTTCCGCGCGCATTCGAGCCGCGCATCCCCATCACCGCCGCGCCGGCGCCTGTCCCGCAGGCTCCTCCAGCCCCACCGGCCGATGAGCCAGCGGAGCAGGAGCCGCCGGTGATAGAAGAGGCAGAAGCCGCGCCAGAAACGCCACCGCAGCTCACCGCCTACCTGCTCGGCCCGTTCCAGGTGCTGGTGGAGGACAAGCCGGTGACGGGCTGGTCGGGTGGGCGCGGGCGCACGCTGTTCCAGTACCTGCTGGCCAACCACGACCGCCCGCGCACGCGCGATGAATTGATGGCGGTGTTCTGGCCTGAATCTTCCGAAAAGGCGGCGCGCAACAACCTGAATGTGGCCGTGCATGGGCTGCGGCAGGCCGTGCGCGGCGTCAGCAATTTGAACATCATCATTTACCGCGAGGGCGCTTACCGCATCAACCCGGATCTCAATCTGTGGCTGGACGTGGACGTGTTCGAATGCCACTTGAACCTGGCGCGCCAGGCGGACGCCGACGGCGACCAGCCCGGCGCCATCCGCGCCCTCGAGACGGCCACCAACATCTACCGCGATGACTTTCTCAGCAGCGACCCGTATGAAGAATGGGCGCTGCCGGTGCGCGAGCGGCTGCGGCTGATCTACCTGGAAGCCCTCGACCGGCTCAGCAGCCTGTATTTCAACCAGGGGCAGTACGCCGCCGCCGCGGCGCTGTGCCAGCGCCTGCTGGCGCGCGATGCCTGCCGCGAAGACACCCACTGCCGCCTGATGCTGTGCTATACCCACATGGGCGAGCGCCACCTGGCGCTGCGCCAGTTCCAAATCTGCTCCGACGCGCTGCGCGAGGAACTGAACACCACGCCCTCGCCGGCGACGCTCCAACTTTTTCAAAAAATACGCCGTCAGATGTAAGTAGGCAGCGTATCGATATGGATAACATTTACTATTTAGGTATAATTATAATTAATTATTTCCCTCCTCAAAATTAATCAAAAATCAAGCGGATATTAAGCAGCGCTGCTTATCATGGGGTTGTCAAGGGCAGTTGCAGGGCCCGCGCTGCCCGCGACCCCTCGACCAGGGTACGGTCAAACGATCAACCCGTTTTACGATAACTGGAAGCGAAAACGCAGGAGGGTAAAATGCCTTTCGAATCAGTGATTGCACCTGTATATGACGGCACAATGACGTCGGTGGTCTATGAAGGATCTCCGTTCACCGTGCCGACCCCCAACAACATCATCCGCACCGATCAGGACTGGGGTGTGCATATCGAATGGACGATGAGCGGTGTCGCGCTGCTGTTCCTCGAGAACTTCAACCCGGATGCTGTCTTCCGGCTCTTGACCTACCTCGAACGCATCGGCCCAGGCGCTGGCGCTGTTCTGCCCAACCCCGCCATGGAAGTCCCCATTACGGCCGGCACGTTGGCCGGCAACACCCGCACGTATACCGCGGATCTGCAGTTCCCCGCCGGTTCCGTTCCGGTTGGAAATTATCACCTGACCAGCGTGGTCCAACTGTACCACGATGCTGCCCCTGCCGGCACCCCGGTGCCCATCGGTGGCTTCATCGAACTGCCAATGGTGATGTTCTTCAACCCGTAAGATCCAACCCATCCCCACACTGGCCCTGACTGTTAGAAGGATCAACCGGTCAGGGCCAGTGTTATCTTTTCCGGCGCCCCGCGCGGGCGAGCGAAAAGGAGGGACCTTTTATGTCCACGCAACAACCCGTGCACGAAGCTCCTGGCCAGCCGGTAGGAGATGATTTCACCCAAATCCGCGGCATTGGGCCGGGGATTGCCAACCGGCTGCATAATGCCGGTATTTTGCGCTTTACCCAACTCGCCAGCCTTTCCCCCGAGGAAATTGTGGCCGCCATTGGCGATCTGATTGGCCTGACCGTCGAGCGCGTGGAACAGCAGGACTGGGCCGGGCAGGCGCGCGAGCTGTCGGAAATCCGCTACGAACCGATCACCGACGAAAATGGCGGGCACCTGCATTACGCCACCTTCACCGCCGAACTGCTGCTGGATGCGGAAAACCGCGTGCGCCGTACACGCCTGGTGGACGTGCGCGCCGGGGTCGAGGACGCCTGGGCCGGCTGGGACGCCGACCGGGTGGTGCAGTTTTTCACCGGGCAATCAGGCCTGATCACCGAAGTCGAGCGCTCTCCAGAGCAGCCGGAACTCGAACCAGCCGTCGGGCAAGAACAAACGCCGGGTGTGGTCGAAATCGAGCAGGTGGCCGCGCTGCATCCCGAGACCGGCCAGCATGACCGCATCCTGCCCAGTGATTATCCGTTCCTGCTGTCGGTGACATTGAATCTATCGCAGGTGCGGCTGCCCAGCCCCGGCCCCCTGCGCTGCCAGGCCTGGGTGCAGGCCAAAGAACTTTCGAGCGGCGAGCGGCTGACTCTGGCAGAGTGGGATGAGATCAGCGATCCGCGCGAAGAAATCGACTTTTCCCTGCAGTACCCCGGGCTTCCTACCGGCGTGTATCGCCTGGAAGCCGCGGCGGTAATCGTCCCGGCCGGTGAGGTAATCCTGCCTGGGATACAACTGGCCGCGTTCCTGGAAGGCGAGATCTTGCAGGTGTTTTAGCCGCGGCGGCCATCACCGCCGTTCCCACGTAGAGACGCGAATTTTGCGTCTCTACGTTTTAACCCCTTGCCATCATTCGAAAAATCCGTATACTGGGACTCTCTAGCAAGACGGAGAGCGCCAACTGAATAGTTGTTGTACGCTATGGGAGGCATTGATCCGGTTGCAGATTTTTATTGGTCGCTACATCCGCCAGGCAGTAACCTGCGCGGTGACGCAACCGGGGAGCCAACAGCGAAACCGGCCCAGGATGGGGCCGGCTATATTTTTAAGCAGGGGGGCCATGCTTAGAAAGGAGGCGCGGCAGCCAGACAGACCAACTATTTTTCTGTTCCCAAATTCCCAATCTCAAACTTGTAGAAATGGAGAAATAGCATGAAAAACGCGTTTCGTGTGGTGACAACACTGATTTCCGTTTTCGCGCTCCTGGCCATTGTGGTCAGCTCCGCGGCAGCCGGGCGGCCCTTTAGCGACGAAGTTTCCACCGCCGCCGGCTACGAAACCTGGGATTCAGATATGATCGACATCGAAAAGGTCACTGAAACTGGCGCTGGTGTGTATGTGGCAGTGCTGGATACCGGCATGACGGCCAACTGGAAGGATTATTTCCCCGAGGAACGCATCGCGGAAGAACTCGGAACGGGCTTCCAGCAGGCAATTTCGTTCAGAACGAACGCAGACCCGTGCGCTCTTGAATATGAGGTCGGTAAGTTGCGCCAGAGCACGTTCGTCGGCTCGCGTGGTTCCACGCACGGCACGCACGTGACCAGCACCATCATCGGCTATTTCTATGACAGCAACTTTGATACCGTGGGCGGTTTCTCCACTCCGCCGATCATGGTGCGCGGCATTGCCCCAGATGTGACCATCATCCCGGTCAAGGTTCTGGCCGATTACCAGATGCCCGCCCGCCCCAAGTGCACTGACCCCACGGTGGATACAACTGCGCACATCGAAGTGTTCGGCACCGACGCGATGGTCGCCGCCGGCATCCGCTATGTGGGTGACCTGGCCGCCGCCGGTTACCGCCCGATGGTCATTAACATGAGCCTGGGCGGCGGCGCACTGGAAGACGTCGAAAAAGAAGCGCTGGATTACGCCATCGCGCAGGGCGTGATCGTGGTGGCCTCGGCCGGCAATGAAGGCGAATTTGGCATGGGCTTCCCCGGCGCTTACCCGCCCGTGATTTCGGCCGGCTCGGTTGGCTGGACGGGTGAATGGCTGTACCCCGGCGACGGTCCCCGCTACCGCATGTGGTGGCTCAAGGACGACGGCGCGCTGGATCTGCCCGCCGG
>DAOUGY010000034.1:0-10734 GCA_034428975.1 Anaerolineaceae bacterium | reverse complement strand
GGCAGTTCGGGCGGAAGCACCATCGGGAGCATCCCGGTATTTGCCTTATCCGTGGGGCTGGCGTTCCTCATTCAGTGGCTGGTGTTTATCCCGGCATACCGTCTACAAACCGAAACATTCTTTGACCTGACCGGCAGCCTCACGTATGTCTCCGTGATCAGTCTCGCTGCGCTCTTGAGCGCGGGCTTGGACGCGAGATCGATCCTGCTCTGGGTGCTGGTGGTGGTCTGGGCGGGACGTCTGGGTACTTTTCTATTCCGCCGCGTTCGCAAGGCCGGCCGGGACGATCGCTTTGACGAGATTAAACCGTCCTTCTTCCGCTTCTTAAACGTCTGGACCATTCAGGGCCTGTGGGTGACCTTCACCATGGCGGCGGCACTGGTAGCGATTACATCCTTGAACCACAAGCCATTGGACGTTTTTGCGGGGTTGGGTTTTCTGATCTGGCTAGTCGGGTTCTCGATTGAAGTAACCGCCGACGCCCAGAAAAGCCGCTTCAATGCCAATCCGGAAAACAAGGGCAAATTTATTCAAACGGGTTTATGGTCCCGCTCGCGCCATCCCAATTATTTCGGTGAAATTGTCTTGTGGGTGGGCGTGGCGGTCATCGCCTTGCCGGTGCTGCAAGGCTGGCAGTGGGTTGCCCTGATCTCGCCCATTTTTGTCACCCTGCTGCTCACGCGCGTCAGTGGGGTACCGCTGCTGGAGAAGAAGGCGGACGAAAAATGGGGCGGTCAGGCCGATTATGAAGAATACAAGAAGAACACCCCGGTGTTGATTCCCCGCCTGTAATTAAAATCCCCTTTGCTGACCCTTCCAGGGGGCGGGCTGACCGGATCGATATTCTTGGACGCTTGGACCACCCAGTTTGGCCAGGCGTCCAATTCCGTATAGATAGCTGACGACCAGCACGGCAATGGTCACCGGCCAATCCAGCAAGGCATTGACCCAACCCAGCACGCGAACATTGGCCTGCTGGTAGAGGTTGTATTGGACAAACAGGCGTGCGGCGATGAGCGCGGCCCACATCCAGGTCACTTCGGTGTAGGCCGGTTTGATGGTGGGCAGCCAGTACCATTCTTTTGGCCAGGCGCGGGTCAGGTGGCTGGTCCAGGCCGCCAGCGGCTTGCCTGCCCCAATGGAAAGCAAGGCGGCGGTCAAAAGTATGCTGCTGGAAAGAATATCGGGTAGGAAGAAACTGGCGGCATTTTGGTTATACCAGGCCAATCCCGCAGCCAGGATCGTCAAAACCAATCCGCTGAGAGCATAATACCAGGATTGTTTTCGAATCAGGCGATAGGTCATGAGAAGCACGGCCAATGCCAGAGCGGAGAGTGTGGCGGGCAGCAGCCCGGCCATCAGGTTCACCAGGGTATACAGCAGTGGTGGGATGATCGTATCCACCGTATTGGTTCGACCTGAAAAAACGGTTCGGAATTCTTCCAGGAGTTCAGAAATCTTTTGGGTCATACGCAATTCCATTTATCGAGGCGCGGGTTCAGGAAACCGTTTCCCATACCAAAAACGTTTCCAATCTCCGCCACTGGTTTGCAAGGCCAGGAAGGTATACAGGGCGCCGGCCCAGAATCCCAGAACCATCATCAAAATTACCCAGATGGTCGAAGGCAGCCAGGTTTTTTCACGGAACACGATCCAACCGGAAAAAAGAGCAAAGCCAACGTAGAGGTCCACCAGCGATACAATTCCCCAGGGCATCGCCAGCAATTTAGCCCCTTCGGCGGAGAAGTTGCCGGTGGTAAAGCCATAGACCAGTACACCCGTCATGGCCAGCAAGCCGGTCAGGGCGATGATTTTTGGGATGCGCATGTTTGTTTCCTTTCTTATTCACCAAATAATTGAATGTACTCTGACGCTGTTGCCATCGCTTTTGAATGTATCACGATGGTCCCAACCTGAACCCTTGGACGCGGTGTGGATATGGCGGCCTGAAAATCTCCAGGAGCGTTTGGGCCTGTGGCAAGCTTTCAGGTCGTTTGTCCGGGATTATGTTTTAATCCTGATCAGAACTTCATTTCGAGCCAGAAATCCCGGCACCCAGGGCGGATTGTAACCAGCCACAATAAAATCGCCTTCCGTTTCCAAGCGCTGCTCCTCCAGCCACTGGCGCAGGTGATCCTTGTTTTTGCGTATGTTTTCCGGCTGGAAATAACCGGAAAAGCGGATGGCTGCGATTTGATGGGGTGATATAACCTTGAACCGAATCCGGCTGTCTTTGGGCATCGGCAAGGTTTCCAGTGTGTAGCCTGAGGGCATGATGAAGGCCACCGTGAAACGGTTCGTTCCAGTCACGGTAACCGGCGTGGTCATGGCAATTTTCTCTGACCGGGACGCCTGTACGGGTGTCGTCATCTCTATTCTTTGCCGGGAGACATTGTTGCCAAAAATATATCCAGCCAGGATATTAAACCCGTTCTCAATTGCCGTTTTGTAACCCTGCCCGTCTGTGTCCACTTCGGCTTGGATATATCCCGCGTACTGGCGCAGTTCGATTTCTTTTTGTTTCGAAATCACAGAATATTTTGGGGTTTCTGTCATCTTTGTCCCTTTTTCTTTTCACTATACTCCATAAAATTACCCCTATCAAGGCCATGTATATCCAGTTATTGGTCTATAATTCTATGGATCGTTTGGCTATCCATTCGAAACCAACTTCGTGGTCTCGGTTGGGATACTCACCATCCACATCACCTTGCACGGAACCGGAGGGCACAGATTGGCTCAGCGGGCGGCAAACGTGCGACACGCTTAATCCGCGCATCCACTTCCCAGATTGATGTTAAGGAAAAAAGAAATGTCCGTGAAAACCATTATGACGCCCGGAATGTATCATGGATTCAAGAAGAAGCCCCCTTTTTTTGAGGGCTGGTACTACAAGATGGTCAGCGCGGACGAAAGCCACAAAGTCGCCATTATTCCGGGGGTGATTCTGGGCCAGAATGCGCACGCATTTGTGCAGGTGCTGGATGGTGTGGATGGAACGACGGCTTATCATACGTTTCCCATCCAACGTTTCCAGGCCGACCCTTCGCGCTTTGCCCTGCAGATTGGCAAGAATGGCTTTGATGATCGCGCCATTTTGCTGGGTATTGACGGACCTGAAGGTCAGGTTGCAGGTGAAATTCAGTTTGCAACGTTGAATCCCTGGCCTGTGACGTTCTTTTCGCCGGGCGTCATGGGGTGGTATGCCTGGGTGCCGCGCATGGAATGTTATCATGGCGTTTTGAGTTTTGACCACGCGCTGCACGGCACGCTTGCCCTCAATGGAAAAGTGATGAATTTTGACGGCGGGCGCGGTTACATCGAAAAGGACTGGGGACAGGCCTTTCCATCGGCCTGGGTATGGTTCCAGAGTAATCATTTTGACGGTGCTTCGGCTTGTATCACTGCATCGGTGGCCATGATCCCCTGGCTTGGGCGCGCCTTTCGCGGGTTTATCGTTGGCTTCTGGCTGAATGGTGACCTTTACCGATTCGCCACATACACCGGCGCGCAAATTGAATCCCTGCAAATATTCGATGATCGCGTGGATTGGGTGTTGTGCAACCATCGCCACCGCTTACACCTGACGGCTTGCCGTGTTGAGGGTGGTTTGTTGCGAGGACCCACCCGCCTGGATATGGGGAAACGTGTGATGGAGACACTGAACGCCACCGTGCAGGTGCGCCTTGAAACACGGCAAGGCGAGCTGGTTTTTGAGGGCGTTGGTGCACATACCGGTTTGGAAGTGATGGGTGATCTCCCTCGATTGTTGGCTGGATAATGGTCGAGAAGCCCGACGTTTGAGCAAACGATTCAAGTGAATCCGCCCACTGGGTTGCTTTCGCCGGACGTGCGACGCTGGATGCTCCTGACTCTAAAAAGGCCCCCCGACCAGCGGTTTTTGGGTAGGCGGTGGCCTTTGCGGGTTCTATGGGGCGGCAATTGCCTCAGGCGCTGCGCAGCCGGCAGCCTCGAGGTTGAAGGCCTACCTCCCGATAAATTTCCACAGGAAATTCTTCCCGGAGTGAACGCGCAGCAGGGTGGTGAGCACCAATGGCAGGCTGGCCGGGCCCGGGAAGACCAGGTAGCGCGGTTCCCAGCGCGGGTGGAATTTCTCTTTGAACTCATGCAACCCTCTAAAGTTATAGAAGCGCGATATGGCTTCAGCGATGGTGTGCAGGGCCTGTTCGACGCGCGGGTCATCGTTTTTCTCGCCCACGCCGACAATCGCACTTAACCCCAGGCTGAAGGTTTCGTATTTTTGATCCCGCGCCCATTGCAGCATTCGGGCGAAGAGGTATTCCATGGTTCCATGTTCAACGCCGGGGGTATGGCGCATCAGGTCGATGGTCAGCTCGTTGTGGGCAAACTCCGGCACCAGGTTGGCGAAGGCGGTCGGGCGGCCGTCGGCGGCGTGGATCACGATCACCGGGCCATTGCGGATGTAGTCCTCGTTGAACCAGCCGTCTGAGAAATGCATTTCGCCGCCGTGGTGCAGGGTCAGCCAGGCGTCGCTGATCGCCCGAAGCGATTGCATCAACGAATCATCCAGCGGCGGCAGGTGCACTTCGGCGCGGTAGCCGTTGCGCTCCATGCGGCTGACGGCATTGCGAACGCTTTTGTTCTGGCTGCCCTCCAGCGTAAACGATTCGAGCGCTACGATGGCTTCGAAGCCGATGCACACCGCATCCAGCCCGACGGCTTTGTAGGCGTCCAGGTTGTCGGGCAGGGTGGAGGCAAAAGAAGGGCTCCAGTCGTTGTGGGCGCAGAAATCCCGGAAGAGCCGGATGGCCTCGGCGGATTGCCCGGGAGGACCGATCGGATCGCCCAGGGCCATGGCGCCGCGCTGGCTGGCGGCATAGGCAATGACGGTGTCTTGCGGACCGAAGAAGTAGGATTTGTCTTCAAACAGGGCCGCGCGGGCCAACGATGTGCGCCCGTATTGTTCAATGATGGCTTTGGCCCGGCTGCGTTCTGCCGCGGTTGCCGGCAGGCGCACCAAAACGGGCCGGATCAGCATCAGCAGGGCAAAGCCGATGGTGCCCGCGCCGATCAAGTAGATGGAATCGGCGAAGTACTGGCCGAAGCCGGTGGTCGGTTCCAAGCCCGGGTTGGAGATGGAGGTGAACATCACCACGGTCTGGCGCACGGCGTTGGGCAGGCTGTATTGGACGCTGAAGTGCCGGTCCAGTAGGTAAAAACCGGCGGCGCCGTACACCAGGGTGAATGCGAACGCAGCGACCAGAATAATCAAACCCTGGCGCAGCGAGGGACGGTCTGTGGCGGCGTGAAAACTCTGGTGGAGGATGAGCAGCAGAATCAGCAACCCGAAGCCCAGACTGGCCTCCTCGAAATCGAGACCCTTGATCAGGTGGGAGGCAACCGATACCACCAGCAGGATGACGGTCAGCAGCCAGGCGGTGCGCTTGCGGCGCCACAGGTTGCCGGCCAGCAGGATGAGAACGAATCCGGCCAGGGCGGTGGTCAACCGGCTGCCGTGCAAGACTTCGAGCGGGAAGATCGTGCGGATGATGGCCAGGCGGTCTTGCAGGGCCGGACGAACCGCGGAGATCAGGTTGATGGCGCCCATCAACAGGGTCAAGAGCGAGGTCAGACGCACACCCCAGGCTTCCCAGGGAGTGTAGGGCTTTGCTCCGGGTGGGTCAGATCCAATTGGGTCCGGGTTCAGATCATTCATTGTTGCGCGTACTCCGGTAAAACCAGCGCTTGGTCAGTTCCGCCGAGAAGAAATACAAGATCACGATGCTGAAAATGACCAGCAGGAACGGCAGGGAGAGTGGAACAAACCCCAGCGTCGCGGCCAGCGGCGAATAGGGCAACGCCAGCGTGACCAGAATGACCAGGGCTGTAATGATCAGCATGGCGCGGCTGGGTTTGCTGCGGAGGAACGGCAGACGCGTTCGCACGGAAAAGACCACCACGCTGGCCGACAGGATCGATTCGACAAACCAGCCGGTCTGAAACGTTTGCTCGCCGGCTTTCATCACCCACATCAGCATGGCGAAGGTGGCGTAATCGAACAGCGAGGAGAGTGGCCCGAAGACCAACATGAAGCGGCGGATGAAGGCAATGTCCATGCGGCGCGGTCGTTCCACGTACACCGCGTCCACGTTGTCGTTGGCGATGGCCATTTCGGGCAGGTCGGTCATGAAGTTGATCAGCAAGATCTGCTTGGGCAGCATCGGAAGGAACGGCAGGAAGAGCGACGCCCCCGCCATGCTGAACATGTTGCCAAAATTGGCGCTGACCGCCATGAACACGTACTTGATGGTGTTGGCGAAGGTCTTGCGTCCTTCGACGATGCCCTCGCGCAGTACGTTTAAATCCTGTTTCAAAAGCACCAGGTCGGCGGCCTCTTTGGCCACGTCCACCGCGTTGGCCACCGAAATGCCCACATCGGCGCTGTGCAGCGACGGCGCGTCGTTGATGCCGTCGCCCATGTAGCCCACCACATGGCCGCGCTTCTTCAACGCTAGGATGATGCGCTCCTTCTCGTTGGGGTCCACTTCGGCGAAAATGACGGTCTCTTCCACAGCGTGCCAGAGCGCTTCATCGGCCAGATTGTCCAGTTCGGCGCCGGTCAGCACTTTGGCGTCGTCCAACCCCACCACCTGACCAGTGTGGCGCGCCACCAGGCGGTTGTCGCCAGTGATGACTTTGAGGCGCACGCCCAGTTTTTCCAGCGCCTGAATGGTTTCCTGAACCCCGGGCTTGGGCGGATCGAAGAACAACAGGAAGCCCGAAAACGTCATGTCGGTTTCATCGGATGTGAAATAGGGGTGTTTCTTCGCGTCGGCCGGTTTGGCGGCGACCCCCAGTACGCGGTACCCCTGCGCGCTCCACTGCTCGTAGAGCGCCCGAATTTTGGCCTGCAATTCGTCATCCAGATCTTTTTCGTCCGCGCCGACCTGCGCGCGCGAACAGACGGCCAGCACATTTTCCAGCGCGCCTTTGGTAATCATGACGGCTGTGGAATCCTTTCGGCCGGCAATGATCGTCAGGCGTTTGCGGATGAAATCGTAGGGGATTTCATCCACCTTGGAGCAATCTTCGACGCCCGTTGCGCCCGTGCGCACGATGGCTTCGTCCAGCGGATTGGCCAGGCCGGTTTGCATGTGGGCGTTGAGGAAGGCGTATCGCTGCACCTGCTCGGAGGGTTCGCCGTTTACGTCCAGCGCGCCGTCCAACTTCACCACGCCTTCGGTCAGCGTGCCGGTTTTATCGGTGCACAGGATATCCATGCTGCCAAAATTCTCAATCGATTCCAGCCGGCGCACGATGACGCCGTGGTCGGCCATTTTTTGCGATCCTTTGGACAGGTTGATGTTGATGACGGCAGGCAGCAGCTGCGGGGTGAGACCAACCGCCAGAGCGATGGAAAAGAGCAAGGAATCGAGCACCGGTTTGTGGAACAGCACGTTGAAGAAGAAGATGCCGATCACCAGGATGAACATGACTTCAGTCAACAGATACCCCAGGCGTTTGATGCCGCGCTCAAACTCGGTTTCCGGCGGGCGCAGCGTCAGGCGGTCGGCAATCTGGCCAAAGGCCGTGTTGACACCGGTTGCCACAATCAGAACCCTGGCGCTGCCGCTGCGCACATTGGTTCCCATGAAGACGGCGTTGGTGCGTTCCGGCAGCCCGGCGTTTTCGGCCACCACGCCGGCGGTTTTCTCCACCGGGAAGGTCTCGCCGGTTAACACGGCCTGGTTGACGAAGAAATCGTTGGCGCTGAGCACCAGACCGTCGGCAGGGATCAGGCTGCCGGCGGAGAGCAACACCACGTCGCCCGGCACAACATCTTCGGTCGGGATGGAGACCGTTTTGCCGTCCCGCAGCACGTCGGATTTAAACGACAGTTGTTCTTTGAGCTTTTCGGCGGCCGTGTTGGCGCTGTTTTCCTGGAAAAAGCTGAGCAGTGAACTGCCCAGCACAATCAACAGAATGATGAGGGCATCCGTCCAGTCTTTGAGGAGGGCGGAGATGATGGTGGCGGCGATCAGGATGAGCATGATCGGGCTTTTGAACTGGTTGAGGAAGATGCCCAGTGGCGTAACCTTTTCTTTGGTGTGGATAAGGTTGGGCCCGACGCGCTTGAGGGTATCCCGCGCGACCTGCTCGCTCAATCCATCAGCGGATGAGTGCAATTCCTGACAGACCGCTGTGACCGGTTTTGACCAATAGGGAAATGGGGTCATGCGCGCCTCCTGGCCCTGATTATCTGCACGGATGGTTCTATCGTATCGATAGTATCACAAGCCGGCCGGGATGATGCATTTTTCTTTTCCCGATTTGAACCTCTTGACGGATGATCTTTCGCGGTTCTATAATAATTAAGTAAGTTAACTGTTTAGATGCTTTATCATTAGCTCTACAGGCGAGAAGAATGAACAAAGAAAACGAAGCGTTCTTGAATCAGGCGGCCGAACGGTTTTGGGAAGCGGTTCCGACCGTGTGGGATCGGGTGCGCGAAAATCTACGCAGCACGGCCACCGCAAAAATGGACATCTCCGTCGGGCAATTTCACATCATGCGCTTTATCCGGCACGGCAAAAACACCGTCGGCCAACTGGCGGAAGCCCGCCAGATCAGCCGGTCGGCGGCGAGCCAGTCGGTGGAATTGCTGGTGGCAAAGGGCTATGTTCGCCGCCAGGCGAACGGCCCGGATCGTCGCTATGTCCGGTTGGAACTGACCGAAACCGGCGCGGAGCTGCTCAACATCGCCTTTATGGAAAATCGCAAGTGGATCATGGAGCGCCTCTCGAGCCTGACCCCTGAAGAATTGGAGCGCATGCTCCAGGGCCTGGAGCCGATGCGAAAAGCCTTCCTTTAATGATTGAACCTGCATCCAACCCGGGCAACCTTATGTACACCCTTCGAAAAATCCTTTCCTTCGTAAAACCGTACTGGAAACTGGCCGTTTTGTCTCTGGCTTTGTTGTTTCTGCGGGTCAGTATGGACCTGTCGATTCCGCGCCTGGTGCAACAGATCATCGATCAGGGCATCCGCAAGAACAACCTGAATGTTGTCCTGACGACGTCGGCCAT
Source organism: Anaerolineaceae bacterium (assembly GCA_034428975.1). Lineage (GTDB taxonomy): Bacteria > Chloroflexota > Anaerolineae > Anaerolineales > Anaerolineaceae > DAOUGY01. The sequence continues at coordinate 1,666 of DAOUGY010000034.1, read as the reverse complement.
TATGGTGGGCGTCACCATCCTGAACGCCCTGGTCGCCATTGGCAGCAGCATCTACTCGGTGCGCGTCGGCCAAAGCGTTTCGCGCGACCTTCGCAAAGCCATCTTCATGAAGATCCAAAGGTTCTCGTACGGCAATCTGGATCACTTTAACACCGGGCAGTTGATGGTGCGCATGACCAACGACGCCGACGCGGTGCAGCGCTTTGTACAGATTTCGCTGCGCATCGGGGCCAGCGCGCCGTTGACGTTAATGGGCGCCATCGCGTTGATGTATCTGACCAACCGGTCCCTGGCCCTGAGCCTGTTGCCGCTTTTGCTGGTGACGGCGGTGGTGTTGGCGCTGTTTAGCGTTAAAACGGAGCCTCTGTACCAGATTGTTCAGTCGAAACTGGACGGATTGAACAACGTTCTTCAAGAGAACATCGCCGGCTCGCGCCTGGTGAAGGCGTTTGTGCGCCGTGATTATGAAAACCAACGCTTTGAAAGCGCCAATGAGGAGTACACCCGAACAATGGCGCGGGTGATGCAGCTCAATGCCACCATGTCACCGATTATGACGCTGCTGGTGAACGCGGGGCTGGTGTACGGGGTGTGGGCTGGCGGTTTGAGCGCCATCCACGGCAGCATGACCATTGGCCAACTGGTGGCATTCATCAATTATCTGTTTGCCACGCTCAACCCGCTGATGCAGATGTCGATGGTGGCGATCGCCTGGGCCAACGGGCTGGCGTCCGCCCGGCGCATCAATCAGGTGTTGGATGCCGAGCCGGAAGTGGCGGAGCCGCCGGATGGAATGGCCCTTCCTGCCTCCGCCCAGGCCAGCGTGGTGTTTGACGACGTGTCCTTTCATTACAATGGCAGCGCGGACGGCACGGTGCTGAAAAACATTCATCTGACGGCTGAACCGGGGACCACCGTGGCCATTTTGGGCGCGACCGGCGCCGGAAAAAGCACGCTCGTCCACCTGATCCCGCGCTTCTACGATGCTTCCAAAGGCAGCGTAGCCGTGGGCGGGGTCGATGTGCGCCAATTGAATGAGGAGTCGCTGCTGGCGCGAGTGGGCATTGTGCCGCAGGAATCGATTCTGTTCACGGGTACGATTCGGGACAATATTCGGTATGGGCGGCCGACCGCCGGCGATGATGAGGTGGTGGCCGCGGCCAAAGCCGCCCAGGCGCATGACTTCATCCTGTCCTTCCCGGACGGTTATGACAGCCGCGTGGAAGAACGGGGCGCCAACCTCTCCGGCGGGCAAAAACAGCGCATTGCCATTGCCCGCGCGATCATCACCCAGCCGGATATCCTCATCCTCGATGACAGCACGAGCGCGGTGGATGTTGAGACCGAGACCAAAATTCAGGCCGCTTTGGCGGAAAGAATGCGCAACCGCACGTCGTTTGTGGTGGCCCAGCGCATTAGCACCGTTCTCAACGCCGACAAGATTATCGTGCTCGACCGGGGGCAAATTGTGGCGCAAGGCACGCATACCGATCTGCTGAAAACCAGCGCAGTGTACCGGGAGATTTATGACTCGCAATTGGGCGGCGGGGAGGTTGAACGAACCGAACCCGCCCTGCCGGATAGCGCGGAGAACTAAGCGATGACCTATCCAAGCGCACCTCAATCGACAGGCGAATTACGCACGCGGTTGTCCGGCCGGGGACCG
>DAOUGY010000033.1:0-11649 GCA_034428975.1 Anaerolineaceae bacterium | reverse complement strand
ATCGCCGTTTCAGCGATGGGGGTATCGCGCACGCGTTCCGGCCCGAAATGATCATAAAAGCCTTTGGTGACGGCATACGTACCGCCCCACACGCCCACTTCTTCGCCCAGGATGAACACGCTGGGGTCTTTTTCCATCTCTTCCCACAAAGCCTGGGAAATGGCTTCTCGCATTGTTAGTCGCGCCATGGTTGCCCTCCCTTATTCTTCCACGTAAACATGAGCATACAACTGATCCGGTGTGGGTTCGGGGCTGTTCTCAGCGAACTCCACGGCCGCCTTCACTTCTTCTTCGGCAGCGTCATCCTGTGCGTCCAGCTCGGCCTCGGTGGCGATGCCCTCTTTAGTCAGGTATTGCCGGTACATACCGATCGGGTCGTTCTCCTCCCAGCGCTTCACCTCGTCCTGCTTGCGGTAGCGTTCGGGGTCGCCCATCGAGTGTCCGCGGAAGCGATAAGTAACCACTTCCAGGAACTGCGGGCCGCTGCCTTCGCGGATTTCGCCGATCATCTTCTGCGCTTTCTCGCGCACGTCCATCAGGTCCATGCCGTCGGCGCGCTCATTGGCCATGCCGTAGCCTTCGGCCTTGCGGCGCATCTCCGAGACCGCCGAGGCGCGTTCCACCGCAGTGCCCATGCCGTACTGATTGTTTTCGCACACCCACAGTACCGGCAGATTCCACACTTTTGAAAGATTTAGCGCCTCATGGAAATAACCAATGTGCGAGGCGCCGTCGCCGAAGAAGCAAATTGTCACGCCTCCGGTTTTCTGGTACAGATCGCCCAGCGCCAGGCCTGCGGCAATCGGCAGGTGCGCGCCGACGATGGCGTGCCCGCCCCAGAAGTTCTTTTCCACGTCGGCCATGTGCATCGAGCCGCCCTTGCCTTTGGAAACGCCCGTCGCTTTGCCCAGCATTTCGGCCAGCACACCCGCCGCCGAAAGGCCGCAATTGATGGCAATGCCGTGGTCGCGATAAGCGGTGATCACGCGGTCTTCCGGCCGGCGCGTCGAGATGATGCCCGTGCTGACGGCCTCCTGCCCAATGTAGAGATGCAAAAAGCCGCCGATTTTGCCCTGCTGGTACAGCTCGGCAGCGCGCTCTTCCACCCGGCGGATAACGACCATTTGATGATACAGATTGAGGTGTTCGTTTTTATCCATGTTGTCGCTTTCCTCTCCATTTTCCTCATGAAAGGAACGCCGCGAAGGCCTTCCTTAATTTATCCTATATTTATCTTAATTATCCAATCCGCGATTATACCAGCCGCCTATGGGCAAATCAAGCCCTCTTATAAAGTTCTTTCATTCACGCTCCCCACCATGTCCTTACAACATCGTTGTGGAATACCAATATTATAGATTTTTTTATATGAATATGCACATATTGTACAGTCTTTATACATATCAAATCCGGATTCCCCCACGGAATTAAAAAAAGTGGAGCGCCTTGCGGCGCTCCACCCTGTGTCGGTCGGTGTACAGAAATTACTTGACCGTGTGCTTCAACGCGGCATGCGCGGCCGCCAGGCGGGCCACCGGCACGCGGAACGGCGAGCAGCTCACGTAGTTGTTGCCAACCGTGTGGCAGAAGTCGATCGAGTCGGGGTCGCCACCGTGCTCACCGCAGATACCCACTTCCAGGTCAGGGCGGGTCGCGCGGCCGGAATCCACGGCGATCTTCATCAGGCCACCCACGCCGTCGCGGTCAATCGTCTGGAACGGGTTGGCGGGCAGGATACCCTTGCCATCGTCGCCACCGGCCAGGTACTTGACCAGGAAGCTGCGCTCGGCATCGTCGCGGCTGTAACCGAAGGTCATCTGGGTCAGGTCGTTGGTGCCAAAGGAGAAGAACTCGGCCACCGAGGCGATTTCCGCCGCCGTCACGCAGGCGCGCGGGATTTCGATCATCGTACCAAATTTGTAGTGGAATTTGACCTTCTTCTCGGTCATCACAGTTTCGGCAATGCGCTCGAGGCGCGGCTGAATCCACTTGAGCTCGTTGATGTGACCGGTCAGGGGGATCATGACCTCAGGCTTGGCATGGATGCCGCGCAGGGTGCAGTCGGCGGCCGCTTCCATGATGGCGCGCACCTGCATCTCCACGATTTCCGGCATTTCAATGCTCAGACGCACGCCGCGCATACCCATCATCGGGTTGCTTTCGTGCAGGGCTTCCACTGTCTCCAGCATCTTTTCCAGCGCCAGAATATCCTTGCTGGCAACCTTGCCGTTGACGTAGTCGGCCATGTGAGCAATGCGTTTTTCCACAATCTGTTCGCGCAGCGATTCCGCAGTGGGCAGGAACTCATGCAGCGGCGGGTCGATCAGGCGGATGATAACGGGCAAGCCGTCCATCGCCTCGAACAGGCCGTCAAAGTCCGCGCGCTGGGTGGGCAGCAGCTCGTTCAGCGCTTCGGTGCGTTCTTCGCTGGTCTTGGCCATGATCATGCGCTGGACGATCGGCAGACGCTCGGGCTCAAAGAACATGTGCTCGGTGCGGCACAGGCCGATGCCCATGGCGCCGTACGCACGGGCGCGGCGGGCGTCTTTCGGGTAGTCGGCATTGGCCCACACCTGCAGGCCGCGGGTCTTGCCGGAAGCCAGGGTGCGGATGTCGGGGCGGGCGCAGATTTCATCGGCCCACTTCAGCAAGGTGAGCAGGTCGGTCTGTTCGTCCAGCGACGGGGTGGTCAGGTCCAGCTTGCCGGTGAAGACTTCACCAGAGCCGCCGTCCATTGAAATCCATTCGCCTTCGGCGATGATCGTGCCGTTGGCTTCCATGACACGCTTGTTCATGTCGATGCGGATGCTCGAGGCGCCCACCACACAGGGCACGCCGAACTGGCGGGCGACCACCGCGGCATGCGACGAAGCGCCGCCTTCACTGGTCAGCACACCCTTGGCCGCGATCATACCGTGCACATCGTCCGGTTTGGTGAACGGGCGCACCATGATCACGTCCTGGCCTTCTTCCTTGTTCTTCATTTCCGCGGTGTCGGCGTCAAAGTAGACGCGACCTACCGCGGCACCCGGCGAAGCGTTCACGCCCTTGGCGAAGAAGCGGCCGGCTTTCTTGGCCGCCGCGATCGTGGCGGAGTTGAACTGCGGGTGCAGCAGGGCATCCACCTGGGCCGGCGAAACGCGCAGCAGAGCTTCTTCCTTGGTGATCAGACCTTCGTTGACCATATCCAGGGCGATCTTCACCGCGGAAAGCGCGGTGCGCTTGCCATTGCGGGTCTGGAGCATCCACAGGCGGCCGCGTTCAATGGTGAACTCGACGTCCTGCATGTCCTTGTAATGCTTTTCCAGTTTGGCGGTGATATCCATGAACTGCTTGTAGGCTTCGGGCAGCGCGTTGACCAGGGTTTCAATCTTTTCCGCATTGCGGATACCGGCCACCACATCTTCGCCCTGCGCGTTCAGCAGGTACTCACCGAACATCTTCTTCTCGCCGTTGGCGGGGTTGCGCGTGAAGGCCACGCCCGTACCCGAATCGTTGCCCATATTGCCAAAGACCATGGTCACGATGTTGACAGCCGTGCCCAGGTTATCGGGAATGTGTTCCTTGCGGCGATAGTCCACGGCGCGTTTGCCCATCCAGGACTTGAACACCGCTTCGATGGCCAGGCGCATCTGCTCGTAGGGGTCCTGCGGGAAATCGAAACCTTTTTCCTCGCGCACCACAGCCTTGAACTTGACGGTCAAAGCCTTCAGATCTTCCGCGCTCAGCTCGGTGTCGAGCTTGACGCCCTTGGCAGCCTTGTAGGCGTCCATTACATCTTCAAACGCCTCGTCGGGCATGCCCAGCACCACCGCGCCGAACATCTGGATCAGGCGGCGATAGGAGTCGTACACGAAGCGCTCGTTGCCGGTCAGCTGGATCATGCCCTCGGCGGTCTCATCGTTCAGGCCGATGTTGAGCACGGTGTCCATCATGCCGGGCATGGAGAACTTGGCGCCCGAGCGGCAGGAAACCAGCAGCGGGTTGGTCTTGTCGCCAAATTTCTTGCCGGCCTGCTTTTCAACCGTGTGCATCGCTTCCAGAGTTTGTTCCCACATGCCTTCGGGGAATTTTTCACCCAGATCATTGTAGGCATTGCAGGCTTCCGTGGTAATGGTGAAACCAGGGGGCACGGGTACGCCAATGCGCACCATGTCGGCCAGGTTGGCGCCTTTACCACCGAGCAGACCGCGGACTTTGTCCCAATCACCACCCACTACCTTCTGGGCGGCTTCAATTTCATCAAACACATACACCCATTTCTTTGCAACCATCGAGTCCTCCATTGGTCTGAAATTAATCCCTTTTGCGGGATGATAATTAATGACACTAAATCAAAATTGTACCATAAAAGCCCCCGTTCATCATCCGTTTTAGCGTGACGACTTGTGATAAACGGCACGAATCCGCGCCCGGACGGGGGGTTCCGCGCCTGGTCCCATTCGCGTTCATGGGTAAACTGTAAACCGGTTGAAAGGCACAGAAATGGACTTTGCGATGATAATAGGGCTAAGCAAATTCCATCGGAGACCCTATGAAGATTCTAATTATCGACGATGACCCTGCAATGATTGAGCTGCTGAAGATACTACTGGCGGCGTCACAGGCTGAAGTGTTGACGGCACTCAATGGTCGCGACGGGCTCGAAGTCGCCAAAAGCCAGGCTCCGGACGTTATCTTGTTGGACTTGATGATGCCGGAAATGGACGGCTGGGAAGTGTGCAAACAGGTGCGCAGTTTTAGCAATGTACCCATCATAGTCCTTTCCGCCATGGACAGCCCCGGTACGGTAGCCTCCGCCCTGGATGCCGGCGCCGATGATTACCTCATCAAACCTGTCCCCGGTGGCGTGCTCAATGCCCACATCAACCGCATGCTGCGCCGCTCCGGCACGCAGCCCAACACGGCTGCCGTGGCCATCGTCTAGCCCCTTCTGCCAATCCTTTAAGCGCCGCCCACGAGGCGGCGCTTTTGTTTCACTCCTTCGCTATTTCATCCGATTTGTAGTAAAATCCACCTATATCTTCAGGAGTGATAAACGTGCAAACCTGTACCCGCTGCAACACCCCTTCGCCCGATGCCGTCCAGATCTGCCCGAACTGCCAGGCGGATTTGCGGGAATTTTCCACCACGGCCGTGGCCTTGAAAAAATTCCAGGCCAATCCGCGCGTCAGCCTGCTGCGCGTGATCGTCCCCGAAGATGCCTGCCCGGCCTGCATGGCAGCCGCCGGCACCTATGAGAAAGCTGTAACCCCTCGACTGCCGGTGGAAGGCTGCTCCGAACCGGGCGGCTGCCGCGCCTTTTATGAGCCGCTGCTGAACGAAATCTATCCATAATTCACGCTTTATCCAATACACAAACGACCGGCTCAAACAGGCCGGTCGTTCATTTTGTGTAGGCTCCAGCATTCGCTGTCTCGGAGGATTCAATCGCTGCGGCAGTTGACCACCGCGCAAATCAATTGACGAATGGCATCGGCTACCGCCTGGGGATCTTCCATCATCGGCATATGCCCCGCAGTGGGGAGTTCCACCAGCCACGCGCGCGAGAGCAGCTGCGCGGCCGTGCGCGCCGGTTCCATCGAAATCAGCGCATCCTGCCCGCCGTGGATCACCACCGCCGGCGCACTAATCTCCGCCAGCCATTCCTCGGCGTTGGCGCGCTCGGCCATGCCGCGCAAGGCGGCTGTGATGCCACGTGCATCGGTCTTGAGAATAATTTCGCGCACAAATTGTTGAATGTTCGGGTCGGCGGAAAGCGCCGCCGGCATGCTTTCGGCCAGCAGCGCGCTGCCGCGCCGGCGAATGCGTTCCACCTGCTTCAACCGGTTCTGGCGCTTTTCCGGTAAATCGGCCGCGGCCTGACTGGCCACCAGTCCCAGCCCGGCCAAACGCCCCGGGTACGCGTTGGCAAAGGCCAGGGCAACATAGCCACCCATCGACTGCCCCACCACAATCGCCTGGTCAATGTTCAGGCGGTCGAGCAGCCGCACCACGTCTTCCGCCATCAGGCGCATGCTGCTCACGCGGCCTTCCACCGGTGAGCGGCCGTGGCCGCGCAAATCGGGCATGATCAGGCGCGCCTCATTTTCCAGAAGCGGAACCAGCCGGTGCCAGATCGTGTGATCCATCGGGAAACCGTGGATCAGCACGACGGGTATGCCCCTGCCTGCTTCTTCATAATATAAATCAACCGGCTGTAGTTCCATTCTTTTCCTCCTGTCTGTCTTGATTATACTTCAACCAGGACGAGACATACACCAGCGCTTGCTCGCGGTCGCTCACTTCCCCGGCGGCTTGTGCTTCCTGCAGCGCGTCCAGCGCGCGACCCACCACCGGCCCCGGTGTCAGGTCAAACGCGGCGATCAATTCCGCGCCCGTCACCAGCCGTGGCGGTGCAACCACTTCTGCGGCGCGCTCAAACCAGCCCTCCATCAGCACACGAACAATATCCAGCTCGCGTTTCCAATCGTCCACTGTCAGGTTGGGGCCGTACGTGGCCAGCATGTCCGCCAGCGAAAGCAGGCACACATCCATACCGGCTTCGCCCACCGCGCGGTAAAACCGGTAGATGCTGCGGGATGACGGCAAACCGGCCTCGCGTGCAAGAAAATGCACGCGCATGTGCTGCCGTACCACGCGCACCAACTGCTCCACTTCGGGGTTGCTCAACGCCAGGCGCTGCGCGCGCACCGAGAGCATGTGCGCCCCGATGGCATCATGGTCAAAAAATCGTGTGCGGCCGTCCGGCTCCACGGTCAGCGCAGCCGGCTTGCCGATATCGTGATACAGTGCCGCCAGGAACAACAAGCCGCGCTCCGAGCGCAGCGGGTTGAGTGCGCGCGCCTGCAAATGCTCTTCAAACTTCGTGCGAAAGCGCCCCAGGCGCATCACTGCCAGCCCCAGCATCAGGCCGGAGGCCGAATCTTCTACATAGCTGCCGCTCAACACACCCAGCAGCGCTTCCAGATTTTGCACGGTGGCCAGCATATGTTCCCACACATCGTACACATGCGGCGCGGTCTGGTGTACGCCTTTCAGGCCGGGCAACTCCGGCAGCACCGGCGGCAAAGCCCCCACGGCATCCATCAGCCGGACGCAGGCCGCCACGCGACTGCCTTCCAACATGCGAAACAGTTCATCCCGCCGGCGTTCTGCCGAGCAATCCGCCAACCGGGGCGCTTCCGCCTTCAACGCGCGCAGCGTTGCCGGTTCAATACGCAGGTGCAGCCCCACCGACTGGCGCACCGCGCGCAGCACGCGCAGCGGATCGTCGCGGAAGCTGTCGGGCGAACAGGCGCGCAGCACGTTATCGCGCAAATCCTGCGCGCCATGCAGCGGGTCAATGAGACGATCCGGCGCAGCCGCATCCAGCGCCATGGCATTGATGGTGAAATCCCGACCGCGCAGATCACCTTCCAGGTCACTGGCGCGCAGCGCGGCAAAGTCCACAACCAGTTCGCCATCGCCGGTTTTCCACAGCACCCGCCCGGTATCGCGTTCCTCATCCAGCACAAAAAAAATCCCACCCAACGCATCTGCCACGCGCCTCGCCAGGGCAATGGCTCCGCCGGAAACGGCAAAATCCAAATCATGGGCCGATTCGCCGCGCAGCATATCGCGCACAGCGCCGCCCACCAAGTACACGGCATGGGCGGCCGTTCTGCGCTGCGCAATGGCTTCAAAGAGCGCCGGGTAGGTTTCAAACAAATTCATCGCGATTCCAAATCAGGCGGCACCCTGGTATTTCGTCAGGTCCACCACACCCACAAACGGCAAGTTGCGGTAATAATCATCAATATCCAGGCCGTATCCAAACACAAATTTGTTGGGGATGGAAAAGCCGCAATAACGCACCGGCACTTCCACCTCGCGTCGCTCGGCTTTATCCAACAGCGTGCAAATGCACAGGCTGGCCGGCTTGCGCGTCTCCAGCAGTTCCAGCACCGATGAAATCGTGCGTCCGCTGTCGATGATATCTTCCACCAGAATGACGTGCTTGTCGGCAATATTGATGTTCAGGTCCAGGTTGATGCGAATTTGCCCGGTCGATTCACGGTTGCCCACCCCGTAGGATGAGACCGCCATGAACTCAATGGCATGCGGCACGCTGATCCGGCGCATCAAATCGGTCAAGAACAAAACGCCGCCGCGTAAAATGCAAATCAGCACCAGATTGTCCTTCCCGGCATAATCCCGGCTGATCTCTTCCCCCAGTTCGGCAATGCGCGCCTGAAGAACATCTTCAGGAATCAGCACCTCTCCCAAAAACTCACGATAATCCTGCATACGACCTCCAAGGGTATTTCAGTGTCTATCCACGGGGGACTTCATGATGCCGGCGGCAGCGTGCTTCGTACATCTCGGACGCGCCCACTACAATCACCGGTTCGTCATAGCGGGCCGGTTTGCCATTCACCAGGCGCTGTGTGCGGCTGGCCGCCTCTCCGCAAACCATGCAAATCGCTTGCAGCTTGTCCACGCGTTCGGCTTTGGCCATCAGTTCGGGCATGCAGCCAAACGGTTCACCGCGAAAATCGGTATCCAGCCCGGCCACCAGCACGCGAATGCCGCGGTCGGCCAGGGTTTGCACCACGCGTACAATCTCGGCATCGAAGAATTGCGCCTCATCCACGCCCACCACCGTCGTGTCTTCTTCCAGAAAGCGAAAGATCTCTTCCGAGCGCGCCACCGGTTGAGCTTCATACGCCGACCCGGCGTGCGACGTGACCTTTTCCACAGCGTAACGCGTATCCACTGCCGGCTTAAACACTTGCACTTTCTGGCGGGCAATGGTCGCGCGGCGCAAGCGGCGAATCAACTCATCGGTCTTGCCGCTGAACATCGAGCCGCAAATCACCTCAACCGAACCATACAGATGCCTCATAAACGCACCCCTCCCTGAAAGAATTGATTCGATTCTACCCCATCTTTACGCCATGCAGGCAGTGATTTTTGCCGGCAGCGGGTCCGAAACAAAAAGACCGGCAGAGGGGCCTCTGCCGGTCTTGCGGTTCCGATAATATTAGACCACAATCTCATCCGCGGCCGCGGGCAGATCATAGCCCAGCGAGCGCAGCTTTTTCTTGAGGTCAATCAGCGATTTGCGGCCGAAGCCTTCAATCGCCAGCACCGCAGCTTCACCTTCGGTCAGCTTGGCAATAATCTGACCCACCGTGGTGATGCCGGCCTTGGCCAGGGCATCGGTCGGGCGGGTGCCCAACTCAAGCTCAGCCAGAGCGCGTTCCATGGAAGTGCGCGAGGTTTCGCGGGCTTTTTGCTGGTCGACGTAAGACTGGCGCGCCTGCAGTTTGCGGTAGAAGCGATCCACCTGACCTTCAACGTCCAGAATACGAGCCTGCTGGCCAGTGAAGAAGGGATGGCATTTCGAGCAAACTTCGGTGCGGATTTCTTTCCGCGTCGAGCCGGTCGTCCAGGTGTTCCCGCAAGCGCAAACCACTTTGGCTTCGGGGTAATACGACGGGTGGATACCCTTTTTCATGAACCTACCTCCTTAAATCTTCCGCTTCCATCCGCCCCAAAATCAGCGGGCGGCGGTGCCGAAGTCCTATTCGTTTTACTCGCCTTCGACCGGCATCACGCTGACCATTTTCTGGCCAGTGGGCAGGGTTTCGAAGACAACCACACCTTCCGACACGGCAAAAATCGTGTAATCCTTGCCGAGGCCAACGTTGCGGCCGGGGCGGATGCGCGTGCCGCGCTGGCGGACAATGATGTTGCCCGGAATGACGACCTCGCCGGCAAAGCGCTTCACGCCAAGGCGCTGCGCATTGCTGTCGCGACCGTTACGACTGGAACCACCACCTTTTTTATGCGCCATGATCTTTACTCCACTTCTATCGCTTCGATCTTCAAGCGAGTATACTGCTGGCGATGGCCGGTCTTGGTGCGAATACGTTTCTTGGGGCTGTACTTGAAAGTAACCACTTTGGGGCCCTTGACATGACCTTCGACCGTGGCGTTCACGCGGGCGCCTTTCACAGCGGGGGTGCCCACCGCGATGGTATCGCCGTCCACCAACAAGAGAACCTGGTCAATTTGCACTTTCTGCCCGGCTTCCACCGGCAGGAGGTCGACTTCGATGGCCGACCCTTCGACGGCGCGATACTGCTTGCCGCCGCTTTCAACAATCGCGTACTTCATTCCCTATTCTCCAATCTTCACTTCACCGGGCAGCCCGCGCGGTTGCGCCGACGCACGGGGAAGTTGGGGATGTATGCCTGCCCCAATGCCGGGGCAAAGCAGGAAGTATTATACCGGGTACAGCTTTGCCTGTCAACCAATTGGAAGGATTGCGCACCAAAGCCGCCGGCTGTCTGACAACGCCCGAATTATACCACCCCGGCGACGACCGTGAACAGAATTGATGGACTCCTTTCACGGCTTTTCCTATATAATCTACTTGTTAACACTATCCCCTCCGGTTTTCTTCTTCAATTGATGCCACCTTCCATTCGCGTTCTCACCATTCACCTTACCGTTGAGCAACAAGCCCAGAGCCTGTTGACCTTCACCGTTGGTGAAACGCCGCCTTTTCTCATGCACGCTGCGGAACTGAAGACCGCCCGGGAGATTCTCCAGGCTCAAAACTTCGACCTGATCATGACCGATCCGGTCACCTACGAGCAAATCCTGCGCCAACCACTGCCCAGCGTCTCGCCGGTCGTCATCATTCAGGATGCCGGAAGCATGCCCCGCTTTCCCGATAGCGCCATGCAGCAGTTGCAGGACAATATCAAAGATATCAGTTCGCTGCGGCGCAGTGAACGATTGTACCGCTTGCTGACTCAATCCGCCGTCGACATCATCGCCCTTCACGACAGCGCCTTCCGCACATTGTATATCAACCCGGCCCAGGAACACCTGCTCGGTTGGCCGCCGCGCAAACTGGTCGGCAAAAGCCTGTTGGATTTTGCCCACCCCGAAGACCACGACCATGTGCTGCATGCCCTCCAGGAAAATCAAGCGCACCGCAGCGACCACACCTTTCAATGGCGCTGCCGCCGGTCCGACGGGGAATACATCTGGTTGGAAACCAGTGTTGCCTTTTTGCCGCTCTCCAGCCCCTTCCAGGCGGACCGCATCACTCAGTCGCGGGATATCACCGGCCGCCGGGCGACCGAAGAACAGGCGCTGAGCCAACAGCATTGGTATCGCAACCTGATCAATGCCTCCATCGATGGTATCGTCGTTGCCGACAACCAGGGCATTGTGCGGGAGTGGAATCACGGGCTGGAACGCATCACCGGCTACAGCGCAGAAGCCATTCTCGGGCAGCCGTTTTGGGACGTGATGCGAATGATGAGCGCCAACCCGAATTCGCCGGACCGCTTTCAGAATTCCTTTATGAAACAAATGGGTGCCATCCTGAACACCCCCGAACTTTCGATTAAAGAACAAATGGCAGAACAACACATTGTTCGCCGCGATGGAACCCACTGCATCATTCAAGCTGTTTCATGCCTCGTTCCCGGAAAAGACCAGCCTATGCTGGGCTCGATTGTGCGGGATGTGACAGAATTGATGCAAACGCGCGAAGAACTGCGCGTGGAACAGCGTCTGTTCGCCGAGGGGCCGATCGTGGTTCTCCGCTGGAAATTCGCCCCCGGATACCCGGTGGAAATCGCC
>DAOUGY010000032.1:0-6974 GCA_034428975.1 Anaerolineaceae bacterium | reverse complement strand
GATTGGAGCGGCTCACCGGCGCTTCGGGCAATGGAATCATACAAAAAACCGCTGCCCAGGATCAGAAGAACAAAGAGGAGCAGCGGTTTGTGGAATTCGCGCAACAATAGGGTGGTATCGCGCCAGGCGGCGCGCCATTGACGGTGCGCGGACCTGTGCGGGCGGGCTTTCATTGCATTAGATTGAAGACCGGAGGCACCGGCAGACGAACCAGCATACGCCGAACCTGATCGTTTTCATTGGGCAGCACGCGTAAAACTACCACGCTCATGTCGTCGTTGGGCCGGTTTTGATCGAGGCGGATGGCCTGGGCCAGGAGGTTATCGGCAATTTGCTGCGCGGTGGGTTCCTGGTCTTCCAGCAGCGCTTCCAGCAGGGTGCAGACATCCAGGCTTTGACCGATCCGGTCACCGGCAGTGGCGATGCCATCGGTGTATATGACGATGGTCGTTCCGGCTTCCAAAGGAAGCTCGGTGATGGTGGGGCGGGTGTTGCGGGTTGTGCCGATGGCGACGCTTTCGGAACCCAGACACTCAATGCGGTCTTCATGGGTGATGAAAACTGGCGTCGGGTTGTTGCGGGTGATGACCAGCGTGCCAGTTTCGAGATCCGCCGAAAGGATATTCAATGTGGCGGTGACTTTGCCGTTGCGTTCCGTGTAGAGATAATCCGAGGCGGCACGGGCGGCAGCGCCGTCACGCACTCCTTCGGCCAGCAAAGCGATGACTTTACGCACAACCAGGGTGGAAATTTGCTTTGCGCCATGCCCAGAAGTCTGTCCGTCGGATAGGACGACCGAAACGCCGCCATTGGGGCGTTCAACAACTTCCAGGGTGTCTCCACTTTCGGAAACAGCATATTTGTTGACTTTTGCGACAGCGATTTGAATTTCCATAGCCTAATTTTACATCATTCCGATCAATTGCGTGTATTCCATTTCACGACAACGTGTCACGCGGTTCCTTAAAGAGACACCCTCCTTCCGGCGAGAAGGAGGGTGTCGAGATAAATCACTACAGGGAAGATCAGCGCGTCATGAGTACGCGGATGTCCGAACGATCCAGGCGCAAGAGAAGGTAGAGGGAGAGCGCCAAACCCAGCAGACCCATGATCAAGAACATGGCATCAAATTCCCCCGCTTTGCTGATGGTGTTGGCTCCCACCATCATCAGGCGGACGATGACGTTCATGCCTTGCAGGAAGATCAGGAAGGTGAGGGCCAAATTGTGCCCGCGCCAGACCATCACTCCGATGAACACGAAGAAGGCCACCGCAACCGGAATGACGACCAGACCCGACGATAACAGCTTCGGCGGATACAACAAGATCGCCAGGGTGGGCAGCACGATGAAGAACAGAAGTCGTTGAAGGATATTCATCTCTTTCCCTTTTCTGGCTAATGACCGCCAAGGTAGGCTTCGATTACCATCGGGTTTTCCAGCAGGGCATGCGAATCGCCTTCCAGCGTGACGCTGCCGGTTTCGAGCACATAGCCGCGATCGGCAATGGAGAGAGCCATTTGGGCGTTCTGCTCGACGAGCAGGATGCTGGTGCCTTGCGCATTTATGTCGCGGATGATCTCAAAGATTTGCTCGACCAGGATGGGCGCCAAACCCATCGAAGGCTCGTCCAGCAGCAGCAGGGCCGGGCGTGACATGAGCGCGCGGGCGATGGCCAGCATTTGCTGTTCACCGCCGGAAAGCGTACCGCCCAATTGCGTGCGACGTTCCTTCAAACGGGGAAAGCGCTTGAAGACAGCTTCGATGTCCTCGGCGATCTGAGCCTTGTTGGTGTGGATGTAAGCGCCGATTTCCAGGTTTTCCAGGACGGTGAGGGTGGCGAAGATCTTGCGACCTTCCGGCACCTGCACAATTCCGCGGCGAACGATGGTATCAGCGGCTTCCTGGGTAATGTCCGCGCCGTTGAAGTGGATGCTGCCCTGGCGGGCACGCAGGATGCCGGAAAGCGTATTGAGCGTGGTGCTTTTTCCGGCGCCGTTTGCGCCAATCAGCGTCACGATTTCGCCTTTATCCAGGTGAAAGCTGATCCCTTTCAGGGCTTTGATGGCGCCATAGTACACGTGTAGGTCTTTGACTTCGAGCATCATTGGCTTTTCTTCCGTTTGAATTTTTCTGAAAGGGCAGCCGCGCCCGGACCGAGGTAGGCTTCGATCACACGGGTATTGGACTGGATATCGGCAGGCGTACCACGGGCAATCACTTCGCCAAAGTCCATGACGGTGATGTGCTCGCAGATGCCCATAACCACGCGCATCTGGTGTTCGATGAGCAGAATGGTGAGGTCAAAGCGCTCGCGGATGAAGTGGATCAGATCCATCAGCGCAACGGATTCAGCCGGGTTCATGCCGGCGGCCGGCTCATCGAGCAGGAGGATTTGCGGATTGGCCGCCAACGCGCGCGCGATTTCGAGACGGCGCTGCTCGCCATATGGCAAGTTCTTGGCGATTTCATCGTAACGATCCTGCAGGCTGAAGACCGACAGAAAATCGATGGCGCGGTCGGTCAGCTCATTCTCTTTCTCGGCGAATTTTGGCGTGCGCGCAATGGAGTCGCTCATGCTGTAGCCGGCGTGGGCGTGATAGGCGATGCGCACGTTGTCCAACACTGACAGGTTGGGGAAAAGGCGAATGTTCTGGAAGGTGCGGGCGATGCCGGCATGGTTGATTTCATGGGGCGCCATGCCGTTCAGCTTCTGACCTTTCAGAAAGACTTCACCTTTGGTGGGCACGTAGATGCCGGTGATCATGTTGAACACGGTGGTTTTACCCGCGCCGTTGGGGCCGATCAAACCGGCCAGGTCGTGCTTGTAGAGTTTGAGGTCGACATTGTTGACCGCTTTCAGGCCACCGAACTGTTTTACCAGGCCGACCAACTCAAGCACGGGTTGCTGCTGGGCTTGTTGCTCGCTCATTGGGCAGCCTCCTCAGTGGGGGTGCCATTCTGTTTATGGCCGGTCTTGCCCGCCAGCAATTTGGCGCGCAATTTGTAGACCTGGTCTCGCAAGAATGGGATTTCATAACTTCCGACCAAACCATTGGGTTTGAGCAGCATCATGATCAAGAGCAGCACGGGGTAGACCACAAAACGCCAGGTTTCAAAACCCTGCGGCAGGATCAGACGTAAAAAGCCTTCAAGGACGAGCGCCCAGGCAAACGAAGCGAACACCGTGCCGGTGATGCTGCCCAGACCGCCGAAGACGATGATGATCATCGGGTCGAAAGACTTGATGAAGTTGAATGTGTCGGGGTGCAGGAAGCCGTTGATGTGCGCGTACAAACCTCCTGCCAGGCCCGCCAGACCGGAGCCGATCACAAAGGTGAGAATTTTGTAGTTGGCGATGTTGATGCCCATGGCGGTGGCGGCGATTTCATCTTCGCGCACCGAAATGATTGCACGGCCGTAGCTGGAATTGAGCAGGTTGCGCACCAGGATGACAACCAGGACGAGCGCGACAAACACAATCAGCCAACTGGTGACCTTGGGAATGCCAATCATGCCGCGCGCGCCTTTCATTTCGGCAAAACCGAGCAACGTGTCGGAGTTGTCGAGCAGCACTTTGACGATGATCGTCAGACCCAGGGTGGCAATGCCGAAGTAATCGGAGCCGAGGGTGAGCACCGGCAGGCCGAAGAGGAAACTGACTTCAGCCGCCAGCACACCGGCCAGCAGCACGGCGATCAAGTACACGATGATGGTTGAGACGTTCTTGGGTAATGCAGCGAGCGCCGCCGAGAGAGGCGCATCGAGGACTTTGCCGATCTGCACGGCGACGAGCACAAGGGCGATTACCGCAATGAGGTAAATGGCAAAGGCGGAAAGCGCGTCCATGCCGCGCAGGCGGTCCACCAGTTTCATGACCAGGAAGATGCCCAGGCCGGCCAGAAGGACGGCAAAAAAGAGAACGGTCAGACCGCCGGCGCTGTGAAGTTGAGTCCAACGGTAGGTGACATCCGCGGCGGCATACGCGCCGATGGCGTAGAACCCCCATTGGCCTAGAGAGAACTGGCCGTTGAAACCGTAGATCAGATTCAGACCGATGCTGACGATGGCCATCACCGCGCCGAGGCGGATGATGGTGTTCCAGAAGGCGCTGAGCACGCCCACCGAAATGAGAACCTGAACGACGGCAAAGACGACAACCGAGCCAACGAGGAAGAGTATCGTTCCGGATTGAAGTTTTTTCATCTTTGTCTACGCTTTCTCGCGGGAGGGTTCGCCAAAGATGCCGGTGGGGCGAATGAGCAGCACCAGGATGAGAATGCTGAAGGCAATGGCGTCGCGCATGGGTGTGGAGATGTACGCGGCAGATAGCACTTCGGCCTGGCCCATGATCAGGGCGCCGACCAGAGCGCCTGGAATGCTGCCGATGCCGCCCAACACCGCGGCAACAAAGGACTTGAGGCCGGGGATGATGCCCATCCAGAAGAAGATGGATGGGAAGGCGATGGCGTAGAGCATGCCCGCCGCACCCGCCAGAGCGGCGCCAATGGCGAAGGTGATGGAGATGATGGCATCGGCGTTGATGCCCATCAGGCGGGCGGTTTGCTTGTCGTAGGCCACGGCACGCATTGCGCGACCAACTTTGGTGCGGCGCACGATATACTGCAAGCCCAACATGAGCAGTAGAGACGAAATGACGATGATGACGAAGATGTTCGAGAAAATGATGCTGCCTTCGGGAACACCTTCACCGGGAACAAGGCGGCTCATGCCCGAGGAATTAATGTACCAGGTAACAACGTCGAAGGGACGCTTGTAGGTGATGAAATTGGGGGTAAAAACAAAACCCAGAGCACCAAAATATTCAAGGAAAAACGAGACACCAATGGCGGTGATCAGCGCAGAAATGCGGGGTGCATTGCGCAGCGGTTTGTATGCTACCCGCTCGATGGTGAACGCCAGGAGCGCGCAGACCAACATGGAAACGAGCACCACGGTGATGGTACCGATGCCATAGGCCAGCAGACTGGGAATGCCGGGGAATACTTTTGACGGCCAGGTGTGCAGGCCAAAGCGGCTGATGGAATAGAAACTGATGAACGCACCGACCATGAATACATCGCCGTGGGCGAAGTTGATCAAGCGAACAATACCATACACCATGGTGTAGCCCAGCGCGATCAGAGCATACACAAAACCAAGCTGCAGGCCGTTTATGACCTGCTGCATGAAGAGTAATGGGTTATCTATCAGGGAGCGGACGATTTGAAACGCAGCCAGCAGGGCAATGAGTAGCAGAAAAATTTTGCCAAGCCAGCGCCCTGTGATCATCTTTTGAATGATCGTGGGAGGTGATTTTAGGGGTGCTGTTGAGGATGCCATGTCTCCAACCTGATCGTGAGATGAATAATGAGGGGCGGCCTTTGACAGCCGCCCCTCTGGAGAGCGATCGGTTACGGGGCTACCGAAGAGTCAAACACGACTTTGCCGTCTTTCACAGCCAGCACAGCCGCAGATTTGATCGGGTTGTGGAACTTGTCAAAGGTGATCTTGCCGGAGACGGCTTCGTATTCGAGGGAGGCAAGGGCATCCTTGACCACCGCGGGGTCGTCCACGCCGGCTTTTTCAATACCAGCCAGCAGCAAGTTGGCGGCGTCATAGCCGAGGGTGGCCAGGGCATCCGGAACACTGCCATATTTTGCTTTGTACGCTGAAACAAAATTCTGAACGATGGGGCGAGTATCCTCGGGCGAGTAGTGGTTGGAGAAGAAGCCACCGGCCGCCGCCGCAGCATCCAGATCGGCGGAATCCCAGCCGTCACCACCCATCATCACAGCGGTGATGCCCTTTTCCTTGGCCTGAGCGCCAACCAGGTTGACGATGTTGTAGTAATCCGGCAGGAACAGCACTTCGGCCTTGCTTTCGCCCACCTTGGTCAGGATGGTCGAGAAGTCGGTATCCTGAGCGGTGTAGGTTTCTTTGCCGACAACCGTGCCGCCGTTGGCCACGAAGGCTTCTTCAAAGGCTTCCGCCAAACCCCGCACATAGTCGTTGCCCTGATCAAACATGATGAAGGCCGTCTTGAAGCCTTTGCCCAGCGCGAACTTGGCCATCACCGAGCCCTGGAAGGGATCGATAAAGCAAGCGCGGAAGACATAGTCCTTGGTGGTTCCGTCGGCCTTGAGGGTAACGGTCGGGTTGGTGGAGGTGGAGGTAATCTGGATGATGCCCTTCTCCTCAGCGATTTCGGACACGGGGATGGATGCCTTGGAGCAGACTTCGCCGATCAGGTACTTCACCTTATCGGAGTCGATCAGCTTGTTGGCGGCGTTCACAGCCGGGTCGGGGGTGCATTGGCTATCTTCCACGATCACTTCAATCTGGCGACCGAGGACACCACCCTTGGCGTTCCACTCCTCAACGGCCAGCAAAATGCCGTCGCGGGTGGATACACCGAAGGTCGGAACCGGGCCGGAGAGCGGGGCCAGCACGCCAATTTTAATCGGTTCGGCGGGGGTTTCTGCAGCCGGGGCGGCAGGGGCGGCCGTTTCCGCAGCCGGAGCGGCAGGTGCGGCAGTTTCCGCGGCGGGCGCAGCGGTTTCAGCTGCAGGTTGGCAGGCGGCTAACAGGATGGCCAGCAAAACAACAACAGAAATCAAAAAGCGGCTCTTCATTCTAATTTTCTCCTCATTGGTTGGCTAGATTCGATCTTGTTGGTTATTGGCTATGACAGGTACGGCTGAAGTGATCACCTCCTTTGCAGCCTGTGATGAATCTATGATTCGATAACGGCCCGGATCGAGCCTGATGGATTTGAATGCGGGACCGGATTACGAAAAATCTGGTTTTCCAACGAGCAATGCGATTTTGAAATTAAGGGGAAATGCCGGATATCCGGAAAGTCATAAAAGCTCAAAATATGATATGAAATTAAAGGATGTTTGTCAAGTATCGCTTTGACGAACATCACAAGGCAGTATTGTTTTTGTCATATTACTTTTGTTTATTATCGCT
>DAOUGY010000031.1:0-13316 GCA_034428975.1 Anaerolineaceae bacterium | reverse complement strand
CGTGCAGGTGATGTCACCCTGCTTTTCAGCGCCGTAGGCATGTTCGATGATGTTGGAGCAAGCTTCATCCACCGAAGTTTCCACGGCGTAGACTGAGCAGGCATCCAGACCGGCCTCTTCCGCGGCAGCCCGAACAAACCCGGCAATTAATACTAGGCTGTCGAACGTGCCCTCGAAAATTGCGGTTCGGGATTTACGGGTGACAGGATCAGAAACGGCCAACTGCACTGGTAACGTCGTCGCTAACTTTGAAGATGGACAGGAAGCCGGCCAGGTCCAGGGTGGACAGGATATTCGCCGGGACGGCGGCGAGCAGCACTTCGCCACGATTGTAGCGTTTGCAGGTCTTCTGGGCCGCAATCAATGCACGCAGACCGGCGCTGGACATGAATTCCAGTTCGCTGAAGTCCAGCACGATGCGATAACGCCCGTCATCGGTGATCTGGGTCAGTTTTTCGTTGAGCTGCGGGGCGGTGGAGCTGTCCACACGGCCCTTGATTTTTACAAGGTCACAATGTTTGTACTGGGTGGTGGTAATTTCCATGAGCAGGCCTCCAATAGCGTTTGGTCGGGTGGGAACCCATTGGTTCCTGACAACGTTAAAATTATATCATGCCGCGGTTATGGTAGAAGCGATTTTTCCGGCCGCTACGAAAAAAGGGCCAAACCTTCTTGACTTGCAGGAACTTGGTATAATCAAAATGTGCAATTTGTCCACAATAGGGGAACCCACTTTCCGGTGGGTAGAATTCAACACAGGGAAAAGGATATGAGTAAAAAAACTTCACCGCAAAGTGTGATTGATTCGTATCAACGCAAACAAAAAATGATGCCGGCCATCGTGCTGGGCGCCGCCATCCTGCTGGTGGTGGTGGGCATCATCATCCTGGTGGTATGGCTGAGCGGGTCAAACGGACCGTTGAGCGGACTCTTTGCCTCTGCCACACCCACCGCCTCTGCCACGCCCACCGTCACCCCGGTAACGCCGACCAATACCCCGACGATCACCCCGACGCCTTCGGTGACCCCGACGCTGGCATCGCCGACCCCGACCGGGCCTGAAGTGTACACGGTGGAATTGAACGACACCTGCTGGGACATTGCCGCCAAGAAGGAAGTCGATGTGAACGACTTGCTCAAGCTGAACGGGTTCGCCGCCGGCACGTGCCCGATCGCACCAGGTCAGAAAATTCTGATCCCCAACAAAGATACCGTCCTGCCGACCAACACCCCGCAGCCGATGCCAACCGATATCGGCCAGTACCCGCGCGGAACCTTGTGGACCTACATCATTGAGCCAAACGACACTCTGGACAGCATTGCGGTGAAGTTCAACAGTACCGTGGAAGCCATCATGGCGATCAAAGAAAACAACATCACCGACAAGACCCTGATCTTTGCCGGGCAGGTGATTAAAGTGCCGATGAACTTGATCACGCCGACGCCGACCAGCGCGCCGACGCTGACGCCGGGCACACCCCAGCCGACGATCACGTTGAGCAATCCGGGTGCAACCGCCACCAAGAGCCCGTAAAACGACTCGACAATCCAATTAAGACCCCTGGCCTTTCAGCCGGGGGTCTTTGGTTTTTCGTAGAAGGCGTTTTTCAGGGTTGTTCGTCCAGCGCGGCGCGAATTTCTGCCCGCACCGTTTCGTCTGTTTCTCGTGTGCGGTGACCATCGAGCGCGTGGCGGGCGGCCGAGCCGCCAATTTGCCCCAGCGCCCATACGGCGTGGGCACGCACCAGAGCTTCCGGCTCGTTGGCCAGCGTGTGGGCAAGAATGGGAACTGCAGCTGTGTCTTTGCGGTTACCGAGCAAAACGGCGGCATTACGCAACAATCCGCGCCGTTTGGCGCGCAGCAGCGGGCTGCCCGTGAAGAGCAGCTTGAAACCGGTGGGGGAGAGCGCAAGCAAGACGCGCGGCTCCAGCTCGGCATCGGACAGGTGCGGGGCGAATTCTGGCAGGCAGTGGGTCGGGCGGGCTTTCGCGTTCCAGGGGCAAACCATCTGGCAGATATCGCAGCCGAAGAGCCATTGGCCCACCGACGGACGCAGCTCGCGCGGGATGGCACCTTTGTTTTCAATCGTCAGGTAGGACAGGCAGCGGCGCGCGTCGATGCTGCGGTTTGGCAGGATACAGCCCGTGGGGCAGGCATCGATGCAGCGGCGGCAGCTGCCGCAACGATCGGCTGTGAAGGGCGTGTCGGGCTCCAGCTCAAGGTCGAGCAACAATTCGCCGAGCAATACGTAGGAGCCAAAAGAGGGGTGGATGAGGCAGGTGTTTTTTCCGGCCCAGCCCAACCCGGCCTGAGAGGCGAAATCGCGCTCCAGAATAGCGCCGGTGTCGGTATAGGCCAACGCGTTGAACGACGTGCCGCTGATGCGCTGCACGGCACTGGCCAGTTGCTCCAGCCGAGGGGGGATGAGGTCGTGATAATCGGCGCCGCGGGCATAGGCAGCCACGCGCAGCGCGACGGGCGTGGAGAGGGGGGCTGGCGCCGGATACGGCAAAGCCACCACCAGAACGGTGCGGCAGCCCGGCAGGATTTGTGCCGGATGGGCGCGGCGCTCCAGCGAACGCGACGTCGCCAGGTATTCCATGTCGGCGGAATGGCCAGTCTGCAGCCAGCGCTGAAATTCCGAATAATGCAGCGGAGGCTGAGCGGTGGCGGCTCCGGTGAGCAAAAAGCCGAGGCGCGCGGCCTCGGCTTTGATTTCATGCAGGGTACTCATGCGCACCGTTTATGCGGTGAGGGGAGTGGGTTATTCCGTGGGAGTGGGGGTGAGGGTGGCACCGACCGGGACAACCTTGAGGCGGATGTCCATCTGGCCGAAGTTCACGCCGTTCTCGTTGGTCAACACCCACAGCATGCTGTATTCGCCGCTTTTGGATGGAGCAACGGCGTCAACATACAGGTCGATGGTCTCGTTGGGCTTGACTTCCTTCTTCAGGTAGTACGAGCTGGCCTCATAGATCTTGTCGCCGAGGTAGTAGCGATACTGGTATTTGACCGTCCAGGTGGTGGTGCCGATGTTCTTCATCGTCCACATGACGTCAAATTTCTCACCGGCCGTGACGGTGGCGCCGTCGGACGGCACATTGGAGATCCACTGGGCCTTGTCACCGGTGGCGGGCTGGGCAGCCTGACCGGGGGTGGCGGTGGGCGGGAAGGCCAATGTGGACACGGGCGTCAGGTTGGCGGGCACGGTTGCCACGGCCGGGGTGGCGGTGACGACAATGGGGGTCGCCGGCGCCAGAGTGGGCTGCGGGGTGGGTGAGGGATTCATTTTCGCAATGCGGGTCAGTTCAGCCTGAACCGTACCGGCGATATCCACCGCCTGGGTGGGGGTAGCCTGGGATTGGGCATTGCACGCGGCGAGCACCAGAACGGTGGCAGCCATCAGGGCGCGCACAGCGAATTTTTTAAGGTTGGACATGCGGTACTTTCCTCCAAAAGGGTTTGTTTGCCAGACCGGAAGAGTGGCAGGGTAATTGTCAGGTCATCCGCGAAGTTTGTCAAGGGTCATCTGAAAATCTGAGCGGGGCGAAACAACTTTAACCGGTGGTTTGCGTATATGAAGTAGACATCAATGCGCAGAGGAGGTTTGGAGAAATGAAAATGAAGTTTTGGGTGGGTTTGCTCACCGGCCTGGTTTTGGCCGGTTGCAGCGGCGGGTTGACGATTAATATCAGCGGCGTGCAGGGTTCCGGAAAGATGGCATCCGAAACCCGCGTTTTGGAAAATGTCTCGCAGGTGGAACTGGCTGGTTTTGGTAACTTAACTGTGCAATTTGGCGACAAAGAAGAAATTACAATTGATGCCGAAGATAACATCCTGCCGTTGATCACCACCGAGGTGAAAGGCGGACGGTTGGTGATCGGCACCAAACCGGGCGTGTCCATCGGCATGACGCGCGGCGTGCACTACACGTTGACCCTGCGCAAGCTGGATACGGTGACCCTGACCGGTTCTGGGGATATTCAAGTGCAAGGCGCGCTGGACGCACGCGATGTGACGGTGAGGATCCTGGGTTCGGGTGATATCACGTTGGATGAGGTGCGCTCGAATGACCTGGTGGCGGAAATCCTGGGATCCGGGTCGATTGACCTGCGCGGCGAGACCCAATCGCTGCGGGTTAAGATTTCCGGTTCGGGAGATTTTTCGGGTGCGGATCTGAAGAGCGCGTCCACCCGGGCGGAGATCCTCGGTTCGGGCGATATTCAACTGTGGGCTACGGATACACTGGATGTGACCATCACCGGCAGCGGCAACGTGGAATACTTTGGCAGCCCGACGGTTACACAGCGCACACCGGGGTCCGGGGACATTATCGCGCGCGGCGAGCATTAACGAATTGGATGGAATGAATCCACAGCGCGGCGGGGATTTCTCCCAGCCGCGCTGTTTGGTTAGTTTTCGGGCAGCCAGTCATCCATGGAAGGGGGCGGCGGCGACGCGGTGTTGAAGCCGTTGGCGCCGCGGAAGGTGAAGGTGGTGATGGCGCCGGGGCGGATGTCCACACCGTAAGAGAAACGGTCGCCCAGGTAGTCGGCGGTGAGGGTGTAGCGCCCGGCCGGCAAATCGCTCAACACCAGGTTTTCCCTGTAATGGTCATCCGAAAAGACCAGCCTGCCGGCGTAAGAGAGCACTTCCCAGCGGCGGCCGGTGCTGTCCGAGGTGACAACCAGCATCTGCCCGTCCAAAATCGACCCGTTGGTGTTGAACAGGCGCCCGAGCAGCACACCGCTGCCCTGGGGCGGGGCCAGCCACAGTTCCGGGTTGCGGGTAAAGTAGTAATCGTCGCCTTGCAGGCGAACTTCAAAATGCAAATGCGGGCCGGTGGTCATGCCGGTGTTGCCGACGATTCCCAGCGCGTCGCCCATGTGCACGCGCTGATGGGGAATGACATCGATGCGATCCATGTGACCGTAGACGGTGATCAGGCGTTTGCCATTGTGGCCAAAATCGTGTTGGATGGCGACCGCCAGCCCGTAGGGATCATTGGGGTCGTCGTCACCGTGTAGATACCCGTAACCGGTCCAGATCACTTCACCGTCGGCGGCGGCGCGCACGGGGGTGCCAATGCGCGCGTCGATGTCCACGCCGGTGTGAATGGCATCGGTTCCGGGGAAGTTGTAGCCGTAGCGGTAATCGGCCAGCGGCCAGTTGACTTCATCCGCGGCGATGGGACGGGTGAAGTAAAAGTGATCATACGGACCCAGCGCAAAGGGCGCTTCGTAAAGCGGAGCGCGCCAGCGCGAGACCGGAATGGGGCCCGGGGTGGGGAAGTTGAGCTCGAGCGGGACGTGCTGTGGGGTGACTTGCGGCAGAGCGGTTGCCTGGGCGGCTGGGTTTCCGGCAATCACCGGGGTGGGCCGTACGCCGGCCTCGTCGAGTGGCTGTTCCACAGGTGCCGCCTGCTGCGGTGCCCCGCAGGCCGTTAGCATCACCGCGGCCGCGAAAAGCCCTGGCAACAGGCGCAGCAGAAAGCGGTAAGTGCGCATCAAGGCGAAGGCGTCCATGTCGGGCGGAATGTGGGCGTGAAGGTGATGGTAGGCGTGAGCGACGCCGTAGGCGTGGGCGGCAGCGGCGTGGCGGGGGTCTCGGTGGGGGTGGGGGTGTAGGTGGGCACCGGTGTGTAGGTAGCCAGGGCCTCCGGCGGGTACAATTCATCCATTGCCTGCGACCAATCGCGTCCGCCGGTCAGGACGAACTGGTCAAAGCGGCCGGCGGGGTAAAAGGTGCGCCAGTTGGGCAGGGCTGGCAGGCGCTGCCAGTCATAACGTGAGGCCAGCTCGGTGAAATCCACCCAGTACCCGCCGGGGGGCGCGCTCAACGCGCCGCCCTGCTCATAGGCCAGCGGGTCGCCGGCAAAGCGGGCGTTTAAATTCCATACCGCGCGATCCAACGGCGCACCTTGTGAACCGTCCTGATACCGCGCTTTGAGGAAAACGCGCCAGTACACTTCACCGGCAAAATCTTCGCGCACCAGCGCCACCCAACCGGCCTGCAGCGGCACGCGGCTGAAGGTGAACGCACGGCCGGTGTATAGCCAGTTTTCCGGCAAGCCCGGCGTAGGCGGTTCGGTCAGCGGCAGGTACGCATTCTCCAATTCGGATAGAAAATCCCAACCAACCTGCGCGAGAACGGCCTGGCGCAAGGCGCGAAAGGCTTCGTCGGCGCTGTCCTGCAGGTAGGCATACGGTGCGGCCACATTTTCAAGCGGAACAACCCCCTGGCGACCACCGGGCGGCGGAGAGAGCGTCAGCACCGGCATCCAGCGCTGACCGGACAGGTCCGCCGGGGCGGTGGTGATCAGGCCGGGCAGCGCGGCGGCCTGCCAATCCAGGCCGTACAAAGCACCGGGCAGGTCGATCAGCGGCAGCGTCAGGCGACTGTCAGAAACGCGCAGGGTTGTCAGGCTGGTTTGGTTGGGGGCTTCCAGGCGCGTGAGCAGCAGACGGCCGTCCGGGCTCCATACCGGCCAATCGCCGGCGCTGATTTCCACGCCAGGCTCATAGGGCGACTGGCTGTCCCACACTTGCAGGGTGCGCGCCCCGGAGCGATTGGCAGCCCAGGCCAGGTAGCGGCCGTCGGGTGACCAGACGGGGTGCTCATCGGCGCTGGAGGGATTGTCGCTGATATTCGTGTAGCGATCGTCCACCACATCCAGTTTGGCTATCCAGATTTCGGAATCGCCGGTGCGAGTGGAGACGAAGGCGATCTCGCGCCCGGCGGGTGACCAGACCGGCGAACCGTCCGAAGCGGGATCGTCGGTCAGGCGCAGCGGTTCGCTGGACAGGTCGACGATGGAGCGAACAAACACGTCCAGATTGCCGTCAACATAGCTTTCATACGTCAGCCATTGGCCGTCTGGTGACCAGGCGGGCGCGCCGTCGTAGGCGAGCGTGTCGGTGACGCGCGTGGTTTTTCCGTCGCGCAGATCCAGGATGTAGAGATCCCAGTAGCCGTTTTGCTGCGAGGTGTAAGCAATGCGCGTGCCGTCGGGGCTGACGCGCGGTGAACGGTCGTTCCAATTGGAGTTGGTCAGGCGGGTGAAGGGCAGGTGCAGCGGATGATAGGCAAAAAGATGCGTGTAATCGCCATCCACCATGGAGAGGACCATTACCCCCTGGGCGTTCAGTGCGGCGAGATCCTCGGACGGCAGCACGACGGCGGGGGCTGCGCCGGTTTGTGCAGGCAAGCTGGCGGTCGCCTGCGATACAGCGGTGCCTTCGCGCAGGGCGGCATCCGGGCGCAGCATGGGCTCCAACAGCAAGGCGGCGGCCGAAAGCAGCACGGCTGCCAGCAGCAGCAGGGGAATGAGTTTGCGTCGAGCGGGGGGATTGTTCATCCGGGGCTATTTACGTCCGGTCCAAGGGTGGGTGCAAGTGACTTGATTTTAGCATCAATCCAGTCCGGCGCAAAGCGGGCTACTGCTCCAGCAAGAGCAGTGGCATGGGATCGACGGTTTGGAAGGTGCTGCTGATGCGCCACAGGCAGTAGTTGAACATTTCCTGGGCGGTGGCGGTGGTTTCTTTGTGAGCGATGGCGTCTTCAAAACGGGTGTTGGCCGGGCCGATGCGCACTTCCAGATGCAGGTGCGGGTTGCTGGAATGGCCGGTGTTGCCGACTGCGCCGATGACCGCGTTGGCCGGCACGTTTTCGCCCAGTTTCAGCGGGCTGGGGGCGAGCATGTGGCCGTACAGTAGATAAAGCGAGCGTTTGGACATGTCCCAAGCGGGGATCGCGCCGGTTTCAGGGCAGCTCAAGCGCCCGTCACTGGTGACGGTGGGAATGACCGCCGGCAGGCTGTTGGCGGCGATCCAGGCGGGCGGCACGCGGTCGAGCGGGGTTTCGATAATGATCATGTTGCCGTACGGCAGGCGGTCGTTGACCACCGCGGCGACGGTGCCTTCCAGAACCGAATGGATGGGCAGGCCTTCGATGGAGCCCATGTCGTTGAAGCGGTAAAAAGCCAGGTCGACGCCGTGGTGGCCGTCGTCCAGGCGCGAGGTGGGCTGCACGTAGGGATTGGTGACAATCTGTGGCAGCTCGTCCAGGCGGATGTTCTCCAGCGGCGAGTAAAACACAACCGGCGGCGGGGTGACCGTGGCGGTCGGCCGGGGGCTGGGCGTGGCGCTGGGGGCCGGGGTGGCTGTAGGTGGCGGCAAGGTGGGCGAGGGCGGAACTGGCGTGACCACGGGGGCTGCCGGGGCGCACGCCGTCAGAATCAGGCATACCGCCAGGGCCCAACCGATTTTCCAAGCCGGTTTTCGCATTCTACACATCCTCTTCAAAGCGCATGCTGTACAGGCGGTAATATTCGCCGCGCAGCGCCAGCAGCTCGCTGTGGCGGCCTTCTTCCATAATTCTACCATCCTGAATGACCAGGATGCGGTCGGCGTTGACGATGGTGGACAGTCGGTGCGCGATGACGAACGCCGTGCGGCCTTTCAGCAAGCGCGCCAGCGCCGCCTGAATGACGCGCTCGGTCTGGGTGTCGACCGATGACGTAGCCTCGTCCAGAATGAGAATGCGCGGATTGGCGAGCAGCGCGCGGGCAAAGGAGATTAGCTGGCGCTGACCGACGGAGAGCACCGCGCCGCCTTCTTCCACCGGCGTTTCATACCCCAGGCGCAGCGATTGGATGAATTCATCGGCGCCCAGGGCACGGGCGGCTTCCCGTACTTCGTCATCCGTGGCGTCCAGCCGGCCAAAGCGGATATTTTCCATGATTGTGCCGGAGAAGAGGAAGGGATCCTGCAGGACGATGCCCATTTGCGAGCGCAGGCTGTGCTGCGTGACTTCGCGCACATCGCGGTCGTCAATGCGCAGCGCGCCTTCGGTGACGTCGTGGAAGCGTGAAATGAGCTTGACCAGCGTGGATTTGCCCGCGCCGGTCTGCCCAACCAGCGCCACCGTTTCGCCGGGCTGCACGGTCAGGTTGATGTCTTGCAGCACGGGGGTGTCGTCGTCGCTGTAATGGAACAAGACGTTCTCAAATTCCACACGTCCCTGAATCGTACCCAGCGGCTGCGCGTCGGGCGCATCGGCAATCTCCACCGGCGCGCCCAGCAGGGTGAAAATGCGCTCGCTGGACGCCATGGTGGTCTGGAAGGAATCATACCGCTGGGATAGATCGCGGATGGGCTCGAAGAAGCGGCTGATGTAAAGAACGAAAGCCACCAGCACGCCGGGGGTCACTTCTTCGCCAAGAACGGCGGCCCCACCCAGCCAGACGACCAGCGCGGTGGCCAGCGTACCGAGAAAATCGATGGCAGGGAAGAATTTGGACGACAGACGCGCGGCCTTGATGTTGGTATCCAGATTGTTGCGGTTGACTTCGTCGCGGAAGTGGGCAAAATTGTGCTCTTCGCGGGCGAAGGATTGCACCACCCGCACGCCGTTGATGTTTTCGGCCAACACCGAGTTGACCCAACTGATTGCGGCACGCGTGGCGCGGTAATTCTCACGGGCAAAGCGCTTGAAATACGCCGTGACGCCGATCATCAATGGAATGACGGCGAAGGAAATCAGCGACAGGCGCGCGTTCATGGCCAGCATGGTGAAAAAGATGCCAATGATGGTGAACAGGTCGCGGGCGATGGCCAGCAAGGTCCAGGTGACGAACTCACGCAGCACGTTGACGTCGTTCATCACGCGCGAGATGATGCGCCCGACGCTGTATCGGCTGAAGAAGGAGAGCGAAAGCTTTTGCAGATGGGCGAACAGACGCGAACGGAAGTCGTAGATGACCGACTGGCCGACCTGGGCCATGATGGTGACGCGGAAGTAGGTGGAGAGCCACTGCGCGCCGGCCACAGCCAGGTAGATCAGCACGGCATTGCGTAGCACAACCATATCGCCTTTGGCGATACCGCTGTCGAGTGCGACCTTGAAGAGGTACGGCCCGGCAATGGATGCCGCCGAACTGGCCAGCATGAAGAACAATGCCACCAACAGGGGGCGGCCATAGGGTTTGACAAAACTGAACAACTGGCGCGTGGTCTGCGCGTCAAAGCCGCGCATCGGCAGATCGTCGGTCTGGGGAGGGTTGGAGGTTGTGGTTGCCATGGTGGGTTTGCCTGTCATTCCAGTTCCTGCACGCGCGCGGCGCGCTCCGGTTCGAATTCGGCAGCGGTCAGCTCTTCCTGGAATTCCTCCTGATCGCGCAGTTGCAGCTCGTAGATTTCGCGGTACAAGCCTTTGTGGCGGATGAGCTCATCATGCGTGCCGCGTTCGATGATGCGGCCCTGATCGAGAACGAGGATCATATCGGCGCGGCGTACGCTGGACAGGCGCTGGGCGATGATGAACGTGGTGCGGCCTTGCATGAGGTTGCCAAGCGCTTGCTGAATGAGGTGTTCGGTTTGTGTATCGACCGAGGAGGTGGAGTCGTCCAGGATCAAAATCCGCGGATTGAGCAGCAGGGCGCGGCCAATGGCGATGCGCTGGCGCTGCCCGCCAGAGAGGGTTACCCCGCGCTCGCCGACGATGGTGTCATATCCTTTGGGAAGCTGCAGGATGAAATCATGCGCCTGGGCGGCCCTGGCAGCGGCGATAATTTCTTCCTCGGTGGCGTTGGGGCGGCCGTACGCCAGATTGTCGCGCACGCTGACGGAGAAGAGCAGCGAGGTTTGCAGCACAATGCCAATCTGGCGGCGCAGCGCGGCAAGGTCCAGGCTGCGCACGTCGTGCCCGTCGATGCGCACCGCTCCGCTGGAAACATCATAAAAGCGCGGGATGAGGTTGATCAGCGAGGTTTTGCCGGAGCCGGTCAGGCCGATGAGCGCCACCACCTGATTGGGTTCGACTGTCAGTTGGATGTTATGCAGGGCGGGGGAGTTTTCGCCGGCGTACTGGAAGGAGACGGAATCGAATTCCACTTTGCCGCGCAGCGACGGCAGGGGCGTCGGGTTGGGCGGGGATTGGATGGCCGAGGGGCGTTCGAGGATTTCAAAGGTGCGCTGCAAACCAGCCGAGGCTTCGCCGGCGGCATTGACCAGCCAGGCCAATTGCTGGGCCGGGGCGGCCAGCAGCGTCATGTAACTGCTGAACTGCACCAACTCACCGAGGGTGATTTGCTGGTCAAGCACCATTTGCCCGCCAAACCACAAAATCAAGACGGTGCCGACCGCGATGAGCAGCGGGGTGGTGGGCAGGATCTTGCCCCAGGTCTTCACCACGCGAATCTGATCGTTGTACAGGGTGCGGTTCTTCTGGTTGAAGCGTTCGATCTCGTGCTCTTCGCGGGCGAAGGCGCGCACCACCTGCACACCGGTGACGTTCTCCTGCAGGCAGGCGGACAGATCGCCCAGCGAATTATCAACTTTAAGGAAGTAGCGCCCGAGGGTTTTGCCGTAATTGGTGGTGACGAACACCAACGGAATGATGGGCAGCAGCGAAATGAAGGCCAGTCTGGCATTGGTGGCAAACATGACGGCGCTGATGCCGACCGTCAGGACGAGGATGCGCAGGAATTCGATCACGCCGTGGCCGGTGAAATTTTGAATGGAGCGCACATCTTCGATGCAGCGGCTGATAAGCTGACCGGACTGTTCATGGTCGTGGAAGGTGAACGACAGGCGCTGGATGTGGTCGTACAGGCGGTTGCGCAGGTCGTAGGCGAAATTGTTCGCCACCCACTCGGCGGTGAAGCGCTGGCGAAACGAGAGCAGCGCTTTGAGCAGGCCCAGCACAGCCAGTAAAATGCCTGCGCCGAGCAGCCACAGACTGCCGGCCTGTTTGAGGCCAACATCAATGACCTGACGAATGATGGCCGGCAGAGCCATATCGATGGCGGTGAGCAGCAGGAGCAGGACCGCGGTGAGCGCAACGGATCGTTTGTAGGGGGCGAGCAGAATGGAGAGACGTTGAATGGTTTTTTTCATGAAGGACGGTTCGTGCTGCAGGGATGGGATTCAGGCAGGCAAAGACGAGGCGGAAGACGCCGTGTTGTACGCTGCTCTGCGGGATCAGGCTTCGGACAGGTTGTTTTCGTGCGCTTCAAAGCGCACCGTGCGGGTGTCCACAGCGCCCAGGTCGGGGTAGGCCACCTGCGCGTGCAGGTCGTACTGACCGTCGACATACGAAGCGCGAATGTGCAGGGTGAACACCAGGCGCACTTCGGCATTCTCGATAATGCGCGTGCGGGCTACTTCGTCGCCGTTCGAATCGGTGATCCAGGCTTCCAGGTTGGGATTCTGCTGGAAGGGGGTGAGCTCCAATAACACGCGCACACGGCGGCCGTCCGGCCACAATTCCACACGGACGTCGGTCAGTCGCACGTCGGCGGGCGGCAGAGCGTTGGGGTCTTTATGGAAAAATCGCTGAAAGTGGGTCATGGAGCGGCTCCTCAGCGCGAATTATACCCTTGAAATGGTCATCGTCGGCGGACTTTCCGAACTGTGAGGTGAACGCAACCGGCAGGAACAGCACGCGCCGCTCCTGCCGG
Source organism: Anaerolineaceae bacterium (assembly GCA_034428975.1). GTDB lineage: Bacteria > Chloroflexota > Anaerolineae > Anaerolineales > Anaerolineaceae > DAOUGY01. Next base: position 855 of record DAOUGY010000031.1, on the reverse strand, counting down.
GAGTTGTGTAGCCAGGGTCGGAACGATCAGGCGATGCGGCGGCTTTCCATATAAAAGCGCTTTTCGTGCGCTTCGCCCATTGAGAAGGTCTTGCGCGGCAGGGCGCCATCGAGGATGACGGTCTTGAACAGGTCGTCCTTGGGCATGGCAGGCAGGTAAAAGCCGATGTGACCGGGTTTGCGGCCCAATTCAACCACCACGTCTTCGCCGTGGATGTAATCGATTTGCCCGGCGGCGCCGGTTTTTAACCAGGCATCCAAAAAGCCCTGCAGCGTGCCTACCGGCAGGTTGGAGGGCGGGTTTTCGACGCAAACCAACTCGCAACCGGCCGCAGAGACCATTCCGATCTGCTGGGCGGCCCCGGATTGCGCTTCCACGCGGCGTACCATGTCGTGTTCATCGGTGCAGGCGATGAACGAGACGCGCTCGCCGAAGGTTTCGCGCAGCGCGGCGTGGACGTCGGCCTTGACGCCGAACAGCACGCGGTGGATCGGCTCAAATTCCAGGCCTTCGTCGTGCACGTTTTCCACTTCCACCAGGGCATAGCGCGCAGGGTGATCCAACCCGACCTGCGGTTTGATCTTTTCCCAGATGGCTTTGGCGGTGGCCAGTGAGTGGTTGCCGTCGCCGGCGGCAAAGAGCAGCACGCCCTTGTCGGACCCGACGCCATAACGCGCCTGGAAAGCCTGCGGATCGGCGAGTTTTTCCAGCGCGGACATCACCCGAGCTTCCAATGCGGGGTCGTTGACGAAGTACCCGGTCAGGTGGCCGGAGCCGAGCATCAGCTCAAAATCGTAGGCTTTTTCCAGATTGGCGGTCTGCTGCGCCACGGGTTCGATGACCGTGTGTTCGGGA